>JAEVZP010000029.1 GCA_023392185.1 Bacteroidota bacterium
AACGCTACACCTACGCCGATTACCTCACCTGGCGGTTTTCAGAGCGCGTGGAGTTGCTGCGTGGCTGGATAGCTAAAATGTCGCCCGCACCGTCGCGCCGGCATCAGCGTTATTCCTGGCGCATAAGTGCACAACTGGTGACGTACTTTGAGGAACGTTCCTGCGAGGTTTATACCGCTCCTTTTGACGTCCGGCTGCCGGATTCGCACAAAAGCACAGCGGATAAAACCATTTACACGGTCGTGCAACCCGACCTCTGCGTGGTGTGCGATAAAGAAAAACTAGACGACCGTGGCTGCCTTGGTGCGCCAGACTGGATTATTGAAATCATCTCGCCCGGCAACTCTAAAAAAGAAGTGGACACCAAGTTCCGCCTTTACGAAGAAGCCGGTGTGCGGGAATACTGGATGCTGAACATGGACGCCCAAAACGTAATCGTCTGCGACCTCACACCTGAGGGCTACGATATCCGCCGTATCTACCCGGACGACGCAGTGGTTCCGGTGGGCATTTTTGAGGGCTTGGAAATAGATTTAAAAGCTGTTTTCCGGGAAGATTAAGAGTCTATCCAGAAAATAGGTGTTAGGCATTTCGGACATAATCTTTTGTCATCCCCGAAGGGGAACTTGCCGGCCTGCAAGCCGCAAAGACCCTCCCGCTTTTCAGCGGGACAGGCTGTTCCGGGGTGACAAAAGAACCGTACGAAAAAAAGGATTTTTTTTCACAATGCTTTATTTTTAGGATAGGTTCTAAGTCCTCTAAAAAATCGGCACCGTTATCCTGCAAACCTCATGCGTCCCTTTTTTCCCCAAAACGCGCTCTTGTTGGGCCTGCCGGTTGCCCTGTTGCTGAGCGCCTGGCTTTTCCACAGCCGGGCACCGCGAATACAGGGCGATTTAGCGGTTTTGGAACGACTAACGAACAGGCTAAAAATCACTTCTCCAGCCGCAGGAAAGCGAAAAATAACAGTACGTGGTTTATCGCCGGACTATGCCGTCTGGGTACGTTACTTCGCAGCACCCCAGCCTTGTACGCTCTTGCCCGCCGCGCCGGGCGATACCGTTTTGGTGGTAGAAAACCGGCATATGCCACCGGCTGCCTGGAAGCGCTTTTGGCAGGCAACATCAGATTCGTTTCGCGTTGCGTTGGAAATCCAGCCTTAATCATTTTTCCGGAACATCATGCACCACTTCACCGCCCTGCTGCTTGCCGTCGGCATAGGCTTGCCCCTTCTTTCCGGGATTTATTTTACCGGGCTGGTAGCGGGTTGGCCGTTTGCGGTCACAGTTGCGATAATCATTCCGGCGCTGAGCGGTTTAGTGTTTTGCATTCGCCGTTTATGGCAGGCCGATGCCCAACCGGCTTTCCGTCCGTGGGTGGAATGGGGTGCCCTTAGTTTTCTGCTGCTGGGCGCGGTGGGGTGCGGCCTGCGCGCCCGCGCTTACGGCGACTGGGATGCGGCCCTTATTTGGAACCTGCACGCCCGCTACCTGACGACGCCCGATTGGAAACTCATCTTTCAGCCCGGCATTTCCGGAAACAGCGCCTACCCTTTTGGCCTGCCGGGCGCGGTGGCGTTTGGCTGGCGGCTTACCGGGAATTTTACGCCCCTTGTTCCTTTCCTGATAGCCTTGCTGCCCACGCTTTGTATTCCGGTTGTGGTGTTGCTGCAAACGGGACGACCGACTCTTAAACGCCTGCTGCTCATCGGCCTCTCTTTTCTGACCTATCGGTATTATTTCGCCCTGGGCCTCACGCAGTACGCCGACATCCAGATTGCCTTTCTGTTGCTGTTGCTTTTTGTGGTGGCCGACCGGCTGCGCCAAACGGGTATCAAAGGCTATTGGATGGTGATGGGCCTGCTTTGCGGCGCGCTGTGCTGGACGAAGATGGAAGGTATTTTGCTGAGCGGCCTTTTTTTGCTTTTCCACCTGTCAGATTTCCGGAAATCGCCGGCGGGGTTGGGGAACTTATTGATAGGGCTGAGTCCGTTTGCCGTGTTCTGGCTTTTATTTAAAATGCAGGGCGCGCTGCCTTCGCCGCTTTGGGTAACGGCAAGCGTAATTCTGGAACACGCCACCGACGGCCACCGGTTGCGGCTCGTCGGGCAGTATTTCTTTCAGGTACTTTCAAAAGAGCATTTCCGGTTTTTAATCCTGATGGCTTTGCTGATCGGGCTGCAAAAGAAGTCTTTTTCACCGGGTCTCCATTTCATATTAACGACCACGGTGAGCTACTTTCTCATTTACTGGCTGCTGGTTACAACCGCCCTGGACTGGAACATTTTCACCTCGCTGCCACGGCTTTTGCTGCAACTGTATCCCTCGCTGGTTTTCCTCACGGCCAGGGCTATCGGGCCACCGGCTTTATCCACCAATCATCGGTTTGCGGCGTCCCTCCAATCGGGAACGGATGACTGTAGCCGGTAGGCGCAAAGCCGCGTTTTTTATAAAAAGCCTGCGCCCGGAAGTTGTGCTCCCATACGCCAAGCCACAGGGTATCGGCGCCACCGGCAATCGCGCGGTCTTCGCAGGCATCCGTCAACAGGTGCGCAAGGCCGCTGCCGTAATATTCCTTCAGGACGTAGAGGCGCTGCAATTCCACGGCCTGATTTCCGGAAAATGCAAAGGGTGGTGTTTCGGTTTTCCACTGTGCGTAGCCGGCGGAATTGCCGGCTTCATCTTCACCCAGGAAAATAAAAACGGCGTCGTCGGCGAGGAGTTTCCGGAAAGCGTCTTCGTTATAGGTCTCGGCCAGGTAGCCTTCCATATCAGCGGCGGTGCAGGTGCCGGTAAAAGTTTCCTCAAACGCATTGGCGGCGAGGCGCGAGAGCGCAGGCACATCTGCCATTGTAGCGCGGCGCAGCGTAAATTTCATAGCAGCCCGAAAGTAGCACCGGTGGCGCGGGTATCTTTAGGGCCTCAAAAAATCTTTTTTCTTTCTGTGGCCCGGATTGTCATCATCGGTTCTGCCCACCCGCTTCGGGGCGGCGGCATTTCTACTTTCAACGAGCGGCTGGCAAAGGCGCTGGACGAGGCCGGACACGAAGCCGTGATTGAGTCGTTCTCGCTGCAGTATCCTTCTTTTTTATTTCCCGGAAAATCGCAGTTTACAGACGATCCGCCGCCGCCGGGGCTTCGGATTAGAAGCCGGATCAACTCCATCAATCCGCTCAGCTGGTGGCGGGTCGGTCAGGCGCTTCGGCGGGAAAAGCCCGATCTGATTATCGCGCGCTATTGGATTCCGTTTATGGGACCCGCTTTTGGAACCATTCTGCGGCTGGCGAAAAAAAACCGCCACACGCGCGTCATTTCCATTCTGGATAATTTTATTCCCCATGAAGGCCGCCCTGGCGACAAAGCCTTTACCCGGTATTTTGCCGGTCCGGTAGATGCTTTTGTAACCATGAGCCGGCAGGTGCTCGGCGAGGTTTCAGCAGCGCTGCCGCAAAAGCCGGCGGCCTTTACGCCCCATCCGGTCTATGACAACTACGGTGAGGCCGTGCCCCGCGCGGCGGCATGCCGAAAGCTGGGGCTCGATGCCGGAAAAAAATACCTGCTTTTCTTTGGTTTTATCCGCGCCTACAAAGGGCTGGACCTGCTGCTTCAGGCGTTGCCGCTCGTGAAAGACCCTGATATCCACCTCATCATCGCCGGCGAATACTACGGCGATCCGGCACCTTATGAAAGCCTGATTTCCGGAAATAATCTGGAAGACCGTGTGCACCGCTTCACGGATTTTATCCCGACCGAGGATGTACGCTACTTTTTTTCGGCTGCCGACCTGGTGGTGCAGCCCTATAAATCGGCTACCAACAGCGGCATCACCCAGGTGGCCTACCATTTTGAAAAGCCCATGGTCGTCACCAATGTGGGCGGCTTGCCCGAAGTGGTTCCCGACGGGAAGGCCGGTTTTGTGGTTGCGCCGGAACCGGAGGCCATTGCCGCAGGTATTGAACGCTTTTTTTCCGGAAATTATGGAGCGCAAATGCAATCCGGGCTGCGCGATGAAAAGCGTAAATACAGTTGGGACACGTTTGTGGAGGTGTTATTAAAAACGGCAGGGATTTGAAAAAAGAAACATACCTGTACCGATTCTGGAAGCGGTACAGGTGTGTTTTTATATTGACATTTCCGGCTTTTTTCCGGGAATCTTATTTATTGCGCTGCTTGAAAAACTTGCGGCCGCGCGAGGTACCGTAGCTTTTCTGGCTGCTGCCGGCGGCTTTATAATTACCGTTGCTTTTGCCGTTGCCGGTGCCCGGTGCGTTCACCGTTTTGGTAGAAAGGCGGTTTCCGCTTTGCTGTCCTTTGGTGGTAAGCGGCATAAAAGGCACGTGAACGCCGCCGGGTTCATATTTGAGCAAACCGTCGGAAAGGCGTTCCAACTCGGCGCGCACGGCTTCGTCGTGCACCTGTTCTTTGTGCCAGTTGGTATAGGCCAGTTTCATGTAGTAGCCCAGCGCCTGGGTGAAAGCTTGTTTTTTTTCCGGGTCCTGCTCGTCCAGGGCGCGATGCAGCAGGTCGTCGAAATGCTTACCAAACTGCCGGTGGCGGGTTTTATTGCTGGGATAAGCGGGGCGTTCCGGCGTTTGAAACTCTTCGGGGCGCTGTGGCTTTGGATAAGGCGATTCGCACTCGAGTTTCAGGTCAGTCATCAGGTGCAGCTGATCCCACAGTTTCTGGCGGTAGTCATCCAGTGCTTTAACTGAAGGATTGAGCGCCGCCATGGCGTCGATCACCACTTCGGCCTGCCGGCGGCATTGCTGCGGATCTTCGATGGTCAGCAAGAATTCCGCCATTTCGGCGACGCCACGTCCGTATTCGAGCATGGCCAACGGCTTGCGCGTTGTGTTATATTCCATAAATTTAAAAGCAAATAAAAAGAAACAGCAGGCGGCGTTGTTGGAGACTCCGGAGGCAAAAGACAACCGGTATTATTCTGTCCAGGAAGCGATTCTAAAAAGCCGGCGGGTAGCTGTTGGATGTTTTATCGCTGAAAAACAAGAGCTGCGCCGGACACCCTGCCGTTTTGGTTTGGATGTGTAAAGATAATGCCGGCTGTTATTCCGGAATGTTTTTTTGTGGGGATGGGGGCGTCGGTGGAAGCCGCACTTCAGCTATCGGTTCGGGCTCATTGGCCAACTCGCCGGGCAAGGGCGCGTCGTCTTCGGTGCCCATCACCATGGCCCAGGGTCGCAGCAGCTCTACGTGGGAGAAAACCACTTTGGTAACGGCCGTGAGGGGTATGGCCAGAAAAAGACCGGGCATGCCCCAGACCAGCCCGCCCACAAACACGCCGATCAGCGTTGCCAGGGGATTCATCCGTACCCGGCCACCAATGATTCGGGGGGCCAGCAGGTTGGCATCGAGCAGGTGAATGGCAAAAAGAACCGTGCAGGCCGCCAGTGCCAGGAGCGGCGAGTGGTGCACGAGGGAAAGCAGCCCGGTGAGTGTCAGAGCGGTGATAAAACCAATGTAGGGAATCACGTTGAGCACACCGGTGAGCAGGCCGAGCAACAGCGCGTAGCGCACACCCAGAATCATCAGCCCGGCTGTGGAGGCGACTGTTACGAGGGCGGTTTCGGTGAGCAGCCCCTGCACGTAGCCTTTAATAACCTTGCGGGTTTCAAAAAGGGAGTGGTTAACCGCCTTGCGGTGTGCCGCCGGAAAAAGCGAGGCAGCGAAGCGCGCCAGCAGCTTCCGGTAGCTCAGAATGAAAAACGAGTAAATAAATACGATTGCTGTCCAGAACAGGAAATTGCTGAGCGAAAGCACCAGCGCGCCGACGGTGGCTGCCGCGCCCGACATCAGGGTGCCGGACACCTTTTCTAGATAGCTTTCCTGATCTTTGACGGTGATGTGGTAGCTATGATCGGCCCAGTCCTGTACCTGCCGGGCCCAAAGCATGATCTTATCGCGAAGGGCCGGAAAATCCTGCGCAAAATCGGCTATCTGAAAGGAGAGCAGATATACCAGCCCGATAAGTAATCCCAGAAACCCGGCTATGGACAAGGCAATGGCCAGTGTGTCGGGCAGTCGAAACCGCTGATGCAGCACCTGCACCAGGGGGTAGAGCACGAGCGAAACCAGGAAAGCGAAAGCCAGGGGAATCAGCACGCTGCTGCCCACCGATAGAATCCCGTAGGACAAGACGATACAGACCAGTATGAACGCCAGCCGGACATAATAAGGCTGTTCGGAAACTTTCATAAAAAAAAGAGGGCAAAGAAAAAAGAAAGGCGCAGGTATGAATACAGGACGATATCAAAGTTCAGGCCAAAGGCTGTTATTTTTGCCTTCCCGGCGCCTAAGCAATGCCGGCCTGCTGTTGCCCACTCCCTTTGTTTTTATTTTCACCCGTTTTGGCGGCGCACGGCGCTGCCGTTCGCGGCATCCGTCGGGGGTGATGGGGCGATGGTGGCTGCGCCCCCTGGTGTTGCTGGCATTTTGGGTGGGCAGCGGGCTGCCGGCTGCCGGACAAACGGTTGATTCGCTGTATGGCGTGGCGCTGCCGCCTGTAGAGGTGCGCCAACAAAGGGGCCAGACGGCTTTTCTGGAACGTCTCCATGCACATCCGCAGTGGGATCCGGCTCACGCCGAGGTGGTGGTGCAGCCAAAGCACCTCTTCCGCGACCGCACGGCCGATTTCTTTTTCCTCCTTTTGATCGGGCTGCTGCTGGGCTTTGTCCGGTTCACCAATCCGCGGTATTTCAGTCTGCTGTGGCGCGCCTTCTACCACCCCACGCATACTTCGCAGGTCCTGCGCGATCAGTTGGATGCCGATGCGCTGCCCAATGCCGGGATGAACATTTTGTTTGCCTGCACCACCGGCGCGTATCTCTACACGCTGCTGCGGCTCTACAATCCGGAGAGCAATTTCGGGCAATATCCTTCGGCGGTGGTGCTGGGCGTGCTGATGCTGGGCGTAGGCCTGATTTACGGTTTTAAGTGGTTGGCCATCCGCTTCAGCGGCTGGGCTTTTGGTGTTTCGGCGCTTACCGGGCAGTATCTTTTCAATGTCTATCTCATTAATAAGATTCTGGCGATCCTCTTGCTGCCCTTTGTTTTTGTACTGGCGTTTGCCGATCCGCAATGGGCCCATATTGTTGTGATTCTCTCCTTTTTGGTGGTGGCAGCGCTGGTTGTCATGCGCTATACCCGGAGCTGGATGGCGCTGCGTAATTTTTTCGCAAATAGCCGTTTTCACTTTATTACGTACTTTTGCGCCTCGGAAATCCTGCCTCTGGCAGTCCTTACCAAGTTAGTTGCCCGTGCTTTGACTCTATGAGAAGAGCCAGTGCAACGGCTTTATTTTTTGTTTCCCCGAGCTTCAAAGTATGGCCAAAGCCGTTCGTCCGTCCTCTCCCACAAGTGCCCGGAAAGAAAAGGTAGCTGCTACACCCGCAGCTGCTGCCAAAAGCACCGCCGCTTCCAAAGCGCCTTCTTCTAAAGCAACCGCTTCGAAAAGCCCGGCAACAAAGAAAGCGGCTCCGGCGGCTGCCAAACCAGCGGCTTCAAAAAGTTCTGCTCCGGCCAAAAGCCCGGCTGCAAAGAAAAAACCGGCTGCCGCTAAAACCGCTGCTTCCCCAAAAGAAACGGCGCCCAAGGCAACGGCTTCTTCTGCCCCGCCGCCACAGCCCGAGCTGACGTCTTTACCGGACCATCTGCGCATCCTGATTACCCAGCCCCGGCCCGAAGGAGAAAAATCGCCGTATTTTGATCTGGCCAGAAAATATGATCTGAAGCTGGACTTCCATCCTTTCATCCTGGTGGAAGGGCTCAGCGGCAAAGAGTTTCGCCGGCAGCGGGTGGATCTGGCCGAATATTCCGCAATCGTTTTCACAAGCCGCCTTGCCGTCGATCATTTCTTCCGGATCATGGAAGAAATGAAGCTGAAAGTGAACCAGGATCTGAAGTATTTCTGCATTACCGAGGCCGTAGCGCTGTATCTGCAAAAATTCATCCTGTACCGCAAGCGCAAGGTGTTTTTCTCCGCCGATGGCTCGACGCAGGGGCTGCTCGACGTGATCGGCAAACACAAGTCGGAAAAGTATGTGGTGCCCATGACCGACACGACCAAAAAGGAGATTCCGGCTTTTATGACCAAGCACAAAATCACCTTTGCGGAAGCCTCGCTCTACCGTACCGTTTCCAACGACCTGAAGCCGGTGCTGGAAGAAAATCAATACGATATGATCGTGTTTTTCTCACCTTTCAGCATTCAGGCGCTGCTCGAACACGATCCGGAATATCAGCAGGACAATGTGCTTTTCGGTGCTTTCGGACCCACCACGACCAAGGCTGTGGAAGACGCCGGTATGCGCCTCGACATTAAAGCGCCGGCCCCTAATGCGCCCAGCATGGTGAGTGCTATGGAACTGTTTATCGCAGAGCTCGCCGCCGCCAAGGCAAAGGCAAAAAAATCCCGGAAATAAAGGCTCCAACCGCTGGTTTGGCAATGGGTTTTCGATCGCTTCGAAGGACCTTTGCACCCGCATGATTCGTTTTTTGCTTTTAGCGCTGCTGCTTCCGGTTTGGGCCTGGGGTCAGAACACCGTTCCGGTTTCCATCCGCCTGGTTAACGTTGCCGACACCACCGATACGACCGCGATGGCGGTGGTTACCATTCAGGACGCGACCGGGAAACAGGTGTTTGCTGAAAATATTTACGGGCAGGACACCTTCCAGGCCATGCCCGATACCCGCTATACGCTGACCACTTCGGCGCTTTCTTTTAAACCGGCCCAAACCAGTTTTACGGTCCGGGGGGTGCCTCTTCTGCTCGACATCCGGCTGCAGTCCAACAGCAACGAACTTAAAAGTGTAGTAATTGTGGCGCGCAGGCCGCTGATCCGCCTCGAAGACGACAAAGAGATTGTGGACGCTGAGCCGCTCGCCGCTGCTTCTTCCAGCGCTTATGAGGTGTTGGAAAAAACACCCGGTGTGGTGGCTCTCGAAGGCAATCTTTATATCAACAGCAGCACGCCCGCGGTCATTCAGATCAACGGGCGCGACATCAAGCTGCGCGGCGAAGACCTCAGTGCGCTCCTCAAAAGTCTTCCGGCCAATGCAATTGTGCGGATAGAAGTTTTGCGCACGCCATCAGCCAAATACGACGCTTCTTCCTCTGGCGGCATTATCAATATCGTGCTGCGCAAAGGCGTGCGGCTGGGGCGCAGTGGCTCGGCCAATATCAGCAGTTTCCAGGGGGTTTACAACAGCAGCTCCGCCGGTGTGAGCATCAACCAGACGGAAGGCGGAAACACTTCCTACCTGGGTTATCAATTTTCGGCGCGCAACCAGTTTCAGGCGCTCAATACCACGCGCGAAGCCACCGCCCAGACCCAAGTCGATCAGGCCGCCTTTACCCGCTTCGGCTCCTTTAACCACAACCTGCGCGGTGGCGTGGACCGGGAGTTTTCGCCCCGCTTCAACCTCGCCTACGACGGCATGCTGAGCTTTACCCAAAACCAGAATGATGCGCAGAACACCAACCGGATTCTGAGCCGTAACGCGGAACTGGGGCGCATTCTTTCGCCGAGCGACAGCCGCTCCAACAGCTTGTATTTCTCCAACGTGATTTCCGGAAAATGGAAGCCCGACACGCTGGGCAGCAGCTGGGATAACGTGGCTGAATACAAGCTTTATACAGACAACGGCACCCAGCACTACCGCAATGAGGCTGTTGGGATCCCCGGAAATTATACCCTTGGCAACGGCGACCGCCGCTACGCCAGCCACCTGATTACGCTGCAAAGCGACTACACGGCAGTGCTGCCCCAAGGCTGGAAGGCCGAAGCCGGCGCGCGCCTCGACCTGGACATCGGCGACACCCGTGCCGATTATCAAACCGATACCAACGGACGGGGTTTCCAGCCCAACCCTTTTCAGAGTGCCCATTTTGGATTCCACCAGCGGGTGGCTGCCGGCTATCTGCAATTCTCCAAAACCTTCTGGGGGATTACTGTGAAGCCGGGTCTGCGCCTCGAAAACACGTTTATGGACGGACGGCAAACTTATCCGCAGCAAAGCGATTTTACCGTCGCCCGAACCGATCTGTTTCCGTATCTCTACCTGCGCCGCCCCCTGTGGAAGATGTTTAAGACGGAACTGGTGGCCAACCTCACGTTCCGGCGCAGCATTGAAAGGCCGCACTTTGCCATGCTCAACCCGGCACCGCGCTACATTGATCCGTTTCTCTACGACGTGGGCAACCCGGCGCTGCGTCCGCAGCTCTCCGACAAGTATGAGCTGAACGTTTCGTTTATGGATTTTCCGGTATTTGCACTGGGCTTCCGCGACAATAAAGACTTGTTTACCAATGTGTCGTATCAGGATGCCGCCACCGCCGTTGTTTATCGCACCTACGATAACCTTGGTGGCCAGAAAGAATATTTTCTGCGCCTGGTAGCCGGCATTCCGCCGATGGGGCGCTACTTTTTCATCGTCAGTGCCGAATACACCTATCGCATGTATGACGGCTTGTATCAGGGCGCGCCGCTGCAGTTTGAGCGCGGCAGCTGGGTGGGCTTCACCTACCATCAGCTCCGGATCAACAAGACTTTCAACCTCAGCGCCTATGGCTTCTGGCTCTTTAAAGGTTTTGAGCAGTTCTATGAGTTAGAGGATTTTGGCGCGTTCAATATCTCGGCGACCAAAACCTTTATGGGTGGCAAACTGAGCCTGACGGCCAGCGCCAACGATTTTCTGGGAACCAACCGGCAGCGCTTTGTCCTGAGTCAGCCCGGCATTTATGCCACCGGTACCCGCCAGGAAGACACCCGGCGGTTTGGCCTGACGCTGCGCTACAACTTTGGCGTAAAGCAAAAAGAGAAAAACCCCGGAATGCCCTTCGACAAGCTGGGCCCGGAAACCACTCCCTAGCTCCACCGGAAGGGATCTGCCAAACAGTGCCGCCCTACCGTTCTGTTCTGCAGGGTGACGGAACGGTGCTTTTTTTCCGGAAATTCCGGCTTTTTTGAGCAGGATGATTTCCTGGGCCAGCTTTAGAGAGTTGGAGCTTCCTCATGCGGAACGGCTACCGGAATTGAAGCACCCGCGTGGGTGAAATACGCCGCAGGTAAAGCGTCGGCAAGAGCATAAACAAGAGGCACAGCACAAGGGTGGCACCGTTGATAAGTATTACCTGCGTCCATTGGATGTGAACCGGCACCGTCTGCATATAATAGGTTTCTTCCGGCAGCTTCAGGAAGCCGGTAGTTTTTTGGACCCAGGCCAGAACAAGCGCCAGGAAAGTTCCCAACAGCGAGCCGGCAAGGCCAATGCCGAGCGCCAGACTTAGGAACAAACGCGTCAGATGTGCACGGCTCATACCCATAGCCTCTAAGATGGCTACCGTTCGCGCCCGGTCCACCATAAGGATGAGCAAGGCGGTAGCGAGGTTGATAATAGCAATGGCAGCCATAATGCCCAGCAGCACACGGACATTGGTTTCCTGCAGGCGCAGCCAGTCGAATATCTGCGGATAGCGCTCCTGAAGCGTATAGCCGCGCAGCGGCATCTGAAGTACATCGTTGTAAAGCAGATCAGCCGTCGGCTGCGCGGCTTCCGGCTTTGGCAGGTCGATCTGATAGCCGGAAATGTCGGTGTCGGCCCAGCCGCTGAGGCGCTGCACCAGCCGGATGTCGCAGAGGGCAAAATTGCGGTCCACTTCATCGAGACCGGTATGGTAGATTCCTTTCACCGTTACGCGGCGGATGCGCGGCGCCTCTTGCCCAGACTGGACAAAATACAGCATCACGGGGTCGCCCACCGAAAGTTGCAGCCGGTTGGCCATCACCCGCGACAGTAAAATATCCCTGGAATAAGCCGTGTCCGAAAAGTCGAGGCTTCCGGTGGCGCCAATCGCTTCCGGAATGCGGTAATCGTCCGGAACGCCTTTGAGCTGCACGCCTTCCAGCGCTTTGCCCTCCCGCAGAATGGCCGGGCGCAACACGTAAGGATAAACAGATGCACCGGGCGCTGCGCGTTGTATTTCCCCAATCAACCGGGCATTAAAAGGCAGCGGCTCTTCGGTGAGCAGATTGGACGGATTGGTCGTAAAAGGGGTTACGAGGATGTGTCCCCAGAAAGCATAAATCTTTTGCTGGATAACAGATTGAAAGCCCGTGACGACGGCTGCGGCCAGCAACATAACCGCTACGCTGAGCGCAGTGGCTCCGGCTGCCAGCCGGATGATAAAAGCCGAAAAAGACCCTTTTTGTCGCGCCAGCAGGCGAAAGGCCAGAAAAAGAGGAAATCGCACAGGGGCTGCAAGGTAAGGCTCCCCTTAAAATACGCAATTCATCGGATAGCACGGTACAGCTATACGGCCAACCTTTGTGTTATCAATCCGGAGGAGGGTTTCCAAAAAGACTTTCGGCATTGAGGAAAACCCTGTACGTCTTTCCAGACGGCGCAGGTGTGTGGGAAAGGCGGCGAAGGCTTCGGTCTTTGCCGTTTTTTTATCGCCTCCCTAATCGTCTGCACTCCGGATAAACAGCACCGGAATCTGATAATACACCTTGATCGGTTTGCCTTTACGCAGCCCGGTTTCCACTTCGGCATATTCCGGACAACGCGGAGTGCTTCGGCGTCGGGGTCTGGATCCACGCTGTTGACGACCTGAGCATCCGTCACAGAGCCATCGGTATCGACAGCAAATTTCACCCTTACCGTTCCCTGGGCATTTCTATCACGGGCCTTTTTGGGATAGGAAGTATTTTTCGCCAGATACGCTGCCGGATCGTGCCAAACTATGGCTGCTGTTCAGCTGCACCGCCCTGCGTTTGGGTTTGGGTCGTGTCACTGGTGTTAGTCTGTCCGGCAGCCTGCGCCAGGCAGCAGGCGCTACTCAGAAGAGCCGTACTGGTTAAAAACAAGAGGCGTTTCATACAGGAAGGCGGTTGGCCCCCTCGAAAGGCACGGAGGTATTGTGAAAAAAGAGGGCATAGAAAATTCCATACCCTCTTTTCCGGAAATTTATTTCAGCAAAGCATCATTTTGCCCGCTCCAGAGGCCTGTGGACGCGCCAGACGGAACTTTTCCGAGATGCCGGTAAGCTTTCTCGGTTGCTTCCCGGCCCCGCTGGGTGCGCACGATGTATCCTTCCTGAATCAGGAATGGCTCATACACTTCTTCGAGTGTTCCGGGCTCTTCGCCCACCGCCGTTGCGATGTTGCCAATGCCAACCGGGCCGCCTTTAAATTTCTCAATCAGGGTAGAAAGAATGCGGTTGTCCATTTCATCGAGGCCGTTGGCGTCTACATTAAGCGCTTTGAGGCCATGTTCGCAAATACCCATGTCGATCACACCATTGCCGAGCACCTGCGCAAAGTCGCGCATGCGGCGTAGCAGTCCGTTGGCAATCCGGGGGGTGCCCCGGCTGCGGCGCGCCACTTCTCCGGCGGCGTCGGATGTAATCTTGACGCCCAGTACGCCGGCAGCCCGGGACACAATTCCTTGCAGCACTTCTGCGGGATAATAATCCAGGCGGTTTTTAATCCCAAAGCGCGACAGCAAAGGCGCAGTCAGCAAGCCGGAGCGCGTGGTGGCGCCCACGAGCGTGAAAGGGGCTACATTGAGCTGAATGGAACGGGCGGCCGGACCGCTGTCGATCATGATATCGATTTTGAAATCTTCCATCGCCGAGTAGAGATATTCTTCTACTACCGTACTGAGGCGGTGGATTTCATCGATAAAAAGTACATCGCGGGGTTGCAGACCGGTGAGGAGGCCGGCGAGGTCGGCAGGTTTTTCGATCACCGGGCCACTTGTTTCTTTGATATTGACCCCCAGCTCGGCAGCTACGATGCGAGACAGCGTGGTTTTACCGAGGCCCGGCGGGCCGTGGAACAGCACGTGGTCAAGGGCTTCGCCGCGGGCGTTGGCCGCTTTGATAAAGATGCGCAGGTTTTCAATCAGATGGGGCTGACCGGAGAACTCGGCAATCGACTGGGGCCGGATTTTATTTTCGAAATCGCGCTGCTGCGGATCTGGATTTTCGGTGGGTCGTACGGGAGAATTTTGCACAGGAATCGTAAAAGTAAATAACAATTGGGGGGTTTAAATGTTGGAGCACTTTTGGCGTTGGAACTACGTATTGGAGTACTTCGCGTGTTGAATAGCGTTGAGATCCTCCAAAAGGAATGAGAACCGATGTAGTTATTGTGTCAGACCTTCCAACGGCGTCAGCCTCCAAAACCGCAGCCCTTAATTTCGCGGTCCTATGAAGCTCAATACCAAACTGATTCACGCAGGCGTGGAACCCGATCCGACGACCGGGGCGATCATGACGCCGATCTACCAAACTTCGACGTATGTGCAGGCGGCGCCCGGCGATCATAAAGGCTATGAATATGCCCGCACCCAAAACCCGACGCGCACTGCGCTGCAAAATGCGCTTGCAGCCATCGAAAACGGCAAACATGCTTTTTCCTTTGCTTCCGGCATGGCGGCCACCGATGCGGTGATGCGCCTCCTGGCCCCCGGCGACGAGGTGATTGTATCCAACGATCTCTACGGCGGCACCTACCGGATTTTCACCAAGGTGTTTGCGCAATACGGCATCGTCTTCCACTTCGTGGACATGCGCGATATGAAAAACATTGAGGCGAAGCTTTCTCCCCAAACAAGGCTGATCTGGGTGGAAACGCCCACCAATCCCCTGCTGAGCATCGTTGATATTGAAGCCTGTGCCGCTATTGCTCAAAGACATGGGCTGGAGCTGCTGGTCGATAACACTTTTGCTTCGCCCTATCTGCAAAACCCGCTTGACTGGGGCGCCACGATGGTGCTGCACTCGGCTACCAAATACCTGGGCGGCCACTCTGATGTGGTGCATGGCTGCGTAATCACCAACAGCGCTGAAACAGCTGAGAAACTGGCTTTCATTCAAAACGCCTGCGGCGGCGTGCCCGGTCCGCAGGATTGCTTCCTGGTGCTACGCGGCCTCAAAACCCTGCACGTGCGGATGCAGCGCCACTGCGAAAACGGCGAAAAGATTGCCCGCTGGCTGCGCAACCATCCGAAGGTGAAGCAGGTGCTGTGGTGTGGCTTTGAAGACCATCCCAATCATGACATTGCCCGCAGGCAAATGCGTGGTTTTGGCGGGATGATTTCTTTCGTATTAAAAGAAGACAGTATTGAGGCGGCCAACCGCGTACTGACGCGCACCAAACTGTTTTCGCTGGCCGAGTCGCTCGGTGGCGTGGAGTCGCTGATTGGGCACCCGGCCACCATGACGCACGGGTCTATTCCGCGGGAAGAGCGTGTTCAGAACGGACTGGCCGACGGGCTCATCCGTCTTAGTATAGGCATTGAAGATGCCGACGACCTGATCGCCGATCTGGCAGCTGCTATTGGCTGAAGTTGCGCGGCTGGCTGATTTGAAAGTTTTTTGGGAGTTCGCCTCAACAGGGTCAGGTTTGGGAGCCATCCGCTAGCCTGTATCCGACGGAGGCGGACTTTTTTATGGGGTCTTTTCCGGAAAAAGCACCAGGACTGCGCACTGATAACAAGATCGCTGCTGTTGCTCCAGGCAACCTGGTTTTAAAAAGAGACCGGTGGATTGGGAAAAATGGTTTCCCGGAATATTTTTGTCTTCTTAAACACTCCCCTTTCTCTCTTGAAGCTTCTTCTCTCTACACTGGCCCTTGCTGCGCTGACAGTTGGCAATGCGGCCCGGACGCAGGATTTCCGGAACCGTCCCCCCCTCCAAAAAGACCGATTTTCTTTTGTTATAGCGGTGGGCGCGCAGAACTACCTCGGCGATCTGCTGCCCCGCAAATATGGGGCATGGGGATCCCGTTATGATCTTTCCCCCAGTGTGAGCCTGGGCGGCGAATACGAGATCAGCCATTCTTTCCGTGCCCGGCTCGGCTACTACGCTACCCAGCTTTCAGGCAATGAAAGCAGCAATTTTCAACACCTGGACTCTGATGAAGCGTGGCGGAAGCGGCGGCAACTGACTTTTACCAGCAATATCAACGAGCTGTCGGTGTCGGTGTTCTGGGATGTGCTTGGCTTTATGCAGAAGCGTTGGGAGGCGGGTTATGCCAAATTTTATATAACGCCTTATGTGGGGGTGGGCGCGGCCTATGCTTTTATGAATCCGAAGTTGGGTGACCTGACCATGCCCCGCCGCTATGCCTATTCGCCGGATATTAATGAAGGTGCGTATTACGAGCGCGACATTGTGCAGAAAGCACCGCTGCGTGGCGCGGTGGAGATTCCGGTAATGGTGGGGCTGCGCTGGCAGATCAACACGCAGTCGGCGGCTTTCTTTGAAGCTTCCCGCCACTATTTTTTCACCGACTATCTGGACCGCATCTCCAACTGGAACCCCAAAAGTCCGCAAAACGACGGCTTTATCAATTATTCGGTGGGCTATCGGTATACGCTCGGACAGCAAAAAAAATAATCCGGTCGGTCCGGCGGCGCGATCGATCCGGACATATTGTTACCGATCCGCAACACAAAGGGCCGGAAATCCGATCGGATTTCCGGCCCTTTGCGTTGCGACTGAAGCCGCTCCTCAAGGAGGCCCTTAATGCTCCACAGTCGCCGGGGTATCGTAGGCCCAGCGCAGGTAAACAGCGCCCCAGGTAAAGCCTCCGCCAAAAGCTGCCAGGATCAGGTTGTCACCTTTTTTAAGTTGAGTTTCCCACTCCCAAAGGCACAGTGGTAAGGTGCCGTTTGTAGTATTGCCGTAGCGCTGGATGTTGAGCATTACTTTTTCTTCGGGCAGACCAATGCGTTGGCGGGTAGCGTCAATGATACGCTTGTTGGCCTGATGGGGCACAAGCCAATCGACGTCTTCGCCGGTCAGGTTGTTGCGCTCCAGCACTTCGGCGCTCACATCGGCCATACCTTTCACCGCAAATTTGAACACCGTCTGGCCTTCCTGATACACGTAGTGCTCGCCGGCCATAACGGTTTCTACAGACGCCGGGCGCATGGATCCACCGGCTTTCTGGTGCAGATAGGCCGCACCGGAGCCGTCGCTTTTAAGCACCGAGTCGATAATACCGTTGCCGCTGGCATCCGGCTCCAGCAACACACAGCCCGCGCCGTCGCCGAAGATGATGCAGGTCTGGCGGTCTTCGTAGTTGATGATCGAAGACATTTTATCGCCGCCGAGGACGAGCACTTTCCGGTATTTTCCGGTTTCGATAAACTGCGCGCCGGTGGTGAGGGCAAAGAGAAAGCCGCTACAGGCCGCATTGATATCATATCCAAAGGCATTTTTCATGCTTACTTTGTCGGCTACGATATTGGCCGTCGCCGGAAACTGCATATCGGGCGTAGTGGTGGCGCAGATCACCATATCAATATCGAGCGGGGAGATGCCGCGCTTTTGCAACAAGCGCTTTGCCGCTTCGGCCATCATCACGGAGGTACCCTGATCGGGACCTTTGAGGAGGCGGCGCTCCGAGATGCCGGTGCGTGATTGAATCCACTCATCAGTGGTTTCGACCATCGTTTCCAGTTCGGCATTGGTCAACACATATTCCGGAACATAACCACCGACTGCGGTGATGGCTGCATGAATTTTCGACATCAGGATATTTTAGGCGGAGAATTTTAGGAGGTCAAAAGTATCAAGTATCAAGTATCAAGACAAAAGAGGAAAGAGGAAAGACGCAAGACAAAAGACAAAAGAGGAAAGACGCAAGAGGAAGGACGAAGGACGCAGGTAGAAAGAACCAGGAGAGATTCTGTAGGAACGCGCCAGGAGGCGCGTTCTGCTTTTCAGTAGCAGGACGCAAGATGAAGGGCACAACCTGAAGAAGGCTTGTCATGGACCAGCTTCCTATCCGGGCAGCGCCCGATACGCTCTTTATGCTTTTCGCCGGCAGCGCACTGTTGGAAAAAAAAACTTAAAAATACCCGCAGGCAGGTATTGCACAGGCATTATGCATTATAGAATTTTGATCTTTAAATTTTTTTACAACAGGAAGCATCTCTTGCACACCAAGGGCCAACCGTTAAACTGAACGCATTTTACTCCACAACCATTTCCTTTTTATTTTTTGATTTCAAATACCCTGTTACGCATGATCACCAAACGCCTTGCGCTATTGAGCGCCCTATCCCTGCTGCTTGCCCACGGGCTGAATGCACAAACTGTTAATACGCTTAAAACCCTTGCCGGCGGGGGCAAAGCTAATGGCGATGGCATGACGGCGGTAAATGCTGTTCTTGGTTCTCCACAAGGCCTGAACCTAGACGCAACCGGCAATCTCTATATTGCTGACAAGGCCAATCACCATATTCGGAAAGTAAGCGTTGGTACCAATCTCATCAGCACAATAGCCGGAACAGGCAGCGGCATATATGCAGGGGTGGGCGGCACGGCGATAAGCACCGCTATTCCAAATCCGGAAGATGTGGCTGTGGATGGTTCCGGAAATGTATATATCACCTCCGGCAACCGGATATTTCGAATTGATCAGTCCACCAATGTTGTAAGCCTTATCGGTGGAGATGGGAGCCGCTTTGGCACTAGCGGCTTCAGCGACGTAGGTAAAGGCCTTTTCAATGCCCCAACAGGAATAGCTGTGGATGCAGCCGGTAATGTGTATGTAGCCGATAAAGGCAACCACCGGATTCGTAAGATTACACCCTCAGGTGTGGTAAGTACGGTTGCGGGCAGCGGCACCGCCGGGTTGAGCGGCGACGGAGCCGCAGCGCTTTCAGCAAAATTGAATAATCCCTACGACGTAGCGTTGGATACGGCAGGCAACCTCTATATAACAGACCAAGGCAACCACCGGGTTCGTATGGTAGCAGCGGCTGCCAGGCTACTTCTGCAGCGGTCTCCATTACGGCCAACTGTTCTGTGGCTCTCACCAATACCGGCACCCGAACGCTTTGCGAAGGCAGCGCTGTAACAGCTAATTTCTCCACCTCCGGATTCGGTGCGGGCAATGTATTCACCCTGGAACTCTCGGATGCGAGCGGCTCCTTCGCCCGCCCGACCGCTATCGGCACCCTTGCGGCTACCGGCGGCATTTCAATTTCCGGAAATATTCCCACCGGCACACCGGCCGGCAACGGCTACAAACTGCGCATCACAACCAGCAACCCAGCCACTACCGGCCCGGCGGCTCCCCTGATCCTGCAAGTGCGCAATGCCTTTAGCACTGCCTATCCGCTTTGCCACGTAACAGTTGATAGTGCACAGAGCAAAAACAAACTCATCTGGGACAAACCCGTCGATCCGAACATTGATTCCTTTGTTTTCTACCGCCAAAACGATGTAGCTACTTACGAACGCATCGGCTCTCAGGCATATGGAGCATTCTCCGAATGGATTGATACCGGAAGCATGCCCCTGACCAAGGCTTATCGCTATTATCTGACTGCTCAAAACGCCTGTGGACAGTCGCCTGCCGATACCGCACACAAGACTGTGCATCTGACGATCAACAAAGGTGTAAATAACACAACCTGGAACCTGATCTGGAACCGGTATGAAGGAGTACCACACAGCTACTATAACGTCTATCGGGGCGCAACTGCGGCCAGCATGCACCTGATCGGTACTGCTATTGCCGATGCATACAACTCCTTTACCGATGACAATGCGCCGGCATCCTGTGTGTATATGCTGGAGATAGCTGATGGGCGTTCCTGCTACCCCATGCGCAGCACGGGCGGGGCCGCTACCAACAGTGGCATTTTCTCCAACCTAGCCACCCCTAATCCGTCGGGCAATGCTTTTAAGCCCAGCTGGATAGATATGAATATTTATCCCAACCCGTCCCATACAAACGGTATTCTGCAAATAGAGAGCAGCAACAGCAGCGACCTGTTCCAGGTCCGGATTATGGATATTACAGGCCGCATCCTGCAAACGACGCAGGCCCGGGCAGGGGAAAAAATCGCCTTCGGCGAAGCCTTCGCTCCCGGACTTTACACGGTGGAAGCCGCGGCCGAGAATGGAAAACGCATCGTAAAAAAATGGACCAAGCAATAAGACTGCGGTCGGATGTGTGGCTGCGTTGTTAAAGCCACCCACATCCAATAGAAATAAAAAGCTGTCAGCTTCCCTGGGTCGCTGGCAGCTTTTTATTTAGGGAACCAGCCAAATAGCATGCTGCATTTTACTACGGCAACAGCCATACGCTTTTACGGCCGCAGCCTTTCAAAAGATGCCGCCAGATGCACAATATCCTGGTTAATCAGACGGATATAAGACTCCAGTTGATCGTACATACCGGCGCGATTATAAAGCTCGCTGGTGGTGTATTCGCCGCCATCGCCAAAATACAGTTCCAGCAGTTTTTCCCTTTCTTTCGCAGAAGGCTCTTTAATCTGCCCAAAACGTTGCCAGCGTTGCAACAGGCGATCGCGCAGCGAACGGCTGTCGGGCGCTTCAGGATTGGGGTTTTTGAGGTAGTACCACACCAGCGGCGGAAAAACATCGGTGTTGGCACGCCCTTCCCATACATCGCGCAGGGCGTTGCGGGGATGCTCTACGGCGACTTTGCGTTCGTTGAACAAAATCATAGCGCCGAGGGTGGCACCCACCACACCGGCACCAATGGTAAGGACATTGCCCAGTTTTTCTTTGTTGCCTGGCAAAAACGGCGGCACAATGTCGCTGGCAGCCGCCGCCACGATGGACAATACCGTGAGCCGGGTTTCCCTTTTGTTTTCCTTATCCTGCATATAGTCAGCCATTTGCGTCAGCTTTTCGTCTTCGCAATCCAGTTCGGAGCCAACGGCAGAAATCTCCATGGAAGCGAGCGCGATGCGGTGGGTGATCTGCTGCGACAGTTCCAGCAGCCGCAGGCGATTTTCCACAGTGGCTGTCTGGTCGGCAGCTTTGCGCACAGCGACATATTCGGTCAGCGGTTGGAGCAGGCCGGTGGCGTGGGCTGCGTTGAGGTCGCCCAGGGTAAAGTGCGCCATCAGGGCGGTATCGGGTGTTGCCGCTGTATAGGGCTGGGTGGGCGCGGGGAGGTAGATGTCCGGGAACCGCTGCTGGTCGCACACGGTTTTACCAAACTGAAGCGTCTTGCCCGGGTAGCAGGAAGCACCCATTGTTGCAAAAAGGCAGGCAGTCACTCCCCTGCGAAACGAAACAGAAAACATAGGGATCCCTTCTTTTAAAAAGCCGGAAAAAGGCAAATAAACAATGACACGGTGGAATCACCACCGATCTGCAAAAATGCCCCTTTTCCCACCTTACCGCCCGGAGTGCCGGCCGGGTTCGAAAGGCTTAATTTTGCCCCACTTTAAAAAGTCGTCTTCTTTTATGAACCTGAAGTGGAAGCTCTCGCTGGTCTTTCTTGCCTGTGCCCTTTACGGCAAAGCACAGGAAGCCCTTACCTATCAAAAGCCATCAGCCGAAATCCTGCAATTGGCCGAATATGACCGACCGCCCGCTGTTTTTATGGACAGTAAAAAGGAGTGGATGATTTTTTCGTACCGCCCGACCTATAAATCGCTCGAAGACCTGAATGTAGCAGAAATCCGGCTTGCCGGCTTGCGCGTAAACCCAACGACTAATATCTCCAGCACAATGTCGTATATCGACAACCTGAAGATCCGCCGACGCAATGGCAAAACGGAGGTGCAGATTCAGGGACTGCCCGCCCACCCGCGTATTGCTTTTCTGAGCTTTTCGCCCGACGAAACCCAACTGGCCTTTACTCATACCACTGCAAGCGGCGTGGAACTGTGGATAGCCGACCTGGCCACTGCCTCGGCCCGGAAACTGACCGCCGACAACCTTAATGCCAATGCCGGCATGCCGTATGCGTGGTATAAAGACGGCTCGGCCCTGCTGGTGCGGCAAGTGCCTGCCAACCGCCCTGTCCTCCTCAACGCTCAAGCCAACCTGCCGGTCGGCCCGACTGTTTCGACCGCCGATGGAAAGGTTTCCCAAAACCGCACCTATCAGGACCTGCTGAAAAACCCACTCGACGAAACCAACTTCGAAACCCTGATGCGTTCGGAACTGGTTCGGGTGCCGCTGTCCGGAACGGCGCAAATGGTGAAAGATGCCGATCTGTACCTGGGTATGAGCTTCTCCCCTGACGGCGCTTACCTGATGCTCACCACACTGCAACGTCCGTACTCTTACATCGTTCCGCTCAACCGCTTCCCGATGACAACAGTGGTGTATGACCGGAACATGGCGGCCGTCAAAACGGTAAACGAAGTACCGCTGACCGAAGTAATGCCCAAAGGGTTTTCGGCCACCCGCACCGGCAAACGGGCGCTGAGCTGGCGCGACGATGCCCCGGCGACCCTCTTTTATGCAGAAGCGCTCGACGGGGGCGACCCGGCGCAGCAAGCCGAATTCCGGGATGCCCTTTATACCTGGGAAGCCCCTTTTTCCGGAAATCCAAAGCCTCTTTTCAAAACGGTGCAACGCTTTGAAGACATTCAGTGGGGCAACGATCAGGTGGCTGTGGTAACCGACGGTTGGTATGATACCCGCAGTCAGCGCACCTATCTGCTCAATCCTGCCACCGGCACTTCGCGCCTGATGGAAGATCGCAATGCACAGGATGTATACAGCGACCCCGGTGCCTTCAAGACCGCCCGCAACCCTTTTGGCCGCAATGTGATTGATGTGCAGGGAGGCAAGGCCTATCTCATCGGCGACGGCTTCACCAAAGAGGGCCAGTTTCCGTTTATCGACGAAATCGACCTGTCGACACTGCGCAAAAAGCGGATTTATACGTCCAAACTTAAAAACGCCAAGGAAAAACTCGTTGATCTCCTCAACGTGCGCAAAGGAGAAGTGCTGGTGGTAGAACAGTCCTCTACCCGCTATCCCAACTACTATGTGCGCAGCATCCGCACCGGGAAAGCAACGCCGCTGACCGCCTTTACCAACCCCTTTAGCAGCCTCGACGGGGTGTACAAAGAGGTTATTCGCTACAAGCGCAAAGACGGCGTAGACCTGAGCGGAACCTTGTACCTGCCGGCGGGCTACGACCGCAAAAACCCGGTGCAGAAGCTGCCGCTGCTCATCTGGGCATATCCGGCAGAGTATAAAGACAAGTCAACCGCCGGACAGAATACGCAGAACCCCAACGACTTTACGTTCCCATACTACGGCTCTTTTGTGTACTGGGTCGCCAAAGGTTATGCGGTGCTCGACGACGCGGCCTTCCCGATTATCGGTGAAGGAACGACCGAGCCCAACGACTCTTTTATTCCGCAGCTGGCGGCCAACGCCGAGGCAGCGATCGATGCAGTGGATAAAATGGGCTTTATAGACCGGAAACGCGTGGCGGTGGGGGGCCATTCTTATGGCGCTTTTATGACAGCCAACCTGCTCACCCACACCAATCTGTTTGCCTGCGGTATTGCGCGCAGCGGCGCCTATAACCGCACGCTCACGCCCTTTGGCTTTCAAAGCGAGCAGCGCAACTATTGGGACGTTCCGGAGGTATATAACACCATGTCGCCGTTTATGCACGCCGACAAAATGAAGACGCCGATGCTGCTGATCCACGGCGACGCCGACAACAACCCCGGCACCTTTACCCTGCAAACCGAGCGGTATTTCCAGGCACTTAAAAACCTGGGCGCGCCGGTGCGCATGGTGTTGCTGCCCAAAGAATCGCACGGCTATCAGGCCAAGGACAATATTCTGCATGTACTTTGGGAACAGGATCAGTGGCTGGAAAAATATCTGAAGTAATAAAGAATTAAAGGGTGCAAAAAAAACCAGTATCCCGAAATCGAAGCAGGAAGGTCAAGCCGGCCGGGCCGGAAAACAGCAACCGAAGTGGTGCCGGTAAAAATATTTCTCTGCAAGCAGTTGGCTCTACCGCTTTCAGGCAGAGCATCCAGCTACAGGGGCAGCTGCTTCCGGGTGTGCTGCGGGTCGTCACGGCAGGCCTCCCACCTGCAAAATTTCCGGAATTTCAGGTTTTCTAGACTGCTGCAATCGCTCCAAAAGCACCTGTTCCGGAGCCCCTTAAATCCTTTTTTCTTACAAAGAATTGGTGAATGCCAAAATACGCCTTAATTTGGCTTCTTAAAGGCTTCTTCCATTTCTGTTAAAACCTGTACTTTTCCGATGAAGAAATTCCTACTCGGAATGGGCGCTTTGCTTTTTACTGCCTTCGGCAGCTCTGCACAAGATGCGCACTTCACCCAATATTTTTCCTCGCCACTGACCCTCAACCCGGCGCTTACCGGGCTGACCAACTGCGACCTGCGCGTGGCGGGTAACTACCGCAATCAGTGGAGTGCCGTATCGACGCCCTATACTACCGCCTCGCTCTCCTACGATATGTCCTTGCTGAAAGGCAAGTTTGCCAACGGCGACCGCATCGGGCTGGGTGTGATGGCACTTTACGATAAGTCGGGCACCGGTGCACTGACCAACATGACCTTTGCGGTTTCGGCAGCATATCATAAGGCTTTTGGCGGCAGCTTCGACAATATCAGCCGCAACCATACCCTTTCTATCGGCGTACAGGGGGGCCTGGTGCAAAAAACTATCGACCGGGCCAAGCTTTCTTTTGGCGATCAGTTTGATCCCATCAGCGGCGGCTTTACCCAGCCTACGAAGGACCTTACCGGAAACAATGACGTGAACTATGCCGATTTTGCTGCCGGTATCACTTATACCGGTCGCGTCACCGAGCGTTCGACCGCTTATGCCGGCTTCAGCACGTATCACCTCACGACGCCGACGGAGTCTTTCCTCGGCAGCGATAGCACGCGCATTCATCGGCGCTACACGGCCTTCCTCGGCGGTTCTTTCCAGCTCAACGAAAATATTTATCTCTACGCAAGCAGCCTGTATCAAAACCAGGCAAAAGCGCAGGAGCTTGTTTTCGGCTCGGCCGTCGGTTTTGTGCTCAACCCCGGCTTTGATGCCGAATTTCAGCGGCCTACGGTGCTGTACACCGGCGCCTGGTACCGGGTCAACGACGCCATCTGTCCGTATGTAGCGCTCGACTTTAAAAAAGCAACCATTGGCCTCAGCTACGATGTCAATATTTCCAACCTCGCTCCGGCAACCGGCAACAACGGCGCCTATGAGCTTTCCTTTATCTACAACGGCTGCATCAACCGCAAGGTGCGCGAGCCGCGTCAAAACTTTGCCTGTCCAAAGTTTTAGAGAAGCAAAACAGCTGTTATCGAAAGCGCCGGAAGCCTTATCCGGCGCTTTCGCTATTTAAGTACATTCAAAAGCATTAAACAAGCAAAGCCCCGGAGGCGGGGCAGTAGGGTAATGCCGCGGGCTTGTTCTCCTGGCAGACATCTTCTATCCACACCGACTGACAAGCCTCTGTTCCGGGGATAGAAAAAGCCACCTGTTCCCGGACAGATGGCTTTCTTTATCGGGGCGGGCTTTCTATTTTACAAAGCTCATCCGGTAATCGGTTCTGACTTTGCCGGCAGTAATATCGTCAAGCTTCTTTTTAAGGAGGCGGCGTTTCAACGGCGGAATGTGGTCGATGAAGAGCTTTCCTTCAATATGGTCGTATTCGTGGAGGATAACACGGGCTGTAATTCCGGAAAACGTCCGGGTGTGCAACTCGAAATTTTCATCCAGATAGCGCAGCGTCACCGTTTGGTGGCGGCGGATGTCTTCCCGGATTTTCGGAATCGAAAGGCAGCCTTCGTTATAGCTCCAGAGTTCGCCGTCGAGTGCTTCGATCTGCGCGTTGATGAAAACCGACTTCACCGGCTGCTCATCGGGGAAATCTTTTTTATCTTCCTCATCAAAACCTTCCACAATCTGTACCGTATCAATCACGAAAAGGCGGATGGGCCTGCCGATCTGCGGTGCGGCCAGGCCCACGCCGGAGGACTTGTACATCGTCTCCCACATATCGTTGATAAGCTGCTGCAATTCCGGAAATTCCGGGGTAATGTCTGCTGCTTTTCTGCGCAGAACGGGTTGCCCGTAGGCAAAAACCGGTAATATCATTTGCTTTAATCTTTCTTTTTAAAGGAATAGACAAAGGTATGCAATCAGCTGCCGCTGTCGAGATAGTCCTGCAACAGCAGGCAGGCGGCGGTGCGGTCGATCAGCGCTTTATCTTCCCGCTGCGACCGGCGGAGGCCCATTTGGGAAATGGCTCCGGAAGCCCAGCGGGAACTCATCCGCTCGTCAATCTTCTCGATTGGGATGTGGGGGAAAAGCTTTTGAAACTGGCCGAAGAATTTTTCCACCAGCGGTGTGGCATCCGTGGGCGCGCCGTCGAGGGCCAGCGGGTAGCCGATAATGACTTTTTCGACCGGCTCGGCCGCAAAGTATTTTTTGAGAAACCCAACCAGTTCGCGTGTTTCCTCCGTCTTAAGAGGCGTGGCGATAATTTGGAGCGGATCGGTGACCGCAATGCCGGTTCGTTTTTTTCCGTAGTCGAGCGCGAGGATGCGTGCCATAATTTTTTATTCAAGAGGACGGCGGGGCTTTTCTACGCAAGGCTTCGCCGATACCGTTTCGTTAACTATTTTTACGCAAATATCCGGTTTATGCAAAAGCTTCACGCGAATTTCTTCCAGCTGGCCTGTGCGCTCCTGCTGCTGATCTGCTCCCGGCAGGCAGACGCCCAAACGCGTCCGGCTTACTGTCCGACGCTCACGGGCCTGCCCGACACTTTTTTTGCGTGTAAAAACACCATTCCGCTGCTTCCGGTAGCCCGGATCGATAGTATCCAGTCCGGCACGGATGTGCTCGACACGCTGTGGTCGCCGCCGGCGACCCTCACCGATCCGGACAGCATTGCGACCCGGGCATATGTGGACCTGACCAGCACCCAGTATGTGCTGACCCTGACCAGCATCCGGCCCAATATTGCTCCCAATCCTGGTTTCGATGGAGGCAATACCGGTTTTACGTCCGACTATTTCCACCATATCAGCACGCTGCCGATGCAGCCGCAGTTTTATATGATTACCGATGATCCGGCTAACGCAAATGCCGCTTTCCAGACGATCGTAGATCACGGCACCTCAATTGGCGCGGGCGGAAATGGAATGATGATGGTGGTAAACGGCTCCACCACCCCTAATAAAGTGGTGTGGCGGCAAACCATTCCCCTGCTCCCCGGCGAAACTTATGATCTGCTGGCTCATGCAACCTCCGTGACCCAGCTGAACACGGCGACCCTGCAATGGCGCGTGAATGGCGTACCGCTTACTTCCGCCTCTTCCCCTCTTGGGCTGACAACCAGTATCCCCCAGTGGCTGCCGATGCAGGTACGGTATACTAAGCCGCTGAATTCCATCCTCGTTGTGGATACGATTGAGATCATCAACCTCGAGACCACACCCGATCCCGGTAACGATTTTGCCCTGGATGATATCACCATTCGTCCGCTTTGCATCCAAAGAGATTCGGTGTACGTAAAAGCCATCAACCTGCGTCCCCTGCTGGACTTTGCACCCATTCGCTTTGGCTGCGATCAGGATACGGTAGATTTCTTTGCGGATACTACAGTCGCTCCCGGTCAGCCGCCGGCCAGCTGGCCCGACCGCTATTTCTGGGATTTCGGCGATGGCCAAACCAGCACGGTGCGTTCCCCCATACATATCTATAACCGCCGCGACACCTTCCGGGTTATCCTCAAAGTGTATAAGGACGGCGTGAACCCCAACGGCACCATTACCTGTGTGGACTCGGTGGTGAAAATCATCGACACCCGTCGCGATTTTTATGCCGGTTTCCGGCAGGATAAAGACAGCATCTGCAAGGGCGATAAAGTAACCTTCACCGATACCTCCAAGCCCAACACACTACCGGTACAGTATTTCTTCGGCACTGGCGACTCGACCCGCCTCAAAAACCCGGATTATGTTTATGACACGGCAGGCGTCTTTGAAGTCGTTCAGGTAGTGACCGACCAGTACGGCTGTACGGATACGGCCCGGAGTACGGTGGTTGCCATCGGCCCGGTAGACCTTTCCTTTAGCCTCACCGATACGGTATTGTGTGAAGGCCAGAACTTCCGTGCTAAAACGCTGATTGATTCTACCTACTACCAATATCGCTGGCGCTTCGGCGACGGCCGGGAAGTGACCGACAGTACATCGATTGGACACACTTATCTCGTACCCGGTAATTATAACATCGACTTCTCGGCTACACATAATTTTTGCCCCAACGTCAGCGCAACGCGCCCGGTAGTAGTGCTGCCAACGCCCCGCGTAAATCTCGGTGCCGACACCTTCCTTTGCCCCACCGGGCAGCCCATTCTGCTGCAAAATCTCATTCTGTCCAACGCCAACACCACCCAATACAAGTGGAGCACCGGCGACGAAACGCAGCAGATTCTGGTACGCCACGACGGCACCTACTTCCTGACGGCGACTAATCCCAAAGGCTGCTCGGCCACCGACACGATCGTGATTACCCGGAACTGCTTCCTTGATATCCCTACGGCATTTACGCCGGACGGCGACGGCATCAGCGATTACTTCATGCCGCGTCAGATGTTCTCCAAAGGTCTTACCTCTTTCCGGATGAAAATCTACAACCGCTGGGGCAAGCAGATCTTTGAAACCGAACGCCTCGACGGCCGCGGCTGGGATGGTAAGTTCAACGGCGTAGACCAACCGGTAGGCGTGTACCTCTACTTTATTGAGGCTACGCTGCAAAACGGCATGACCGAAAAATACGACGGTAACGTTACCCTGCTACGGTAAAGGCGCTTCTTGTTTCCCATAGTTAAAAGGCTTCCTGTAAAAACAGGAAGCCTTTTAACTATGGGATTTTCCGGAAAACAGCCTTGGCTTTCAGCTCATCAGCATCTTCAAAGGGCCGGAAAAAGAACGCTCTTTTCCGGAAAAAGCCTTCTCTTCCCGGCTGCTTTTACAGGGCAATAGCCGCATGGCTTATTTGGTTTTAAGAATCACCGTGCCGTGGCGCTGCATAATTTCTTTTTCTTCTTTTTTGAGCTCCAGATACGCTGCTTGTATCTCCATGATGGCTCGCACTTCTCCTGTAGATCCTTCCAGCTTCTGCAACAACACAGCTTCCATCATCTTGAGCTTTTTCAACTCAAAATATTGCAGGCAACTCTCTACTTCCATCGGAACGCGCAGTTCGCCCTGTAGAGTGAGGATGCCGAATTTGGCTTCCCAGTTGGCGCTTATGATGTCGTTTGGATGCAAAATGCCGGCTATCTTTTGACGGAGGCCTGGATCGGGGTGATGGATAAACAGATTGGCGTCAGGCGGGGTGCCGGTGCTGTGGTAACGGGCAAAATAATCGTCAAATACCTGTCGCACCTGCGGTGTCGCGATCAGTTCCGGATCTACCCGCTCTTCTACCACCTGCGCCGTCGTAAGCCCTTCTTCGGCCAGTGTTCCGCCGTGTTCCAGCAGGATGGCAATGAGCTTCCACTCCTGGGCTTCCTCAGCCGTCTGCGGCAGCTTTTCGGCTTCGGCTGCTTCGGGGGGCGGTGCGGTGATATCTACCGGTGGCGGACTGGCTTGCGCTTGTGATTTTTTGCGCTGCTCGCCTTCCACCCGCTCGCGGATGTGCTTGTTGACCAGCGTATTGAGCCCTTCCGCATCTACGCCGAGGCCGGTGGCAGCCGTCTTCAGGTAGTGATCGCGCAGGGTAAAATCTTCAGGACGGATAAAGCGCGAAATGCTTTGCGCAATTTCGTTTGCCAACTTGGATCGCAGCACCGGATCGCTGCCGGCTTCTTTCAAGCCCGCCTCCAGCCGGAAACCAATGATGTCGCGCTTGTGTTCGGAGATAAATTTCCGGAAATAATCCGATCCTTTTTCCTGCACAAACGAGTCCGGATCGGCGCCTTCGGGCAAAAGAGCCAGCTGCACGTTGAAGCCGCTTTCCAGCGCCATATCCAGCCCGCGCAGCGCTGCCTTGACACCCGCCGCGTCGCCGTCGTAGAGGATGGTGATGTTTTTGGTGAGCCGTCCAATAATGCCCAGTTGCTCTTCGGTGAGTGAGGTGCCCGAGGAAGCCACTACGTTTTCCACCCCACTCTGATGCAGGGAGATCACATCGGTGTAGCCTTCTACAAGCAGGCACTCGTCGGCACGGCCAATGGCACCCCGCGCCTGATACAATCCGTAGAGCGTGCGGCTTTTATTATAAAGCGGACTTTCCGGCGAATTGATGTATTTGGGGGCGCGGTCGTTGCTTTTGAGCAGGCGGGCGCCAAAGCCGATAACACGGCCCGTCATGCTCTGGATAGGAAAAATCACCCGTCCGCGATACACATCATACGGCCGGCCGTCCCGGAATTTCACCAGTCCCAGCTCCTCGAGCAGCTGGGGCCGATAGCCTTTGGCTACAGCGGCATCATGAAAGGCATGGCCGTTTTCGGGGCAATAGCCCAGCCGAAAATTTTCAATTGCTTCCGGACGCACGCCCCGGTGTTTAAAGTAGGACAAGCCCACCGCCTGTCCTTCTTCGGTTTCCTTCAGCATTCCGGAAAACCAGCCGGCGGCAAACTCGGCCACCACGCGCAAGCCTTCTTCTGCCTGCTGCTGGGCGATTTGCTCCTGCGAGCGCTCCGTTTCTTCTACCTCTATCTTATAGAAGCCCGCCAGCCACTTGATCGCTTCCGGATACGACAGCTTTTCGTGTTCCTGAACGAAAGTAACGGCATTGCCGCCCTTTCCGCACCCAAAGCATTTGAAGATGCCCCGTGCGGGATTAACGTTAAACGAAGGCGTGCGTTCGTTATGAAACGGACAATTGGCGATGTAATTCACCCCACGCCGCTTCAGTTGCAAAAACTGCCCAATCACCTCCACAATGTCGGTGCGCTGGTTGACGGCGTCTATAGTGGTGGAAAGGATCATGGGCGGCAGTACAAAGATAATTGTCCTGCCGAACAGGAGCGGAAGCCACCTGAAGGAGGCCGTTGCAACATCTGGTTGTCTTCTTTCCTTATTTGTAAAAAAATTTTTAAAATCCGACATGTCACCTATTAACTTTAGCTGCTAAAAATTTCTTCCCACGTATTTCTTTATGAAAAAATGCTTACTGCTGCTTTTTTGTTTTTCTGCGCTGCGTGTATCGGCGCAAACCGTTTACCCAACCGGCAGCCCCAACTGCGTAGCGCGGTATGATTTCTCCGGTACACCGGGCACTTTTCAGCTGCCCGACGTGAGTGGCAACGCCCATACCGGAACCATCTTCAACCTGACGCCCACCGCCGGTTGGCGGGGTAATCCCAACACCGCCATGCAGTTTAACGGCTCTTCAAGTTGGGTAGAAGTCGCTCACACGCCCCTGCTGGCGGCCCAGCAAGTGACCCTCGTGGGGCTGGTACGCTTCGATGCTTTTTACAGCGGAACCTGCCAGACCAACTCTATTGTAGCCAAAGGGTTTCCGCACCGTCAACCCGGCACCTACGGCCTGTATGTGATGGATCAGCAGTATGATCAGGACTGCAATGCTTTTTCGCCAACCCTGGAAACGACGAGCGCCGATATAGGGGCAGCGACATTTACACCAGACAGCCTTCCGGCCCCGATCCAACCCGGCAAATGGTACTTCACAGCCGTTTCTTTTAACGGTTCCACCGTTCGGGTGTATCAGCAACTTATGGATAGCACCACGGGGCCTCCCACCCTACTGGCCCCCATCCAGCAGGTCTCCTCCAACGGTTCGGCGATTGGCACCAATTCGCTCGATGTGGTTATGGGCCGCACGATGCACCAGGGGTATCCGTATTGGCTGAACGGCGCGCTGGACGAGGTAGCCATCTTCAATCGGGGTCTGAGCAACGATGAGATTTTCGCCATCTACAGCTATTTGTGGAATCAAATCCCGACCGCGGTGGCTCAGGTGGCCGAGCCGGGCGCGGGCGTGCAGACACGCACCGGGAATGGCCTGTTGACGCTGCAATCGACCGACGGCCGGGCGTTGGGCAACATCCGCGTCTATAACGTGGCCGGTCAGTTGCTGGCTTCGGGCGACTACGGCGACACCCATGCAACGGTGGACCTCAGCGGCGCGCCGCGCGGTCTGCTGCTCGTGAAAGTAGCCCGAAACGGCAGTGTTGCTACGCTGAAGACGAGCAATCTGTAGGAACCCTTTAATCCCTCAAAGCGTTTCGCTCTTGTTCTGCCAGACGGAACAAGAGCGATTTTTTGCCGGGAGCCCTTTGCCTCAGGCATTCTGGCCCAGCAACATTCCGGCTACCACGAGGTCTTCGGGGGTGGTGATTTTAAGGTTGCTTTTTTCGCCGAGAATGAGATTGACCCGGTGGCCGGCACTTTCCCACACGGTGGCTTCATCGGTAAAAGACGGGTGAAAACCCTGCGCGAAGGCCGCTTTGAGGGGCGTGGACAGAAAAGCCTGCGGCGTTTGCACCGAGCGAAGGGTTTCGCGGTCCACGGCACGACTCCCGTTTCCGGAAATTTCCCGGATACTGTCGGTTATGGGCAGGACCGGAACGGCACTTTGGCGAGCGTCGGCTTCGGCAATGCAGGCCTGAATGAGCTGCGGTGAAACCAGGCAGCGCACGCCGTCGTGCACCAACACAATCGCATTTTCCGGAACCACAGCCAGTCCATTCCGGACGCTTTCAAACCGCGAAGCGCCGCCTGCAACCAGTTCTACATCGATCCTTTCCGGAAAAGCCTGTAGCACAATTTGCGCCTTGCTCAGATCGGCAGCCGGCAGAACGAGGATTAGATGAATGCCGGGGCAGGCTTGCAGAAAGGCGGCCATCGTATGGGCCAAAACCGGTTTTTCCCCAAGTTGAAGGAATTGTTTCGGAATGGCGGTGCCCATGCGGCTGCCGCTGCCACCGGCCACAATCACGGCGTAAACAGGCAAAGAAGCATTCATAGAAGGGGCGAAGGTAAACGGCGTGTCAAAAAAGCGGTGTCGTTTCCGGGAATTCCCGATTTAGCAAAGGCTCTTTGGGGATGCCCAATACTTTTGCGCCTCTTTTAGGACCG
>JAEVZP010000044.1 GCA_023392185.1 Bacteroidota bacterium
CTACAGCCGGCGCTTCAATGCCTGTTTTACCGCCTCCGGCCTGCATCTGCTGATATACTTCCAGCAGTCGGGCAAAGGCGCTATAAGGGTCGGCCACTCCAATGAGCGTGGCGCTCTCCGGCGCTTCGCGGTCCATCAGGGCTTCGGAAACAATCACCACAGAGGCACCGGTTGCGCCCAGGTAGTGTTCATATTTGGGGTTGGCAATAAAAGACAGATCGCCTGCAACCGCTTCTTCAATTTTTCCAAACTGCGTTACTGCGGCATCGGGCGAACCTTTGATCTTTCCACCGATCAGGGCAGCAATTTCACGGGCCGTAAATTTCATGCGTTCTGTTTTTTGAAAGAATCCACGCCTTAGAGCCGGACGTAGCAAATGTAATTTTTGATAATCGGCCCGGCAAATGCGGCGTTGACCAGCGAGTCGTCGAGCGTGCTCAGTTCTACCGAGGTGCCGTCTTTGAGCGCAATCCGGATGTGTTCTTTATCCATATTGTACATGCTCGACGAAGTGGTGTCGGTAAACACAAAATAAGGAACTTCTGCGTCGCTCAGTCCAAAGGCTTCCTGCACCTGCCGCGCTTTTTCTGCCACGAAGACTTCGGAAGGCGGGTCTTTGGAAAGCACCACTTTATAGAGGCGGCGCTCCATCAGCATCCGGCACAGGCGGCTCAGCACCCGGTCATCACAATCTTGCCACACCTTTACGGAAGCCAGAATATCGCTGTCATCAAGGCTGCAAAAGGTTTCGAGGTGAAAGGGATCTGCCAGAAAATCGGCTTTATTGATGGCGTTGTAGAGGAAATGGCGCAGCGCCGGCGTTGCAAATAAGTCTTTGCCGGACCGGGCCAGCTCCTTGGCACGCCGCAGGATGTTGATCAGCAGCTGCTCGGCACCCAGCACCGTCTTGTGGAGATAAACCTGCCAGTACATCAGTCGGCGGGCAATGATAAATTTTTCTACCGACTGCACGGCTTTCTGTTCCACCAGCAGCGTCCCGTCTACCACAGTCAGCATTTGCAGGATGCGGTCGTAACCGATTACCCCCTCGCTGACACCGGTAAAATAGCTGTCGCGGTTGAGATAGTCCATCCGGTCCACATCGAGTTGCGACGACACCAGTTGATGCAGGAAAGGCACCGGCGGATGAGCCGAAAAAATGTCAAGGGCCCGGCTGAGGGCACCTCCCATTTCCGCATTGAGGCGCTGCATGATCAGCTGCGAAAGCCACTCATGATTGACGCCATCCGCCAGCACATATTCGAGGGCATGGGAGAAAGGGCCGTGACCAATGTCGTGCATCAGAATGGCGAGACGGGCGGCCGTGCAGTCTTCGTCGGCTATCTGCACCCCTTTGCTGCGCAACTCTTCAATGGCCTTGCCCATGAGGTGGCAGGCACCCAGCGAGTGCAGAAAACGGCTGTGTACCGCACCGGGATAGACCAGATAAGCCATGCCCATCTGCCGGATACCCCGCAGCCGCTGAAACCAGCGATGGTCCATAACGGCCAGCACATCCGGCTCCGTAAAGCGGATAAATCCATAGACCGGATCGTTGATAATTTTTCCTCTCACAAATGGGGTTTACCGGCCGGCAGGATGGGTAGGTTCGAGTTGGGGAGTGGCGTCATTGTTAACCTCCGTTTCTTCAATATCGTTTACCGGCTCTGGCTGCGATTGGTATTCGCTTTCCGGAACCGGGCCGTAGTACGTAGCATCTTTGCCCCACATAACGCTGTTAGGGTCTGTGACGTTGCATTCGTCGAAGTTTTCCGGCTCGGTGAAAGTCTTTTTCTCGTCCAGTCCCAGGCCTTTGTCGGCATAGGCTTTCTTCATGAAAATAGACCAGATCGGCAGCGCCGCAGCAGCACCCTGACCCAAAGCTTCACTGCGGAAGGAAAGGAAACGGTCATCGCAGCCTACCCACGCACCGGCCAGCAGTTCGGGCGTATAACCAATAAACCAGGCATCGGCCTGACTGTTGGTCGTGCCCGTTTTACCGGCGGCAGCCACCTTGAAATTGTAACGGCGACGCAGACGCGCACCCGTTCCGGCATCCACAACGCCCTGCATCATCTTGACCATCTTAAAAGCAGTGGAGGGACCAACAATCTCTTTTTGCTCCGGGGTGAAAGACTTCAGCAGGTTGCCGTTTTTGTCTTCGATCTTGGTAATAAAAATCGGCTGGCTCTGCATGCCCAGTGTCGGGAACATGGTATATGCCTTCAGCATCTCATAAAGCGAAATGTCGGTAACGCCCAGCGCCATAGAAGGAACCGGGTCAATCTTGGAGGTAATGCCGCATTTGCGCAGGAAATCCACAAAGCCCTCAATGCCAACCTGCTTGATCAGATACAAAGCTGCATTGTTCACCGAAAGCGCCAGCGCGCGCTTCATAGGCATAGAACCATACTTGGCTCCACCGGCGTTGTAGGCCGTTTTCATTCCCGGAAACGATTGCGGTGCGGTAGAGACATTGCCGCAGGGCGAAATGCCATTATCGACCGCCAGGCAATACAGCAGCGGTTTGATAGTAGAGCCTACCTGCCGGGTGGCGCGGGCGTTGACGTGATCATACTGAAAATAGTTGTGATCGATCCCGCCAACCCAGGCTTTTACCTCGCCGGTCTCAGGCTGCATCACCATAAAACCAGATTGCAGAAACATCCGGGTGTATTTGATAGAGTCCAGCGGACTCATAGTCGTATCTTTCTGATGGCCAATACCTTTCCACGAAAAAACGCGGGTCTTAACCGGTTTTTTAAACTCCGCCAGAATCTGCGCTTCGGTCATGCCGCCGTCTTTCAGGTCGCGGTAGCGCTCAGAAGCCTTCATGGCCCGGTCGAGCAGCGCCTGTTGCTTGTTCCAGACAGTAAGGCTGCCATAGCCCGACTGGGCAAAAAACAGCGGCTGAATGGCAGACAGATGCTCTTCTACCGCTTCTTCGGCATAGCGCTGCATAGTCGGGTCGATCGTGGTATAGATCTTCAACCCGTCCTTGTAGATATCGTAGTTGTCGCCGTTGGGCTTATAGAGGTCTTTGGTTTGCTTGCGCACCTCCGTTTCCACAATTTTCCGGAAATACGGGGCCAGCCCTTCGTGGTAATCGATCTTGTGGTAGTTCAGCACAATCGGCTTGGCCTTCAGGTCGGCGGCTTCGCTGCCGTCGAGGCGACCGGCTTTCACCATCTGATCGAGCACCGTATTGCGGCGCGCCAGCGAGCGGTCCGGACGGGTGCGGGGATTGTAGATCGTGTTGCCTTTAAGCGTCCCGATGAGCACGGCGGCTTCCTCTACGCGCAGCTTGTCAGGCGTTTTATTGAAAAACGTCAGGGAGGCATTCTTAATCCCGTAAACATTATCAGGAAACGGAACGGTATTGAGGTAGAGCGTGATAATCTCCCGCTTGGTGAGGTTGCGTTCCAGGCGCACGGCCATGACCCATTCCCGGATTTTGATGAGCGGCAGCGTGTAGATGCTTTGTTTGGTCCGGCCAAACAGGTTTTTGGCCAGTTGCTGCGTGATCGTAGAGCCGCCGCCAGCCTTGCCAAGCGAGAAAACCGCCCGCAGAATGGCACGGCCATCCACGCCGGAATGTTCTTCAAAACGTTCGTCCTCGGTAGCAATCAGCGCGTTGATCACGCTGGGCGATATTTCTTCGTAGGTGCTGTTGGAGCGGTCCTGCACGTAGTAGCGGCCCAGCAGGCTGCCGTCGGCGGCGCGCACTTCGGAAGCCAGCGCGGCACTGGGGTTTTCAAACTCATCAATGCCGGGCATATTGCCAAATATGTTATAATACAGGGCAACTACCAAAAAGATAAAAGCAGCAAAGCCGAGGAAGAAGAGGCGCCACAAGATGCGGGCTGCGCGACCAGGTCGCCGGGTTGCTTTCGGGTGCATAGAAAAGGAACCGTCAAAGCTACGCGCTATTTGCGGTGGTGAGGCCTTCTAAATATTTAGAGATTGTGTAAAAAAAGCCCCGGCACGCCCAGAACGGCAGGCGCGCTTCCTGCCGCCCGTCATCCCGCCTCATGCTCCAGACAAGCGCATGAATCAGGCGGAACCACCTGATTTTCCGGAAATTTCCGGTTTTTTCAAAACAGCCGGCCCACCAGCGCGTCGGTCGTCAGCCCTTCGGCCTCGGCGCGGTAATTGCGCACAATCCGATGGCGCAGCACCGAGGCGGCAACAGCCTGCACGTCTTCGATATCCGGGCTGTATTTGCCACGCAAAAGCGCATGGCATTTGGCGCCCAGAATAAGATATTGCGAAGCACGCGGCCCGGCCCCATAAGCCAGGTACTGGCGGGTGCTTTCCGGGGCCAGCGGCGATGAAGGACGCGTTTTGTGCACCAGCCCTACAGCGTATTGCAGCACATTATCGGGCACCGGCACGCGGCGCACCAGGCCCTGATAGGCCAGCAGCGTTTCGGCATCGAGGACTTTGGGAAGCTCGGTGCGGCGGGCATCGGTAGTCGTGCGCACAATGTCTACCTCTTCTTCAAACGACGGGTAGTCGAGGTTGATCTGAAACATAAACCGGTCGAGCTGGGCTTCCGGCAGCGGATAAGTGCCTTCCTGCTCAATCGGGTTTTGGGTGGCCAGCACAAAAAAAGGCGCGGGCAGCGGATATACCTTTCCACCCGCAGTTACGCTGCGCTCCTGCATGGCTTCGAGCAAAGCAGCCTGCGTTTTGGGCGGCGTCCGGTTGATCTCGTCGGCGAGGATGATATTGGCGAAAACAGGGCCGGGCAAAAACTGAAAATGACGCTCCTCGTTGAGGATTTCCGAGCCGGTAATATCGCCGGGCATCAGGTCGGGGGTAAACTGAATGCGTTTAAACGACAGGTGCAGCACATCGGAAATGGTTTTGACCAGCAGCGTTTTAGCCAGTCCCGGCACGCCGACCAGCAGGCTGTGGCCATTGCAAAGCAAGGAAATGATAAGGCCTTCCACCACGGCATCCTGACCGACGACCACATTTTTGATGGCCGTGCGCAACTGGCTGAAACTGTTTTGCAGATGCGCCGCCGCATCTACGTCTGAAGCAAAAAAAGGCTGATTCATGAAGAAAGCGAAAATTAAGGCAGAGATTCCGGAACCCCGTTTAAAAGTTGGTTTTTAGCAGAAAGACGTGCGTTTCTACTCTTTATATTCC
>JAEVZP010000064.1 GCA_023392185.1 Bacteroidota bacterium
GGAATAGGTATTTTTTGAAGGCGCATAGCAAAGCAAATTTAGGAGATAGAAAAAGAGTGCATTTTGCCGCACGGTCTGCCCATCCCGCCGTTGTGTTTTCAGCAGCTTTTTTTTGGGAAAACCCAACAGGAAAAACCAGCAACAAGTTTAGTCTAGCCGGCGTACGCCCAGAAAAAGGCTGTTGATCACCAGCACTACATCTGACAGCGCCATCACTCCCGCACCCCATGTCGGGCTCAAATAGCCGGCTGCGGCCACCGGAATGGCAATGATGTTGTAGATAAACGCCCAGAAGAGATTGGACTTGATGGTGCGCTCGGTGTAGATGCCCAGCCGCAAGGCCCGGGGCAGATTGCTGAACTTATTTCCGGAAAGAATAATCTGCGCCGACTGCACGGCAATCTGCGAGGCTTCGCTCAGCGAGATACCCACGGTAGCCTTTGCCAGCGAGGGCGCGTCGTTGATGCCATCGCCCACCATGGCCACGCCGCCTTTGGCCAGCAGGCCGTCGAGCAGCAGGGCTTTTCCTTCCGGCGTTTGTCCGGCGTGCACTTCCTCAATCCCCACCAGTGCAGCCACACTTTCGGATTTTTCTACCCGGTCGCCGGAAATCAGTACGGTGTGATAACCCTGGTCTTTGAGGGTTTGGATGGTAGCCGCCGCATCCGGACGCAGCTCATCTTCGAGCTTCAGCGCAGCCCGGAAACGGCCGTCTTCCGAGAGGTACAGGTCGAAGTTTTCCGGGCCTTGCCCGTCGGCAGCCCAGCTTCTTTTACCCAGCTTCCACAGTTTGCCTTCATAGGTGCCTTCCATCCCGTGCCCTTTGATTTCCCGGATACCGGTGATCGGCAGCGCATGCGCGGCTGTCCATTGTGCCAGCACCGATTTGGCAATCGGGTGTGCCGAATGCTTTTCCAGCCCTACTACGATATCGCGGAGCAGGTCTTCCGGAATGCCTTCGGTTTTGAAAGCCGAGATCTGCAGATCGCCGGTTGTGAGCGTACCGGTTTTGTCAAAAATAATGGTTTTGACTGTTTTGATGCGCTCCAGCGTGTCGCCGCCTTTCACGAGGATACCCATGCGGGCGGCCCGGCCCAGGCCGACGGCAATAGCCGCCGGCGTGGCCAGCCCCATGGCGCACGGACAGGAAATGACCAGCACGGCAATAGCGCGGGAAATACTTTGCCCGAAAGGCAGATCTACCACAAAATAATTCACCAGCAGTGTGATCAGTGCGATGATCAGCACGGCAGGCACAAAGATGGCAGAGATGCGGTCGGCCAGCCGCTGCAACGGCGGACGGGTGGCCTGCGCCTGCCGCACCATATCTACAATGCGGGAAAGAATGCTGTTTTTACCAACGGTGGTGGCCCGCACCAGTGCCGATCCGGCCACCACCAGCGTGCCGCCTGTAACGGCGGCTCCGGCGCTGCGACGGGCCGGCAGCGCCTCGCCGGTAATCATCTTTTCATCTACCTGCAGATCGCCTTTTTCTACCGTGCCGTCGGTCGGGATGGCCTCGCCTTCGGCTATGCGAACGAGGTCTCCGGTGCGAAGCAACCGGGCTTCCACCTCAGTGACCGTTTCGCGGCCTTGGGCGTCTGTCTGCACCAGGCGGGCATATTGCGGTTGCAGTTTCGTTAGCGCATCAATGCTTTTGGTGGTGGCTTTTACGGTGCGGTGTTCCAGCCAGTTGCCGGCCATGACCAGGGTAATGATCGAAGCGGTGGTTTCGAAAAACATGTAGTGGTGCCCGTCGCCCAGGAGACTGCGCAGCGAATAGCCATAGGCGGCGGTCGCGCCCAGCAGAATGAGGACATTCATGTTGGGCGAGCCATTGCGCACCGAGTTGATACTGCTTTTGCCAAACACGATCCAACCGATGATAAAGACAGGCGTGGCCAGCGCAAACTGAAACCAGACGTTGTGCAGCAAGGCCCAGTCGGAAAACATATGGGCCAGCAGCGGTAGGGTAAGCGCTACGTTCAGGGGCAGCAGGCGGTCGGCGAGGGAGCCATGGTCGTGTGCCTCATGCTGATCGTGTGCATCCAGTGTGCCGTCGGCTGCTGCCGGACGAATGGTTTTGTAGCCCAGCCCGTCGATCATGTCGTAGATATCGGTGAGCGGTGCTTCTTCCACCGTTTCGAAATACACCTCGCCGCTTGCGTGGTTGACCGCCACATTGGAAAGGCCGCGTTTTTGCAAGGTCCGGCTTATAACATTGGCACAAGAAGCACAGGTCATGCCCTGAACTTCAAGTGTGTGAGATTGGTTCATAAAAGATAGATTTTCCCCAAATACAGGCGTTTTTCCGGCAATGGGAGGTACTGGCGGGGCTTTTGTTTCTTTGCAGCCATGAAGCCCCGCATTCTACAAATCTCCTACAATTTAACAGCGCTTCCAAAGGCAGTGCATCAGCTCCGGCAATGGGGGGATACCGCTTCTTTATATACCCTTTCGGGCGACCTCGGGGCCGGCAAAACAACCCTGATCCGGGAATGGTGCCGGCAACTGGGCGTGACCGGGCCCGTCAGCAGCCCCACCTTCTCTCTGGTTAATGAATATCGTGCCGGAAACGGGCAGGTAATCTACCACATGGATTTTTACCGTCTGCGGGATGCGCTGGAAGCACAGGAAGCCGGACTGGAGGAGCTGCTGACCGAGCCGGGTGCGCTGGTTTTTGTGGAATGGCCCGGGCGGGCCGAAGCGATTTTGCCCCTCCGGCGGGTAGACCTCCGGATTACCGCGCCCGAGGCAGACAGCAGAGCGCTGGCAGCCGAAGACCGGGGTGCTGTCTCAAACGAAACCTACACCTCCTGAGGAAGGCCGCTTCTTCCTCTTATACCTGCTTTTGAAAGGCTTCCTTTGGGGAAGCGGGCGTGTCCGGCGCTTTATTTTGCAGGGAGGCGCTAATATTGTCTATTGTTTAACCGCAGCCAGAAACCGTTATGGATGTAGTCGGCGCCCTTATCGGCGGCTTGTCGCTGGGCCTGTTCATGGCCATCTCGGTAGGGCCGACGCTCTTTGCCATCATCCGGTATAGCCTCAACCACAGCTATAAGACGGGGCTGGCTTTTGTGTTGGGCGTTTCCCTCAGCGACATCCTGTATGTGGCCGTAGCCAACCTGGCAACGCCTTGGCTGGAGGTGCTGCACCGGTTTCAGAAATGGCTGGCCTATGGCGGCGGTATCCTGCTGATTGTCATCGGCCTGATCGGGTTTTTCAAAAAGTTTAAGCCGGTACGGCCCCGGCGCGGCGTGCAGATTATCAGCAGCGGCCATTATGTGCGGATATTTGGTAGCGGCTTTCTGATCAATACCATCAACCCCGGTGTGGTGATCAACTGGCTGGCAGCCACCGCAGCGGTAGCCAATCAGAACACCCTTTTCCGGATTGTGTTTTTCAGTTCTTGTCTGGGACTGGTGCTTGGGGTGGACTTTCTGAAGGTTTTTGCCGCCGACAACATCCGCAAAAAGCTGACGCTGCGCCGCATTCTGTATCTGCAAAAAACAAGCTCTTTCCTGCTTTTTGCCGCGGGCGTGCTGCTCATCCTGGCCGCGGCCCTCGGCTGGGTTTCCTGATATAAAACCGAACCCTAGGGCCCCGGATTTCCGGAAAAGCAGCCTGCTTTTACCGGCGTGTTTTTCCTTCCCTTTTTTTAAGCGAATCTCTGCCCGGCTAAGGGCGTATCCGGGAAAGAGATAGCAGGTGTATTTGGGTCCCCGGTTTTTGTCTTCGCCACTGGCGGGGCAGGCGATCCCGCAACGGGAACGGGTTGGCCTGTAATCCTGTAGTCTGCCTTAGGCGGAGACAACAGAACCATACGAAAATCCAGCTTCTTTCAAAACCCTTTCAGGATAGGCTCATAGAAGTGCCGGAAGGGGATCTTCCTTCGGGTATAATTTTCCGGAAAAACTACCGCAACACGCCGGCCTGCTGCCGACCGGCCCGCAGGGCAGGCAGCAACCCGGCTACCAGGCCCAGGCCCACGGCCGTGAGAAATACGACGCCCACATCCCGCCATTGCAGCACTACCGGATAAGCTTCTATTAAAAAACCACCTTCCAGCCGGATCCAGCCAAAATATTGCTGTCCGAGACACAACAGAGCACCCAAAATGATGCCGGCCACACCACCGGCAAGGCTCCACAAAATGCTTTCGAGCAGGAAGATGCTGCGCACCGTGCTTTTATCGGCGCCCATGGCCTGCAGGATGGCCGTGTCTTTTTCTTTTTCCAGCACCAGCATCGACAGGGCACCGACGAGGTTGAAGGAAGCAATCAGCAAAACCAGCAGCAAGATCAGGTACATGGTCCATTTCTCAGCCGACATGATGCTGTAAAAAGTCGCATTTTGCTGTCGCCGGTCTTCCACCACAAAGTCTTTTCCCAGGGCAGCGCGCAGGGTTTGCGCCACGGTTGCGGCCGTTCCGGGTTTCAGGCGCATGTCGATTTGGGAAATGGCCGCTCCGGCATCCAGCAGCGCCTGCACGGTAGTCAGGGGCGCCAGGATATAATGCTCGTCGATTTCGCTTTCAATCGAGAAAATGCCGCCGGGTTGCAGCGTTTCGCTTTGGAACGCATCGGCCGGATTGGTCAGCCCGCCCACAGGTGCATCGGCGCGGGGCGCGTACAGATGCAGCTGGCTAAACACATTATCGGCCGAAAGCCCGAGCCGAACGGCTACGCCCATGCCCACCAGCGCCGTTGGTATGCCGTGTGCATTGGAAACCGTATCCACCCCATAGC
>JAEVZP010000065.1 GCA_023392185.1 Bacteroidota bacterium
GTGCTACTTTCATATCGGCCCCAAAGACACCTGTGAAGATCTCTTTTCCCAGCTGTCGCTCCAGCGATTTCCGGAAATATTCATATAAGGGAATGGCTTTTTCGGGCCGGGCGGCGGTGACAAAAGAAGGCCGGGCTCCTTTTTCATACAAAGCATGAAGCGTAAACTGGCTGATGAGCAGCACCTCGCCGCCCACGTCAGCCAGACTTAAATTCATCTTTCCTGCTGCATCTCCGAAAACGCGCAGCTTCGCCACTTTTCCGGCCAGCCAGTCGGCATCTGCTTCGGCGTCGTCTTCATGTATGCCCAGCAAAATAAGGAAGCCTAAACCGATGGCAGCATGCACTTTTCCGGAAAGGGTTACAGAGGCTTCAGAAACGCGTTGGAGGATGAGGCGCATAGAGATTAGATTGGACACCGCCGCTGGCGGAATTGGACGCTGCCTCGCAGCATTGGACTTCCCTTTGGGAAATTGGAGCATTGGGCTTGAAAATGAAATTTTTTTCGGACTCATACCTTGCGGCGCTTTGAAAATTAAATAGCGAAGCGGTCCAATAGCGAAGCGGTCCAATAGCGAAGCGGTCCAATGCCCAAAGGACGTTTAGCCCCGCAATTCTTTTCCACCGTCGCTGTCGCTGAGCAATACTTCCCAGGCAAGGGGTACGTCGCCTTTGTCGAGCAGTTCTGCGGCATACCGGTGCAGGGCGCTGCGCAGGGCATCGGGCGCGGTGTCGTATTCGCGGAGTAAAAGGGTGAGGCGCTCGTCGTTGGAAATGTGTTCCACCACCGGAATGGCGCTGCTGTTGCCCAGAAGGCCCAGGTGATTGCCGGTCAGCACGTGGCTGCTGCGGATGCTTTGGGGCAGGGCATCAATTCCGATGCCAAGGGTAGTATTGGGTTTGGGAACGGTGAAAACCGCCGGACCGGAAGCGCGGCAGTAGTAGTCGCCGCCCATGCGCGCTACCAGGTCGATCTTGTGGGGATCAATCTGTCCGGCTTCGTTGAGAACGGCCTCGTTCAGGTGCATACACAAAAGCTCGCAGATAATCAGATTGCCGGCGCCGCCTTCGGTTCCGGTTTCGATCACTTCTTTCACCCGACACTCCAGCTGTGCCGGTGACTCGGCTACGCGGAAAGGCTTTACCAGCGTACTTTCTACGGGCGTGAAACCGGCTTTCAGAAATTCGTTGGTGCCGGCCGGATATTCGCAGGAAGCCAGGCTCATCTGCTGCACCATATCGTAGCTCACCACATTGATAACCACTTCTTTGGTTTGCAGGATATTCTGAAGCGTGTGCTTGGTGGTGTTGTCGCGGACGCGGCGGGCCGGGGAGAAAATGAGCAGCGGCGGCTTGGAGCCGAAGATATTAAAAAACGAAAACGGCGACAGGTTGGGGTTGCCGTCTTCATCCATTGTGGAAGCAAAGCAAATAGGCCGGGGCGAGACCGCACCGAGCAGGTAAGCGTGCAGCTGACTGGTTTTGATTTCTCCGGGGATGATACGCATAAGTGGCAGCGAAGGTAGGAAAGGGATATTTTCGCTATAAACAAAGGTCTTTTTCCGGAAACGCCGGCGGATAAAAGCGGCTTAAAACGAAAAAATCCCGGAAATTTCCGGGATTTCGGGCAACCGTCTATGCTTTTAAAACTTTGCAGAGAAGGTGCCATTGGTAATATTAATGCTGGCGTTGGCATCATCGTTGACGCCTTTTCCGGAAAATTTGCCTTCAATTTCCTCATTGGAAAACTTAGTCACCTCCAGCGTACCCGACTCCATAGCATAGCCTTCGCTAAGGGTGGCGCCGTTTGTAACAGATATTACAAAAGTGACATTGGTGCCGGTAAAATCGAAGCTGCCTGCCTTAACACTCCGGATTTGCAACTGCACCGCAGCAGTGTTGCCAATGCTGGTCCCGCTGATTTGCGTCTGGGTGTTTTGAATGGTTACCGTATTGCTGGAATTATTGGCAACCGAATTGTCGGTCGGCGGCTGGCTTTTATACACGTGGCTGGTTTTGCCGTTGAAAGACTTATCGGTGTTGAAAGCCACATAGCCGGTGCCGGCTGTTAGCGTAGAAGCGCCGGGCGCAGTAGGGGTGCCGTTGGTGCTTTTGTTTTCATCCTTTTTGCAGGAAGTAGCCAGGGTGGCCACAGCAGCCGTGGCGAAGAGCAGTGCTTTAAGTTTCATGGGGAATCTTTTTAAATCGGCGTAAAATGGGTTTGTTTCTGCAAAGGTTGTCCGCCGCTTCAGGCACGGCAATACGACAAATTGCGTATTTCCGCGGCCGTTTCCTGCTGCTGTTGGCCGTCCGTAAACTTTTTTCTGAGCGCTTTCCTAATTTCGGTCTTTGCTGTTTGCTTAATTTTTCTACTTCTATGCGTATAGGATATTTTCCGGTTCTGCTGGCCGGATTCGCTGCTTTGGGTTGTTTTTCAAGTTGTACATCCGAAACCGATAGTGACATAACATCTCCTCCGGCTCCTGCTCCGCAAACAACACAGCCCAATCGGGCGCCTTTGACGTCAAACCTGAACTATTATTTTTACCTCGAGTCTTCTAAAAGTGTCGAAGCGTATATCGCGCCGGCCAACACGCGCTTTCACCACGCCGTCAATGCCTTACAGGCATTTCTAAACACGCATCCGTCCCGCAAAAGTTTTAGCATCCGCGAGATTGCCAACATCGCCTACGATGTTTTTCCCAACGCCAGCAACAAACAGGTGAATCAATACTTTGCAAACCTGACTCCCGGGGCGGTTGAAAAACATGCGTTGGCCGCGAAAGCCAATCAGGGCACTTCCGATCTTTCGCAGGTCATTGCCACCGTGCTCGAAAAAACAGGTCCCAACGATGTTTCGGTACTCGTGTCGGATTGTGTGGTAGACACCAAAGACAACGGCAACAACCTGGCGAGCCAGCAGAGCTATGTGCAAACCATTGTAAACGATCGCAGCCGCAAATCTCCCCTGGCTGTTCTGATTCTGCGCGACACGTCCGAATTCCGGAACGGGACTTACTATCCGCCCGCCGGCGGCAGCGAAAAAATCAATGGCTTCAGGCCCTACTTTATGATCCTGACCGGCCCGCCGGCAACCGTGCAAAAACTGGCCGCTGAACTGGCGGCGCGCAACCCTTTTTATGCCCAGTCGGTTTTGATAGGACCGCAGGCCGCCACGCCTGCCGCCACGCTGCTCGCGCCCCTGGGCGGGCTGGAATACTACGCGGCTGACCCGGAC
>JAEVZP010000074.1 GCA_023392185.1 Bacteroidota bacterium
CTACTTATGTATACGAAATCAATGCTGTGAACGGAAGCTGCACCACTGTGACAGCCGGAAGCTTTTTTGTTCCCTGCGCGGTGGTCTCACTTCCTTACAGTGAAGATTTTGAGAGCATCACTACCAACAATACGCTGCCGGCCTGTATGAAGGGGATTACCCTGGGCACAGATGTACTGAGCTATATTTCCAATCAGAGTACTTATAACCGAAGCAATCATACGATTGGCGGCAGCAAGTTTGCTTCGTTCCGGTATAGCAGCAACAACCGTTATCTCTTTACACCCGGCATGGATCTGGATACTTCCTCGGTGTATCAGTTTTCTTTTTGGTATGTCGCGGATGGAGCAAGTGGTTTTGACACCCTGCGTGCCGTGTTGAGTGGTACGCCCACTGAAGCTGATATTACCGTGCGAGCTGCTGCGGTTACGAATGTCAACAACACAACTTATCAACAGTATGTTGTGCAGATGAAACCCGTTGTAAGCGGTGTTCAGTATTTCGGTATTTCAGTCAAAGGAACAAGTTCTCCCTGGTATCTGACGGTAGATGACCTCAACATCGTGCAGTTGGCACCCTGTTCCGGAACGCCGGCTATCGGCGCTGTAACCGGTCCGACCGACATCTGTGCCAACCAGCCCTTTACGTTGACGGCCAATGGCTTTAGTACCAATATTTCCGGAACGACTTTGCAATGGCAAACAGCCAACAGTTGCGGCGGGCCGTGGACTGATATCGCGGGTGAAACTGCAGCTACTTATACGGTTTCCGGCGGTATTAATACATCCAGATCCTACCGGGTGGTGATCCGTTGTGTCAACTCCGGCCTCACAGCTGCTTCGCCGTGTTTCTCGGTGGCGCTGACGCCTTTCTATAGCTGCTATTGCACCTCTGCAGCAGGCAACGCTGTAAACGAGGATATCGCACAGGTGCAGATCGGCGGTTTCTTTACCAACCCAACCACTTCGCCGGCGCCGCCGGTGACCGGCAACCCGCTTGCCACAGCTACTTATACCGACTATACCAGCCTGCCGCCTGTCCTGCTGACCAAAGGCACCAACTATTCGCTCGATGTAAGCCAGTATTCCAGCAACACTGTGGGTGGCAACACGCTTAAAGCTTTCATTGATTACAACCACAACTCGCTGATGACCGATGCGGGTGAGACCATTGCTACCCTCACTTCGCCGGCCAACAATACCAATATTCCCTCGCATAGTGGCAGCTTTACCATACCGGCCACTGCGCAGGTGGGCCTTACCCGGATGCGCCTCGTCCTTGCCCGTACGACCAATGTTGCAGGTGTAACGCCGTGCGCAGCCTATGGCAGCGGTGAAACGGAAGATTATCTGGTAGAAATTACCGGTACCCCGGCACCACCCGCCCTGACCAGCAATGGCCCTCTTTGTGGCGGTGACACAGTAACGATTACCGCGCTTGCCAATATCCTTACTTCCAGTTCTACGAATGCCGCTCAGTATACCCTGACGGGGCCCGGCATCGCTACCTCTATCACCAACAGTACCGGTATCTTCCGGGTGGCGGTGCCACGGACGATTACAGGAGGCCGGTATCTGGCTACCGTGACTGCCTACGGGGCGACCTCGGATACTACCGGTATCAACGTGGTGGTTTATCCTAACCCGGTCTTAACACAGGGCACTGTAACGAACCCGACTACCTGTGCCGGCAACAACGGCAGTATCCAGATCCAGGGCCTGGGGAATGGCATTACCTATGACCTGCGTTATCGCCGCAATGGAGTTGTTGTGAACCTGTCGTCGATCACCTCTGATGCCTCCGGCAGCTATTTGATCAGCGGGCTGACTGCGGCTACCTATGACAGCATCCGCATCGTCAATACCAACGGATGTCGCAACAACTTCCTCGGCCCGATCTCGCTGGTAGCTCCAGGCGCACCGACTGCACCGACTGCTACTGCCAACAGCCCGCTGTGCCTCGGCGGAACGCTCAACCTGTCGGTGCAAAATCCGAATGCGGGCGGCACTTATAACTGGTTTGGCCCCAACGGCTTTAGCGCAACCGGAACCACAGCTACCCGGAACAACCTTGGTTATGCAGATACCGGTCGCTATTACGTGACCGTGACCGTTGCCGGTTGCACCTCACTGCCGGGAACGGTGCGCACCGCTATCACACCGCCATCGCCGGCCCCTACGGCTGCGCCGCAGAGCTTCTGCCAAAACAGCACTGCTCCCCCGCTGGTAGCGTCAGGCACCGGTGTGCTGTGGTATACCACGCCTACGGGCGGTACCGGTGTTCCAAACCTTTCGGCCAACACCACTATTGCCGGCACCTTTACGTATTATGTTACGCAAAGCCCGACTGGTTGCCCGAGCACGCCGCGTACACCGGTAAGGGTGACGATTTTGCCGCAGCCGCCTGCGCCACTGCTGCCTTATGATACCGTTCGGTACTGCCAGTTTGAGCGTGGCACACCGCTGCTGGCTTATGGCTCTAATCCCAAATTCTATACAAGGGCGACGGGCGGTATCGGCGTAGCCACACTGACCCCATCCACGAGTACTCCTGGAACTACCACCTATTACGCAACGCAGAGCGACGGTGGTTGTGAAAGTCAGCGCTCACCTATCATAGTAATCGTAACACCGAAGCCAGCCCCGCCGGTAGTTTCCAGCCCGGTAAACCTGTGTCAGTACACCACACCAATACCGCTGACCGCAACCGGCCAAAACCTGCTCTGGTATGATGTACCGACCGGCGGCACCGGCAACCCGATCGCACCGGCTCCGCCAACCGGCTATGAAGCCAATCTTACTTATTATGTAGTGCAGACGATTGACGGCTGCGAAAGTGACCGCGCTGCCATTCAGGTGAATGTTAACTACGCTCCGAACTCCACATTTGTTCCAAGTAAAAACTATGTGTGCGTAGATGATACCATCAGTTTTGTGTACTTTGGAAACGCCCGTCCCGACGCACAATACTACTGGACCGTTCCGTCGCCTGCCGGCCAGCCGGTAAGCGGCGCCGGCACCCAGGGGCCCTTTGTGGCTCGTTTCAATTCCGTTGGAACCTACCAGGTGCGCCTTGTTGTGGAGAACAAAGGTTGTATCTCTACACCATCTTACCAGACCATAGAAGTGCGGTCCCGCCCGGACGTGCGGATTACCGGAAAGCGGGAGATCTGTATCGACGAGGTAACCGAGTTAACCCTCGATTCTATATCCGACAACATCAGCAGCTATAACTGGGACTTCGGCGACGGCACTGTAGTGTACAGCACCCACAGCACCGGCCCCTATGGCGTGAAGTGGAGCACGCCGGGTATTAAAAATGTAATCGTGCGGACGGTATCGCGCCAGTGTGGCTCCTACGACCGGCGCGAACAGATCAAAGTACGCCCGGCCCCGGCAGCGAGTATCATTAACAAGCCGACGACCCCGGTTTGCTCCGGCGACAGCATTCGTTTGCAGGCCGCTGATCTGGGTCCGGGATATGCGTATCAATGGTCGCCCGAAGGCTTGTTCCGCACCGACGAGCGGCGGGGTACAAGCGTGTGGGCCATTGCGCCGCAAGGCACTTCCACCACTTATATTCAGCTGACCGCTACCGACACTTTTGGTTGTAAAGGACAAGACTTCCTGTATCTGGGCACACAGCCTTGCTGCAACGTGGCTTTCCCCAATGCTTTTACACCCAACGGCGACCGGCGCAACGATGAATTTGGCATGATCACCAACGGCACGCCGACCATTTCTGCTTTCCGGATCTTCAACCGCGTGGGCAATATGGTGTTTGAAACGTCCAACCCGCAGCAGGGCTGGGACGGCACCTACCGTGGCGAACCCCAACCCACCGGCGTGTACTACTACTATGTCCGGTACCGCTGCGACGGCAAAGACTTCGAGCAGAAAGGGGAGATCACCCTGCTCCGGTAACAAGTCCTGCAATAGAATATCCGGAGCCCTAAATTTCCGGAAACAGAATCCCCAAAAAGCGGTGCGCTTGGCGCACCGCTTTTTGGATGGGGCTTTCCCTGGTGTTGTTTTTGTACCTTTAAGAGATATGATCCGGATCAATCGTACTGCGCTTTTTTCTTCCTTTGCCGGTGTGGCCGGCGGGCTGCTGGCCGCCTCGCTGCTGGGCTTCTCCCCCGATAAGGGCGACGGGCTGACCACCGTTTTTGCAGACGGCCGTCTGCAGTATAAATGGTATGCGCCACAGATTCCGGCGCAGATGAGCTTTGCCGGAGAAAAGGTTCCCCTGGAGCGACGCGATATCCGGGAATCGCTCGACCGGGAACTGATTGCCAACTACTACGGCCATACCGGCACGCTCTATGCCCTGAAGCTGGCCGGACGCTGGTTTCCGGTAATTGAACCGCGGTTGAAAGCCGCCGGCATCCCCGACGATTTTAAATACCTCTGTATTGCCGAGAGCCATCTGCAAAATCAGATTTCCCGTGCCGGCGCGGTTGGTTTCTGGCAGTTTATGCCCGCAACTGCGCCGCAATTTGGGCTGGAAGTGAGCGATGATGTAGACGAGCGCTACGATGTTGCCAAGGCGACCGATGCCGCTTGCCGGTATTTCCGACAGGCTTATGACCGCTTCGGCAACTGGACGGCCGCAGCGGCTTCTTACAACTGCGGCATGGGCGGCTACAACAACTTTGCAACGGCGCAGGGTCAAAACAATTTCTACAACATTCTTTTTCTCGAAGAAACCAACCGCTATATCTTCCGCATCCTGGCGCTGAAACACATTATCGGCAATGCGCGGGGCATGGGCTTTATGGTGGAAGGTGCCGATCAATACCGGCCCATTCCGGTCCGGAAGGTTACGGTCAACAGCAGCATCCCTAACCTGGCGCAGTGGGCACTGGAAAACCGTACTACTTACAAGGCTGTCAAACAGCAGAACCCCTGGCTGCGCGCCAAGTCGCTGCGGGTGGCGCCGGGCCGTTTCTATGAAATCGAAATCCCGACCGATCTGTAAAGCCCTTTCTGAAATCGATTTTAAATTTTTTCTTCCTTTGTGAGTACTTCCGATAAAACGGTGTCTGTCCGGAAAGTACAGTTGTTGATCGCCTTGCTTTCTGCTGTCTTGTTTGTGGGAAAGATGGCCGCCTGGCTGCTTACCCATTCGGTCACCATCCTGACCGATGCCCTGGAAAGCACCGTAAACGTAGCTGCTGGTTTCATTGGCTTGTATACCCTGCGCATTGCAGCCAAGCCGCGGGATGCGGATCATCCTTATGGCCATGCTAAGGCCGAACTGATATCGGCGGCCATTGAAGGCGTTTTGGTGTTGGTAGCCGGTGTGCTGGTGCTGTACGGTGCCGCCGTCCAGTTGTTCCGGCCACAGGCCATTCACTCGCTCGATACCGGAATGATCGTAGTGGCCGTTGCGGGTGCGCTCAACTATGCAGCAGGCGTATATGCGAAGCGGCAGGGGCGCAGGCACCATTCGCTGGTGGTGCAAAGTGCCGGAGTGCACCTGCGTTCGGATGCCTACAGCTCTGCCGGTGCCCTGCTGGGCCTGCTCCTGATTTACATTACCGGATGGGGCTGGCTCGACAGTGTCGTGGCAGCGATTTTTGCAACTTTCATTTTGCGGGCGGGCTATCGGGTGGTTCGGGCTTCTTTTGCCGGTATCATGGACGAAGCTGATGTCCCCTTACTCAGTCAGATTTTACGGGTGATAGAGGCTGCCCGGCGGCCCCGTTGGATTGACCTGCACAACCTGCGGGTGGTGCAGTATGGCGACAAGGTGCATCTGGATGCCCATATGACCTTGCCCTGGTACGATACCGTGCAGGAAGCCGATGCAGAAATTCAGGCGTTGGAGCAGGTCGTGAAAAAAGATTTTGGAGCGTCTGCCGAGCTGTTCATTCATATTGATGCCTGCCAGCCCTATCAGTGTAAATTATGCACGGTTGCACCTTGCCCGGTGCGGCAGGAACCTTTTCAAAAACAGATTCCGTGGACGCTGGAGACCGTCTGGGAAGATGCCAAGCATGGCAAAGGAAGCACAGAAGAAGGCAGTTGATTCCGGAATAACAAGCCTCTTTTCCGGAAATACGGCAGCTTTTTCTCCATACCCGACCTTCCAAAGGGCCAAGAGCGGCATCCTGCAGGGCGCTCTTTTCTGTACTTTAGGAGCCATAAGCGGAAGCTGCTTTCCGCCGGCAGAAATTTTTCAGACTTTTCCGGAAAAAAATTTGGTGGTTTGAAATCGCTGCGTACATTTGCACTCCCAACAACAAACAACGGGTTTGGACGACGGGGAAAGTTCTCGTTTTTAATTCTTTTTTTAGCGGAAGTAGCTCAGCTGGTAGAGCACAACCTTGCCAAGGTTGGGGTCGCGCGTTCGAATCGCGTCTTCCGCTCTTTTTTAAAAATTCCAAACAAAATTTGTTTGGAATTTTTTGTTTGGAGCCGGTTTGGATATTGGCTGCCCTGGTGGTGAAATGGTAGACACGAGGGACTTAAAATCCCTTGAGCCGCAATGCTCGTGCCGGTTCGAGTCCGGCCTGGGGCACAACCCAAAGCCCGTAAAAACTGAAAGGATGTTTTTGCGGGTTTTCCTTTTTGAGCCCTTTGTTGCAACTTCAGGCTTGAGGCTCCCTTCCCGCTATGGCAGCATACCGGAAAAGGCGGTTTGAAGGCGCTGTTTTCCGGAAATTTTACCTTATTCCGGCTCCTCCAACCGGTTGCCCCGGGAATCCGGAAATACAGCCGGTGCTGCCCAGAATGGCCAGTTTGTACAGATCCCTTCCGCTCAGCCCAAACACCGGCAAACGAAAAAAAATCAAAAACTTTTTTTCTGGAATTATCGTTACTTTTGGAGTTCCTGCCCCGGATCCGGCAGGACCTTTCAAATAGCTCATGATAAAGAAACTACTCCTTTCTACTGCTGTAATGGCCGGCGGCTTTGCAGGCGTGGCACAGGCACAGGGCGTTGCGCAATGCTACACGGATGAGATGACCCGGCTTGTTGCCCAACAGTATCCGGAACAAGTCGCCCGGAATGAAGCGAAGTGGAAACAGATGATGGACGCTGCGCTTGGCAAAATGGACCTTTCTCCGTATGCCAAGACAACCTTCACGCCCTTCGATACGACAACGGTGTATCACATTCCGGTCGTGTTCCACATCGTCCACAACTACGGCAGCGACTTCAATTCCGTAACGGATAACACGATCTATGAGGCGATTCGCGATATCAACGCGGCCTATAACCGCGAGAATGCGGATACCACGCAACTCATTCCGCCTTATAAAGGGCTGATTCGCGGTACGAACACCCGTTACGTAGGCAAAACCAAATTTGTCTTCCACCTCGCGCAGCTCGACCCGATGGGGCAACCGACAAACGGTATCACCCGGCAGCGCCACTACCTGACCCTGAAGGGCGGCGACCTGGGTAAACTGGGTGGCTGGGCCCCCGATTCCTATGTCAATATCTGGATCAACCGGTATATTACTAACGAAAAGGCAGCTGCTTATGCGACTCCGCCGGCATCGATCGACGGAATTCCCGGTCGCCGGATCGTAGATGGCGTAATGATCGCCGGTAGCGCCAACGGTGGTAATATTAATGAGGACAAGACAATCGCACACGAGCTGGGCCACTATTTCAGCCTTTCGCACGTGTGGGGGCCTACCAATAATCCGGAAGTGGCCTGTGGAGACGATGGCGTGAATGATACACCACCGACTAAAGGACACCTTTCGGGCGGTCCCAGTGGGTATAAATGTAATAACCTGACAGCTATTTACGATACTGCCTGCACCACGGGCGGCGTGGTTCTTGGCAAAGTTGGTCTCGACTCCGCCCGCCGCAAGGCCGACTCGTTGGTTAACAGCGGCATCTCCTTTGATGCCTACTCCCTTTTCTATCTGAATGCAGTAAATATCTACTCGGCTGCTGATTCCGGCTCCGGCTTCGCGGTGCAACTTACCCAGAACGGCAATCCGGTGTATCTGTATGAAGATACCTTCCGGGTGCCGAAAGGCCGGATGCTGACCCTGCCGCTACGCTGGAAAATTCCCACCGGAAAAGGCTATAAAATCAGCTTTCTCCGTAACCCGGGCGTTTACCGTGATACCAACGCAGCGCCGATCCAGTATCAGAAGACGTCCGGTGTGGTTTATATTACGTCCACAGACACCGCACAAGGTCAGCTGTATGGCTATTTCTACAACTGGCAGGTGAAACACGGCTACTTCAAGATCTACGACACGGCCCAGTACCGCAGCCTGTATGTGCTCAATCCGTCCGGAACCATCCCTTCGCAGGCCGTTCCGCTGCCGGATGGTGGCTTCCTCGTAGATTATCCGGATACGGTCAACGCTCAAAACATCATGGATTATACCTACTGCTCCAAGATGTTCAGCGCCGGCCAGGCCATGCAAATGCGCCTCTCTGCTGCCAGCCCCATTGCAGACCGCAACAAGCTTTCTACACTGGATAACCTGATCCGTACTGGTATTATGGATGCCAACGGCAACATTCTGCCCCGTCGCGATAACCGCCCCAATGCCGACTTCTCGGTGCAGCAGTATTCGACGCCCGAAGAGCGGATGTATGT
>JAEVZP010000082.1 GCA_023392185.1 Bacteroidota bacterium
CGCTTCCTGCAGGAGTGGATGATGGCCCAGGGCATTGCGCCCCTTCAGGCGATTTCCGGAAATTTCTCTACTGTCAACTTCGGCAACCGGGCTGATGTGCTGCAAACGGCCCAGACGCTTGAAGACCTGAGCGTGGCGGCCGGCAATGGTGCAGGCAAGCTCCTGAAACGCGCGCCTTACCTGCTGATGCTGGGCAAAATCGGAAGCGTGGATGCCCGACACGCCGCCTATATCCGGGATTTGAGATCAAACGGATCATTTGCCGATCTGACGGATCTTTCCGCTATCGGCGCCCAGACAGCCGATGGCCTCGACGCCGTCCTGACGCCCGGCGAGGTGCTCAACCGCATTGGCAAATACAGCCGTCAGCGCCTCAATGCTTCTAAACTTCCTTCCTACTAAAATTGCCGACTCGCCGTTATGAATTTTCAGAACATTTTCAACCACATCGAATCGGAGGACCCGGAATTTTATGAGCGTACTGCGCCGCGCCGGGCTGCATTGCGCACTTTTATGAAAGGTGCTGCCCTGACGGCCGTTCCTTTTGCCCTCGGCAGTCTGCTGCAGAAAGCCTACGGGCAATCGGTGAGCAGCGTAACCGATATTCTCAATTTCGCCCTTACCCTCGAATACCTGGAAGCTGAATTTTACGCCAAAGGACTGACCAATGCAAGTGCGCTCGGCCTGACCGGCGCTTCCCTGGCTGCTTTCCAGACGATCGGCGCGCATGAGTCGGCACACGTGGACTTTCTGAAGCGAACCATTGAAGCCGCCGGCGGCACGCCGGTGCCCAAACCTGTTTTCGACTTTACCGGTGGGGTGGGTTCGCCCGGTGGCCCGGGCCAGGGGCCGCTGCAGACGGTGTTTACGAACTACGACGTTTTCCTGGCTGTGTCGCAGTTGTTTGAAGACACCGGCGTGCGGGCTTATAAAGGGCAGGTCACCCAGCTGATGGATGATAAATACAATAACATTCTTCAGGCTGCCCTGCAGATTCACTCCGTAGAAGCCCGCCATGCGGCGCATGTCCGCTATATGCGCGCCAACCGCAACAGTGCTACCAACAGCGAGGTGATCCGCCCCTGGATTACACAGGCCCAGTCCAATATTATGCTGGGCGATCCGGTGCCGGCAGAGGCGGTGCAAATGGTATATGACGGCGAAAACCGAACGGTTCAGGAAGGTCTTGACATCACCCAGTTTATCCCTGCTGACACGGCTACCCAGGCTTTCGATGAGCCACTGGCTATGGACGATGTACTGACCATCGTAGCGCCTTTTATCAAGCCCTGATCCAGCCGCAGCGCTCCTGTACAAAACTGACGATCCCTTAAATAAAAAAAATCCCGGAATCCAGTGTGTTCCGGGATTTTTATGTGGGTTTTTTCTTTAGACGACAGGGGTGTCGTGTATAAAAAGGGCTTTCAGCTCCGAGGCTTCCTGCGGCTTCATTTTGCCGCCCAGCACCAGTCGAACCTGCCGGCGGCGCAGCGCGCCTTCCCACATTTTTTGCTCTTCTTCGGTTTGCGGCTCCAGCGGCGGCACCGCGCGCGGACGACCATGCGGATCAAGGGCTACGAAGGTGAGATATGCTTCGTTGGAAAGATACCGGTATTGTGCGCTGAGGTCTTCGCCCCACACCTTGATATAAACCTCCATACTGGTATTGAAAACGCGGGTAACGCGGCTTTCAATCGTCAGTAAGTTACCCAGCTTAATCGGGTTGGCGAATGAAACATTATCCACCGAGGCAGTCACCACCGGGCAATTGCAATGCTTCATTGCGGCCACCGCTGCGGCTATATCCATCCAGTACATCAGCCGCCCGCCCATCAGGTTGCCCAGCGTATTGGTGTCGTTGGGAAGCACCAGTTCGCTCATGACATTGGCGCTGTCCTTGGGGTATTTTGTCATAGTTACAGAAGCATTTGGCGAACGGGAAACAAACGCGGCTGCGAAGGTACAGGGTTTTTAAACGCCGGGGAGACAGAGGCGCCGGCGGGTTATTTCCCTTTCTTTTCCGGAAAAACGACTGCCGGTTTCATGAAAAAAGGCCACCGGCAGCGCCGATGACCTTTTGGAGACAAATTTTCCGGAAAAAAGAGTTGTAGCAGCCTATGCTGAAAGGACCGCGCTATCCATAAATTCCAATGCTTTCTCTACGAGATTGGTAGAACCGATATAAATCGGGCAACGCTGGTGCAGCTCAGTCGGAACGATGTCGAGGATGCGGCCCTGCCCGTCGGTGGCCATGCCGCCGGCAGCTTCCAGCAGGTAGGCCATAGGGTTGCATTCGTATTGCAGGCGCAGTTTGCCGTTGGGGTTTTTCTTGTCTGCCGGGTACAGGAAGATGCCGCCTTTCACCAGCGTGCGGTGCAGGTCGCCGACCATCGAGCCGATGTAGCGGTGCCCGAAGGGCCGGTTGGTTGCTTTGTCTTCTTCCATGCAGTATTCCAGAAACGCTTTGGTGCACTCGTGGAATTTAGACGTATTGCCTTGGTTAACAGAGTAGATCTTGCCTTTCTGCGGGCATTTGATATCGGGGTGCGAAAGACAAAACTCGCCTACCGAAGGCTCCAGCGTAAAGCCGTTGGCACCTAGCTTGGTGGCATATACCAGCATCGTACTCGTGCCATACACCACATATCCGGCGGCCATCAGCTTGTTGCCGGGTTGCAGAAAATCCTCTTTGGTGCAGGGCGTTCCCGGCTCCGACAGGCGGCGATAAATGGAGAAAATCGTCCCGATCGGCGCGTTGCAGTCGATATTGGAAGAGCCGTCGAGCGGGTCGAACAGCACCACGTATTTAGAATTTTTCTGCACTTTGCCTTCAAAACACACAAAATCGTCGTTTTCTTCCGAGGCAATACCGGCGCAATCAGCAGAATTGCGCAGCACATTAATCAGAATCTGATCGGCATACACATCGAGCTTCATCTGCTCTTCGCCCTGCACATTGGTGGCACCGTGGGTACCGAGAATATCGGTGAGACCGGCGCGCAGCACCTGGTTGTTGATAAACTTACAGGCCAGGCCAATATCGCGGAGCAGGCCGGAAAGTTCGCCGGTGGCATTGGGAAAACGGCGGGTTTCCTGAATGGTGAATTCGTCGAGCGTCAGGAGTTTACTGGTGGGTAGCATAAGGGGTGCGAAGTTATGAATTAAAAGTTGATTATTTAATTGCGGGTTTGCCGGGTTGATAAGGTTGATTGGGAGGTACGTGGTCTTATGTAAATTCCCGGCATCCCTTAACTCCTAACTTCCATCCCCCTTCCTCCTTTACTTTCGCGTTCCGGAAAATTTTATGATCCAGTTCTACAAAAACATCAACCGCGAAACGCTGGAAATTGCGCAGCCCGAAGGCGCCAACTGGATCAACGTGTCGCCGCCGTTCCGGGAGGAAGAAATGGACCGGCTGTCCCGCGCCCTGAACATCGACCGCGACCTGCTCAAAGACACCCTCGATATTGAAGAGCGCGCCCGCTACGAACAGGAAGAAGGCTGCAAGCTCATTATTCTGAAGACGCCGGTCGAGAACAAATCCCTCATTGCCTCCGACGCTTATTTTATTACCATCCCGATTGCCATTCTGATTACCGGGCGCAATCAGGTGGTCACGGTCAACTCGTTTGAAAACGAAGCCATCCGTCGCTTTCTGGGCACCTTCGCCAAGCGACATCCGGAGCGCCCCAACATGATGGTGCTGAAGATTTTTGAGAAAGTAGTGTTTGATTTTATGGAGGTGTTGAAGGAAATCAATCACCGCCGCAATGTTTTTGAGCAAAAATTATATGCATCCAACCGGAACGAGGAGTTGCTGGCCCTGATGCGGGTGCAGAAAAGCCTGGTGTATTTCACTACCGCGCTGCGCTCCAACGAACTGCTCCTGAAGAAAATGGAACGCACCGATTTTCTGCATTTTGATGATGAAGAGCGCGACTACCTCGCCGATATGATTGTAGAGTTTTCGCAGGCCCTGGAAATGGCCGACAACTATTCCAATATCCTGACGAGCACGATGGATGCCTTTGCTTCGATCATCAACAACAATATGAACATCATCATCAAACGCCTGACAGCCATTACCATTATCCTGACCGTTCCGGGGCTGGTGGCGTCTTTCTTTGGGATGAACGTTCACTTTCCCGGCGAAAACAAAGCCGAAGGCTTTTACTACGCGCTACTGCTTTCTGTTCTTTTTTCGGTGTTGATGAGTATCTATTTCAATAAAAAGAAATGGTTTTAAAGGGCGCGATAAAGGCCGAAAATATAGGCCTCCAGGACAAAAGAACATTCGGATTGTAGGAACGCGCCATGAGGCGCGTTCTGTAGGATTAAACAGCGCCATGGTCGTGCACATGACAGGACTATCATTCCCCGATCTTGCCCGAAACCACCGCTTTTTGTAGCATCTCCGCAACGGTTTTGTCAATCGGCAGGGTAAAGTCTTCCGGACGGATGTCGGATAGGGGAACCCAGACGGTTTGCTCGGCATCGGGCGAAACATTTACAATCTGAAATTCCGGAAAAACGGCTTCCACGAGGTAATAAATAGAGATGACCTGTGAGTGGTCCCACGCCGATTTCACAAAGTAGTCGGTGGTGTAGAAATGCGACAAGACGCGAATCTCCAGGTCCAGCTCTTCCCGGAATTCCCGCGTTAAACCTTCAATCGTGCCTTCGCCCAGTTCCAGTCCGCCGCCCGGAAATTTCCGGACTTTCCGGCCGTGAATGACTTCATCATTGACCAGAATTGCGCCGTTGGCTATCAGCAAGCCATACACACGGACATTGAAGTGGGAATACATCATGCTTGAGACAAAAGTGTCAGGTAGTAAGTATCAGGTAGCAAGTATCAGGACAAACGAGAAGCCCTGTCTTTAACTTCTTGCGAAGTTCGGTGACGATTACACGTTTATGTTCGGCGAAAGCTGCGCTTTCGTCGGATTATGGAGCAGGCTGTACCTGCGTTAAACTTGCAGGCGCAGCCTGCGGGATAGCACGACACAGGCAAAGCCTCTGCCGAACGAGAACAGCCCTTTTATACACAAAGCCGAAGGCTCCAACGCCCGAAGGGCTTCCAACATTTGTCACCCTGAGCTTGTCGAAGGGCAACAGCGCCAGCGTCCAATGCCACCTCCGGCGGCTACAGCACAATATCCTGCACAATCGCGCTTTTCTCCGGGTGGTCGGTGTTGTAGTTCAGCCCGCGGCTTTCTTTCCGGAATTGCGCACCTTTCACAATCAGATACCCAATCGTAATCAGGTTGCGAAGCTCGCAGAGCTGCGGCGAAACCATCGTAGAGCGGTAGAGCTGTTCCGCTTCGTCGTGGAGCAAATCCAGTCGGCGGGCAGCGCGGCGCAGGCGCACATCATTACGCACAATCCCTACATAATCCGACATAAAATGCTGGGTTTCGCGCAGACTTTGCGTAATCAAGATCAGCTCTTCGGGCTGTCGCGTGCCCAGGGTATTCCAGTCCGGCACGTCCAGCTGCCAGTCTACGCCTTCCACGCGTTGTGCCGCATTTTCGGCACAGCGGTGGGCAAAAACCAGGGCTTCCAGCAAGGAGTTCGACGCCAGCCGGTTGGCCCCGTGCAAGCCCGTGCTGGCACACTCGCCGCAGGCATACAACTGCCGGATCGACGTCCGGCCCCACACGTCCGTCTGGATGCCGCCGCAGCAATAATGCGCCGCCGGCGCCACGGGAATGAGTTGCTCCAATGGATTGATCCCAATGCTTTGGCACTTGGCCAGAATATTGGGGAAATGTTTCCGGAACGCCTCCGGGTCCATATGACGGCAATCCAGAAACACATGCTCTGTTCCCTGCCGTTTCATCTCCGCGTCAATGGCGCGGGCCACCACATCGCGCGGAGCCAGGTCTTTGCGCTCCGGGTCGTAGCGCTCCATAAACGCCTCGCCGCTGTGGTTGCGCAGGATGCCGCCGTCGCCGCGCACCGCCTCGGTAATGAGGAACGACGGACTCACGCCTGCTTCGTATAACGCCGTGGGGTGAAACTGAATAAACTCCATGTTTTCTACCCGCGCCTTCGCCCGGTAGGCCATCGCAATGCCGTCGCCGGTAGCGATTTTGGGGTTGGTGGTCGTGCGATACACCTGCCCCGTTCCGCCCGCTGCCATCAGCGTCACCTTTGCCAGAATTTTTTCCATCCGGAAGGTGTTCAGGTTCAGCGCATACACGCCGTAGCATTCAATATCGGGTGTGGATTTGGTAACCAGATACCCCAGGTGATGCTGCGTAATAATATCCACCACAAACCAGTGGTTGTGGATTTGAATATTGGGGTACCGCGCCACCTCGGCCACCAGCGCGCGCTCCATTTCATAGCCCGTAATGTCTTTGTGGTGCAGGATGCGGAAGGCGCTGTGGCCCCCCTCGCGGCCCCGCATAAAATCGCCGGTTTCGTCTTTGTCAAACCGCGCGCCCCAGTCAATCAGTTCGGCCACGCGCTCGGTGCCCTCGCGCACCACCAGCTCCACCACTTCCGGGTCGCAAAGGCCGTCGCCGGCAATCAGCGTGTCGCGGATGTGGGCCTCGTAGGAATCGCCTACCACGTCGTTCACCACCGCAATGCCGCCCTGCGCGTATTTGGTATTGGTTTCATCGGTAGCGGCTTTGGTCAGAACCGTAATGGTTTTGTCGGGAAACTTCTTGGCCGTCTTAAGAGCAAAGGAAAGGCCCGCAATGCCGGAGCCAATAACAAGGAAATCGGTTTGAAGCATGGAAAAACGAAGTTGGGGGAAAATGTCGTGCCGGTAGGCTTTCCGGCAAGAGTGCTTTCACCTGTCAGGTTTCAAAAACCTGACAGGTGGCTGTTCGGAGCTTTCTCATTGACGCAAAGATTTTTCGGTGGCGCTCAGGAAGGTGTGATTTGTGATAAGGGAAATAGAGATTGCGGGTCAGGCCCGCAATGACGGAGAACGGTAGTGGTTGTTTTTATAACATTCGTTGCTGTTTCCCGGTCGTTATGGCGGGCCTCGTCATTGCGGACGGGCTCCGCAACGCCATCTCGGGATTTGGAAACCTGTATCATTCAATTGGCACACCACCAAAAATTTCTTTAAACGTTCTTAAACACCCCTTTACAACGCAGGCTCCAAAACGGCTACGTCGTAATTTTACACCTTTCCAAAAAATCCCCCAGAAATCCATTTTATGCCCGGCTATGAACTGTTTGGCGCCGAAGAGCGCAAAGAAGTAAATGATGTGTTGGAAACCGGCATCCTGATGCGCTACGGTTTTGACGGCCCCCGCAACGGCATCTGGAAAGCCAAAGAGCTGGAAGCCGGTTTGCAGGCGCGCTTTGGGGTGAAATATGCCCAGTTGGTGTCGTCCGGAACGGCGGCGCTCACGGCAGCTATGGTGGCCTTGGGCATTGGCGCGGGCGACGAAGTGATTATGCCCGCCTTCACGTTTGTAGCGTCTTTTGAAGCGATTATCTCCGTGGGTGCCGTGCCGGTCATCACCCCGATTGACGAGTCCTTGACGCTGGACCCGCAGGCCGTTCGCGCCAACATAACGCCGAAGACCAAAGCCATTATGCCGGTGCATATGTGCGGCTCTATGGCCCGCATGGATGAGCTGAAAGCCATCTGCGCCGAACACAATCTGTTGTTGTTGGAAGATGCCTGCCAGGCGATTGGCGGCACCTATAAGGGCCAGCATCTGGGTACCATTGGCGATGCCGGAACTTTTTCTTTCGACTTTGTAAAAACCATGACCTGCGCCGAAGGCGGCGCGGTGATTACCAACCGCGAAGACGTCTGGAAGAAGTGCGACGAATACTCTGACCACGGCCACGACCACCTGGGCCGCGACCGCGGTGCCGACCTGCATCCGTATCTGGGGTATAATTTCCGGATTTCGGAGCTGCACGCCGCCGTGGGTGTGGCGCAGTTGCGCAAACTGGATGATTTTTTAAACATTCAGAAACGCAACCACAGTCTTGTGTGGGAAGAATTGAAAAAGGTAGAAGGTCTCCGGTTCCGGGAAATCCCCGACCCAGGCGGCGACACCGGCGCATTTATCTCGTTCTTCCTGCCCAACGAACTGGCCGCCCGCGAAGCCGTAGCCGGTTTTGCTGCTGCCGGTATTGGGGGAAATTTCTATTGGTACGACAACAACTGGCACTACATCCGCAAGTGGGAACACCTGAAGAACGGCGCTTGGATGCACCGGATGTCCGACGAATACAAAAAGGAAGTGCTGCACTACGCCAACCGCGCCTTCCCGCAAAGCGATGCCATTATGGGCCGCACCATTTCGTCCAGCGTGAGCCTGCTTTGGAGTGAAGATGAAGCCCGCGAGCGGGGCCAAAAAATGGCAGCGGTGTTGGAAAATGTGCTGGCGGGTGTAAGCGCCTAGTCCTTTTACATCTCGCGGGTCATTGCGAGGAGGAACGACGAAGCAACCTGCACATCTGGTGGACATTTTTCCGAAAAAATGTGCAGGTTGCTTCGGGGCCGAACTATAGATCGTACGAGCGGCCCCTCGCAATGACCCGTCTTTTCTAACATACAAGAGAAGCGATTTCCGGAAAAAAGGAGCCTTCTAACACCCCCATGAGATACACCGCCGCTACGCTGCTGGGAAAAGTCCGGCAACTGGAAATCCGCACCCGCCATCGCAGCAACCGGATGCTGGCCGGCGGCTACCACTCGCGGTTTCATGGGCGCGGCATGTCGTTTTCGGAAGTGCGCGAGTATGCCCCCGGCGACGATGTGAAAACCATTGACTGGAACGTAACGGCCCGGATGCGCACGCCCTACGTAAAGGTTTTTGAGGAAGAACGCGAAC
>JAEVZP010000112.1 GCA_023392185.1 Bacteroidota bacterium
TAATCCCGTTTTACTTCCATCTTGATCCAATGTTCCCCGGTATCCACTTCAATCCGGTCGCTTTCCTTTAATTCGTGGTAAACTCCTCCTCTATTATAAATTGCCAATCGGCCTTGGTGTTGGATTGCGACGAAGCCTTCGAACTTCATAAAAGAATCCCCCCAAAAATATTTTTTAGTTCATCTTTGAGCAATTAGTTAACGTTAATAAACAACTAGTTGTTTAAATTATATAACATTCCAATAATTAAGTCAATCAACTAGTTGTTTATCCTGTTTGTCCTAATATTCATTTTGATATATAATCTGCTCATGGGAGGGTTACGATGATAAAATGTAATCTATCAAAATTAATGGGCATTCATAAGATGTCCATCCAAGATGTTCATGAAAAAACCGGATTAAACCGGGCAACGATATCAAACCTATATCACGAAAAGGTAATCCGGTTAGATTTTGAGACGATGGAGAAGTTATGTAAGTTGTTTAATTACCAGGTTGGGCCGGGGGAATTGTTTGAATATAAACCGGAAGAAAAAAACCCAAACCTTTAAAGTTTGAGCAAGATTACTTTTGTCATCTCGTTACAGTAATCCTAATGAAGACATAGGGTTCGTGCGGGAGGAATTTGTTTTCGAAAGGCGGATAAAGCAGCGACATTAATTGTTTGTCGCTTAGTTCGATTGGCCGCGTGATACCGGCCTTCTCAGCGCGTCCCAAGATTTCAGCAACGGTTGTCTTGCCGCAATTGCAAGCTTGGCCGATTTCTCTGAGGGACAGTTGTATTTCGTGTTTCAGTCTAAAAATTTCTCTTGCTTTGAGCATGTCCAGCCTACTCATCATTGGCCCCCTTTAATCAGTTCTGATTAAAAGGTACCAGTTGTTTTATCAACTCGACAAGGTGTCCGGATGTGCCGTTATCCTGTCCGGATAATTCCGAAACGCTGTCCGGATGTTTCCGAAATCAGTGTCCGGATGCCGCCGAAATATGAACAAGGTAAGGAAAATAAGGACACCCTTAATCAGAATGGCCGGGGATGTCCACGCTAACCGGTAGCCAAAGGCTTTCGGCCCATCCGAAATCGCTCCGGTCGGCATAAGGGTCAACTAAAAAATACATTTGCCCGATAATTGTCAGCCCCAACTGGTGGGCTATTTGGGATTTGTCAAATCCTAAATCTCTTCGTTACTGAATAACGTATACATTGGCAACAAACCCTCCTTGATGTGAAATATGATATAATGGTATCAGATCCCATATTTACCAGTAAGGTTTGCCTTTAAGTGGCCAAAATGTTGTGTTTTATCTGTCCGTTTTGTTGTATTTTATTTTACCGCTAACAGGTTAAGGGATGAGGGTCTTCGTTTTTCAGTCTGACTATATATAATCTCTAGCAGTTCTAATTCCTTTTTTTCATATTTATTGAACTTGGATAAAACCTTTTTTTCGATCCCATTTATAAATATTCAATAAGCCTTGTGAACCGATTGGAATTTGAATGGTTCCAGATGACAATACTCTTATGTATCTTTGAGCATAAAAAACACCCAAATGATTAAAAGGATAAATTTTATGACCTCGTGGAGAATTCAAATATTTTTCTTTGTTAAATTCCCAAATGTTTAAATATATATCGGATGGATTCTTAATTGCTAATAAAATTTCTGGTAAACCATCACAATTTACATCTACAACAGCTAATTGACAATAAAATCCAGGTGACAAAAAAAATTCATTATTTAACCCTTGGATCTCATGACTTAAACTATATCCTCCATCACCAATTATAACGACAAGTTTAATTGTAATCTCTGGAGTAAGTATGTCTAAATATATATCTTCTAAATTACCATCACCATCAATATCTGCTTTTAAATAAGTTCGTTTTCTTCCATCCCAAAATGTTTTCCATAAAAAATATCCTTCTAATAGGGGTTCAAATGGCGAAGTAATCTCATCTTTGGTTTTATTTGGAGATTCGGGAAACATATTTATATTTTCTGAATCAAATTCTTGATTGGATTCTTGTTCGGTAATGGTTATGTTATTATTAAAAATTTGTCTAGTACCGTTAACATCCGAACGAAAGGGTAAAACTAAAATTTTATCTATAAATTTTTGATAGGCAGCGGGACTACTAGCTTTCATCTCCAATTTATTTCCAACATCGACAACAAGCTGTTGTAAGTGTGCATTATTACTACAGCTTAAGGCATTTAAACTAGTTAAAGGACTTTGTAAAATAGAAGTTTCAATTCCTGGGCACAATAATGGGGCTAAATATTTATTTGAACCCCAACGTGCACCAAGTTCAAACATTACGTATGCAGAATTAAGACTATCATAAGAAATTAATCCCATAAAGACTTTAGTATCAAATATTTCTTTACGAAGTTGATCATCTGTATCTGATCCTATTGGTAATCCATAACCATCAACACTTGTACAACGTATTTCTTCGGCACTTAAATTTAATGCCGCCCTCAACAAATCAATAATAGCTTCAGCAACATCGGCATCATTACTACTATGACTAATAAATAGTTTTAAACCTGAATTCATAGTAATTTCCCTTGTTGTAGAATCATAAATACTGATTCTGCTTAATTTATTTTCGATAATATCTATTCCCTCAGATGTAATAGTTACAAAAATATAACCAGCATTCCCAGACAAACTCCCTTTTATGAAGTATTTGCTTTCAAGATATTGTAAAATTTTGTTCAATTCTTCATTATTTATTTCTGGAAGTTTTGAAAGTAAAACTTCTGTCGTTACTTGTCTATAGTCAGATTCTTCTGAGAGATAATAGATTATTTCTAATACCTTATATCGAATTTCTTCCTTATCCCTTATTCTTTCTAGATTGAATTTCAAACCTTATCATCTCACATTGTTAAATTTACTATGATATTGAAATAGTTAGTTCAAAAGCATCTTCCCAAAAATTCCTATTTGCGAGTGAAAGAGGGGCTGCATAGTCTTCATAATAAGATTCACGAAAAATTTCATCAGATTCATTATCTGCAATAAACCTCTTGAGAGCTACAAGATCTGTATATAAATCTCTCATCATCATAGTTGTGTCCCAATCCGCTTCAAGGTCATCAGTTATGTAGTCCCTAGAAATAGCATCATCAATTTCCTCTTCCCATCCTTGATAAGAAATTCTGAGGTTTTTTCCGGAAAAAGAAGAATATAGAATACCTCGTATTATTGATGGGAGTTTAGATAATTTTGAGGATATATTCTGACATAAAGTATTAAATTCATCAATTGTATCTTGCTTTGTATATTTTTTCTCGATAGCCTTTACTTCCTTTATATCTTTTGCTTTTTTCAATTCTTCAATATACTTTTCAAGATTTGTTTTTTCCTCAATTAAAGCATCTACAGCTTCTTCCAGTTCTTTTTTTTGTTTTATTACTTTAATATATTCTTCTCTACAAAGAGCTGAAAAAATGGTTTTTCTTTTAAATGTTTTTCGATTTTCCTAAGAAATTCATTTTTTTTTGTAGACCATCTATCACTTTGTATATCCTGAGGATTTATTTCTAACTTTTCTTGAACAAGATCCCGTATCCTATCAAGACACCTATCATCAAGAAGTTTCTCAATTTGTTTAGGTTCTTGGATTGTACCAACATTTGAATAATTAATTGGATCAACAATGAGTGGCACCACCTCGGATGAAGTTATCCATGCAGCTCCCATTTCACATAAACATACTTCACTTTCCTTGTAATTTGGAGTAATTATTAGAAATATAATTTTTGAAGACTGTAAAGCCTTTAAAATACTATTCCGCCAGTCCTCTCCCGATTTTATTTTTGTACCATCAGTGGTTGTACAAAAAATTTCATTTACTTTTACACTTAATGCACCAACAAGAATTTTATCAATAAAATTAGTTACGATTACTTCGTCTTTTGATGAGTGACTAATAAAGATTTTTTTCATAATAAGGTTCATCTCATTTCATTGAAGGATAGTGTGAAGTGTTTTTTAATTCTAAAGCCCTTGTGGTCAAGGGCTTATTATTTAAAATGATTCATAATGAGGTATTAGTTTAGATACAAAAGTAATTCTTATTTTGTTAAGCATTATTAAGAGCATTAATTATGGCATCTTGCGTAAAACTCATTGCCCAAGATGCTTTACTATTTAATAAGGCTTGTGGGGATTCATAACTTCTGTCTATTTA
>JAEVZP010000177.1 GCA_023392185.1 Bacteroidota bacterium
GCCGTTGGGTGCCTTCCAGCTCCTGCAACAAAGCCATGGGGTAGATGTTGCCGTTGGCGCGCAGCCATTTATCATAGGCGCTCCCGCCGCTTGCACCGGCAAAAGCTTTTACTTTTTCAAACTGCGCTTCGTTCATGGCTTGCAGGGCAACACCCGGGGCGTCCATAAAATCCGTCTCAATACCATATACAAAGGAGGTATCTCCATAATGCTGCTGCCCACGGGCGAGCGCAAAAATGGCTTTTGCGGTATCGCCTTGCCGCAGATAAACGGTCGTCAGATAGCCGGTGGTAAAATCCCGGTAGGTTTTGTCGAGGCGCTCAGAGGTTTTCGTCCGGCTTTCGAGCCACTCGAGGTAAGGCAGCATGGCTTTCTCGGTGGCCGGGGTGATTTTGCCTTCTTCGCGGCTTACGCTCAGGAGCTTAATAACGCTGAGCTGATCTTTCTCCCGGTCGGTCTTCGCCATACCTTCGGCTTTCTTCAATTGCGCTTCCAGTTCGGTTTTATTCCCGGTAACAAGCGACAGATAGGAAGCTGCAACAGGCCAGAATGTTACGTTCGGGTTTTTAGCTGCCGCTTCGTCGATCAGACTGGCCAGCCGCAGGGTTGCCTGCCGGTATTTTTCCCGGTGCTGGTTTTTATCCGCTACGCTTTCTCCTCTGGCCGAATAATCGTAGAACCACCACGGGGTGTGGACGCCGGCAAACAGCTTTTCCCGGTCCTTGTAAAGCATATCCGTTACAAAGCGCTCTTCTACTTTGTTGATTTCGCGGGTTACCAGGGCATCCAGTCCGGCCACGGTTGGATCTTCGCGCAGGGCAGCAGCGATATCATCTAATGCCGGTTCGTAGGCATACAGGCCGCTCAACACGTGCACCACCGCCCGCTCGTGGGCATTTTTACACAAGGCCAGCACCGGAGCCGTGTTGGTATCGGCGCCCGTCCAGCTAAAAGAAATAAAGGCGCTGCGCCGCCATTCATCGCCGCGGTCAAACAAAAGGCTGTAGCGGTAGGCCGCTTCCGGCATCCGCTTCAGGCGGTAGAGCGCGCCGGCTTCAATGCCCAGCGCCCGACCGGCAATATTGGAGCCGTCCTTAGGTGCGAGGTCTTCATAGTCGCGCAAGGCTTCCCGGTAGTTTTCTCCTGCAAAAGCCAGTCGCGCTATCTGGTAGCCATAGCGGCCTTTGATAAAAGGCTTTTGTGCCGCCGCATACAGTTGCATCCCGTTTTTGCGCAACTTTTCGATCATGCCTTTATCGGGCGGCGGCGCCGGCGACCACGGGTCGCCGGGTGTTCGGTTGGCATAGGGCTGAATCTGCTTGGCATACATCAGGTAGCCCAGTGCCTCGAGGTCTTTGGAGCGGCGAAACCATTGCAGCATTTTGTTGCCTTCATAAGGCGCCAGCAGGGCGCTGGGCGTGCCTTTCTCGATATTGTAATACAGCGCAGACAGCACCGACCGGTCGAAGGCATATACAAAACTATCGACGTCGGCGAGCGGGGCACCCGTGTAGGCGGCCCATTCGGCGCGGTTGCCGTCAGCCGTGTCGTTGGATTCGCTGATATACCAGTTTTCATAGAGCAGACCGGTGTAGGCCGAATACCGGAACAACTCGAAGTTTCCGGAAGCCGGCAGCAGGTTGTCGAAGAAAGAGATATAATAATCGCCCGGGTCGGGACCATCGGCGCAGGCCTGCACGATTTGTTCGCCCAGCACGAGGGCCAGGCTGCTAGCGGCAATGATGAAGGATTTCTTCCAGTTGGCGGGTATCATAACGGTTTAGGTTTGTGTCGTCGAGGTGATAGAAGGCGACCGTAAAGGCTTTCTGCTTTAATTTTCCGGAAATATAGGCTGCTACTGCGCTTACTTCATCCGGTTGGGGTGATTCGGCTTTAATCAGGTCGCCGGTCTGGATACGATAGCCGCCGAGGCTTGTGTCGGCAAGGCTTCGGTAAAGATTGCCTTTTTTTTCTTTTTGGAGAAACGGAAGCTGCGCCAGCCCTTCGGGATCCACGCCGCGCAGGATGCCGAGCAGCCGGCCGCCGCGGTACCAGAGCGTCCACCGGAAAATGGGCAGCGCCAGGTCGATCGGCAGCGGATACGCACCGATGTTTTGCAGATAGTCCTTGGCTGTCGGCACATCCAGGATCGAGCTTTCCGGGGTCAGCGTCCGGATGTCGCCCATGTTGTAAGCCATGAGCATGCAGCGGTCGGCGGGTGGGATGCCGCCTTTACCGGGATATTTTACCTGATGCCCGCGCAGGGTAACGGACAGCGTTTTTCCGGAAAAAAACGACTCTTTTTTAAGGGCGCGCACCAGTTCAAAGTACACGTCTGCTGTTCGGCTCGTCCAGTCACAGTCGAGCTGAAACTCTTTGATATTCCAGCCTTGCTGCCGGCAGAAAGCGTCGGTAAAACGGGCAATATTTCCGGAAAGTTCCGTGATGCTTTTTTCCGTTTTCAGGGTTTGCAGCACTGGTGGTTCCAGAAAAATGACCGGGATGATCTCGGCGTTGGGCAACTGTGGATTTTCACCCAGGCGCAGCACGTCTTTGGGCACAACCGCGCCGGTTTCCGGGCTGATGCCGATGTCGCATAAGCGCAGGTACAATTTCCGGAAATTTCCCTTTTCAAAAGTCTTTTGAGACGCTTCGGAGGGTTGCCAGGTGGTTTTCCAATAATAGAAAGCAGGCGTCACCCGGGTTTCTTTCCGGCAGGCGGTTAGCGCGCACAGGAGTATCAGCAGTAAAAGGTGTTTTCCGGGATTTCCGGTGGACCGTCGCATGTGGCAATATTCATACAAAAAGCCGGCCTTTCAGGATTTTCTCCAGAAAGGCCGGCTGTTACTTTAAAGAATCCGGGATTCTCTTTTCTTACTGAACCACCAGCTTGCGAACGATGCGTTCGTTGTCCGCTTTCAGCTCTACAAAGTATACGCCGCGGGGCTGCTCTTTGAGGTCGATAGTGGTGCTGAACTGCGTTCCCGGCTGGCTGAAGGTTTCTTTCTTCAGCACCTGACCGGTCATGTTGGTAATGGTCATCTCAATTTCCTTCACAGCGCTGCGCGTCGTGAGGTTGACCTTCGCCAGGCCGGTTGTCGGGTTCGGGAAGAGGCTGAACAGGCTGATGTTGTCTTCGCCTGCGGTCTGAACGCCGGTCGGGCAGGTTGGGCAGCGGAAGATCACATAGTAATCTTCGGTCTCACCCGATTCGTAGGTACCGCAACCCTGATCGGAAGCTGCATTGGGACCGGTGTCTTCGTTGAGAACGACACGCATCAGTACCACGCCGCTGGGCAGTACCTGCTGCGACGGAATGCGGATTTGCAGGTTGTCGAGGTAATAGTTATTCGCCGTTGTGTAGGCGGTCAGCACGCGCTCGGATGGATAGCCTGCAGGCGGGTTCACGTCGAAGGACAGGTTCTGGTTGTAGTCGATAAACACCGTCACTTTGGCGTCTTTGTGAACGCTGCCCCGCATGATATGGTAGATGTCCATGTCGTAGGTAGAATCCGCCCACAGCTCGATGACGCCGCCCATAGAGGCATAGTTGGTCCACTTGCGGGTAGCCATCGGGTTGAGCAGGTGTGGCCCGCCTACCTGGAAGACGGCGTTGTTCAGCGATACCGAACCGATGTCACTGCTGTCTTTGTCGCCGTTCGGGCCGCCGGTTGCATAGCTCGGGCAGTAGCAGGCGCTGGAAGGCAGGATACCCACCGATACGACATTGGAGTAGCTTTCGACACCGTTGTTACAGATCATTGCGAAGCGGTATAGCATCGGGCTGTTTACCAGCGCATCGACTGTGTCTTTGTTTGCTGCGCCCACATTTTGCCAGCTCACACCGTTGTTGGCGCTTTGCTGCCATTGGCGGGTCACGCCATATACTTCCTGCTGGTAGCCGGTATCCCAGAGAGTTACCGGGTAGCCCGGGCAGATGGCGGTATCAGAGATATGGGCTGTTCCGGCATCGAGCGTCGGGAAGCCGCTACACGGTGCGTAGCGAAGTTCCACCATATAGTCTTCCGTTTCGCCATAGCCGTTGTAGGTGCCACACGGATCCGGCGGCGGCGTGGCGCCCGGCTGTTGCAGGGTCACGCGCATACCGGCCAATCCGGGCTTTGCATTGGACGGGATGGTGAAGTTGCCCAGGGCGTTGAAGGCAGGAGTGGTGCTTCCGCTGGTGTTCAGATTGACGATCCGCTCTGAAGAATCGAATACGCCGTCGCGGTTGAAGTCAATCCAGGCCACCACTTTGGCAGCGGAGTTGGTTGTGTAAGAAATCTGTTGAACGTCCAGTTCGTAGGTGCTATCACGGTACAGCGGTGTTGCCGGCAGACGCTGGAAGTTGCTGTAGGCATTGATGGCAGTGTTGTTGTTGGCAATCGGGCTTGCAAAGCCGTTGGACATCAGCGTTGTGCCGACGCTGCTTTTCAGCGACACGTTGCCGATGTTTTCCTTGTATTGCGCTGTTACAAACGGATACTGCGGATTGGTTTGACAATAGCAATAGAAGGTATCTGCCAGTTGTACCTGACGGGCAGGTGAGTACACCACGGTTCCGGTTGCACCGCACGAAACGCCCAGTCGGAACCAGGTGTTCTGATTGATGCTCGTGGTGAGGAACGGCGTGTTGCCACCGGCATGCGGCGCAAATGTACCCGTAGCACCGGAGGCGGAACTTTCCCATACATAGGTCAGTCCACCTTGTTGGCTGGTGCCGGTAGTCGAGAGGCGGAACGGCCGTCCCGGACATACTTTCTGCACACTGTCAACGGTTCCGGCAACCACCGTACCGGAGCAGGGGTTCAGCACCTGTACATAGTCCAGTCCGATATCTTTCTGGGTATTGTCGGATACGGCTTCGAAGCGGACGATGGTGCGGGCCGATGTGGAAGGCAGTACATAAGTACGTTGCTCCCAGCCGTTGGTACGGCGGATGCTGTCGAGACGGGTGAAGGTGAAGCCGCCGTCGGTGGAGTACCGGATCCGCAGGGAGTCGGTGTTGCCGGCGGTACGGTCGGTCATGTTGACAAAGAAGCGTAGCTCTTTATCGCCGGGGCCGCTACAATCCACATAGAGGTTGAGCGCACCACGGCTGCCGTTCGGGGTGGCGGCAGCATTATGGAAACGAGCCGAGAAGCTATCCACTGCAGCTGCCGGCGTACCGGGCCACCACTGACCGGCCAGGATGTTGCTCCAGGCTCCGGTATTGCCCTGATCGTTACGGCGCCAGGAGGTGTTGCCGAAGGACGGCACATTGGCCCAGTTGGCAGACGGAATTTCCTTCAGGCCGCAACGGTCGGTCCAGTTTTCGAAGTTTTCGGTATAAGGCAGCGTCGCATAGGCAGTGGCCGGTGTTACGCTTACAGTAAAGGCAATCGCATTGGTGGTATCGCTGAGGCTGGCGCCATTACAGGTTACGCGTGCACGCACCCAGGTAGTTTGCATCAGTTGTCCGGAATTCCAGGTATAGCCGCCACCATTCGGACCGACTGTGCGCGAAGTCCAGGGGCCGCCGGGACCGGTAGTAGAGGTTTCCCAGTCGATGCGCAGATCCCCTGCCATAGAAGTACCGGTCAGGTTCAGGATAGCGGAATCACCCGGGCAGATTTGTGTGGGAGAAACAGCGCCGATGCGACCCGCCACCGGCTGGGCCGTACAAGGAGGGGCTACGAAGATGGAGTCGATACCGATGTCGCTTCCGGAAGCAGTAGCTGTGCGACGACCTGCAAAGCGGATAACCGTCGCTGCGCTGTTCGAAACAAACGGAATACGACGCAGACGCCAGTCGAATGCAGAATCATAGGAATTCAGCGTGGACCAGGTAGCTCCCCCATCGGTTGACAAACGTACATCCAATGCATTGGTTGGTGTTCCGGGACTGATGTGATAGAAATACAGCGCTTTGTTGGGGCTGGTTCCGGTACCGGTGCTACAATTGATGTGCATATCCAGCTTTCCTTCATCCGGGCTATTGGCAGCGCCTACAGTAGCCTGGCTGCTGTGGAAACGGCCGCTGTAAAGGCCACTGCGGGCCGGCGGCGTGTAGGCGCCTGCGTTCGGGCTCGTCCAGTTGGCGGTAAGGCCTTCATCGTTTCTGCGCCAGGAAGCGTTTCCGGTGCGCACAGGTTGCAACCAGTTATTGCCGGTCGGCACATCATGGTTGGCGCAGTTGTTCACCCAGTTTTCCAGATCGTTCAGATACGGCAGTGGTGCATACTGGGTGGTATTCACATTCACTTTTACCACATTGCTGTAGGCGGTATCGCCAGTGTAGGTACAGATCACCCGCAGCCGATAGAAGTGGCTGATGAGCGGTGCGCGGCTGCTGTATTTATTAGTCGTTGAATTTCCGGGAGGGATAAGCGCGGTCGGGAAAGTACTGTCTGTGTCGAATTGCCATTGGTAAACAAGGCCGCTGAAGGTTGCCAGCGGTGCAGAAAGCGTAAAGCTGTCTGTTGGACACTGATTGACGGTTCCGGCCGGTGTTATAGCCACGCTCGGCATGCCGGTACAAGGCGGCAGCTCCACCACGCCGATATCATCAATGCTCATCACATTGGTTCCGGAACCGCTGGTCTGGGTATAGATACCGAAGGAGTAGTCACCGGTAACGGTAGGCGTGAAGAGATCCACATATTCCTGGAAAGTAGTCGTACCGGCGTTGGTGATCCCGGCGAGCGGAGACATCTGCGGTGCAGACGGGCCACTCCCCACCGCTCCCTGAAGCAGTGGATGCGGATTAGAAGAAGAAGTGCGGTACCAGAAGTTGAACTTATAGGTATTTCCGGCCTGCAGGGTCATCATTGGGGTAAACATCCAGCCATCCACCGAAGCGCCCATGAAGCCTGCATACTTGGAGCCGCCCGGCGTGTGGTTGCCGGCGCCGCCTGTAATGTAAGTAAAGGTGTTGACCGCAAAATCCGTTGCTGTAAAGCAGGTTGGCAGTTCATTAGCCCGCGTAATGCTTTCAAAGGTCTCCTGATACGGAACCGTAACCGTATAAGGCGTAATTACAAACGGTGCTGAGGTGTCGCTGGTGATACCGGTAGAAGAGCTGGTACAGGTCAGTTCCAGTTGATAGGTCTCAACGGCAGTACCCAGCGGTGCAGTCAGATAAGTAGGCCTGGCGCCGAGCGGACCGGCAACCGGAACGCCGTTTCTCAACCAGCGATAGGTCAGGTAGCTGGCAGCAGTGCCGCCGACGGCAGAAAGCTCTACCTGCGCACCCGGACAGCTCACTGGTGTGTTGGAAACAACTGTTCCGGCATTAGGCGTACCAACACAAGGCGGCAGCGCTTCTACAGAGATGTCATCGATGGTGAAATAAGCACTTGTCGTAGTGGCGATGTTACCGAAGCCCACGAAGAAAGTTCCATTCTGAAGTGGTGTAAAATAGTAAACCGCTTGCTGATAGTTGGTATCGGTTGGGTTGGTTACCGTGCCCAGTGTTTGCAATACGCCCCCCACCGTTGGCGTGGTGCCGATAGTTGTCCGGGTAGAAACAATATTGTTGTTGTTGCCGCCCTGGCCGTCAGTCACATACCAATAGCTGATCTTATACGTCAGTCTGCCCTGCATGGCAAGACCCGGTGTAAAGAAGTATTGCTCGGTGGTAGAGTTATATTTAAAGGATCCAAACTTGCTGCCACCGGGCGTATGGTTCTTTCGCTGGTAGGTAGTCTGGTTGGAGGTGTAGGTAAGGTTGATGGTTCCCAGTGCAGTTGCCTTCATACAAGGCGGCAGCTGGTTGTTGGTCGTAATGCTTTCGAAATCTTCGAAATACGGCAGCGCTGGCGCCAGTGGGGTAACCGTAAAGACAGCCGTAGTAGTGCTGTCGTTGGTGAGCGTACAAAGGGCAGTCACCCGATAGTCGGTCACAGTTGTTGGGCGATCGCCATACACACGACCGTTGTTCACCCCGCGGGTCTGCCAGCCCATACCGTCGTTGAATTCCCAGCGGAATACAATACCGGTATCGAAAGTGGCATTCGGAAGCGACAAGGTAATGCTGTCACCTACACATGGAACGGCAATGTTGGAAACGATGTTACCAAGGGTTGGCGGGCCGCTACAAGGCACCAGCGGAACCACCTGGAAGGTGTAATCTTCAAATTCACCGGAAATCCCGGTAACACACGGACCTGCGGGGCCGGTAGAAGGCGTATAGCTATTGCCGATACGCATCCGTGTAGGTCCTGGGAGCGCTGAAGTGGGTACAGTGAAGTCGCCGCTGTGACTCGTAGAATACGAGTTCGTAGAGAAGACTTTTTCGCCTGGATCACTGAAACTACCGTTCTGATTCCAGTCAACCCAAACAGCAAAACCAAATGTGCTGCTACCAGAACCAAATACAGCATTAAAATCTACTCGCTCGCCGGGAAATTGCGTAACACTCTGCGAGGTAAACTGCCCATAGCCGTTAGGAGAAAATCCAGTACCGGTATTAGTAATATTGGTGACGCCTCTAGTCGTAGTAAAGTCGTTAATATAATAACTATTCGAGCTACCCGATGGTATGCAATAGCAGCCATTCGGCGGCGTTTGAGCTACCGATACCACAGCAGAAGTATTGCTGCCGCCGCTGGCGCAAGTAATGGTTACCCTATACTGCGTAGCCGCCGTTTGATTAGCGACTGTATAGGTCGAGTTGGGCGTAGCCGCTCCCAGGTTGTTCCACGTCGTGCCGCCATTAGTAGAGGCTTGGAACTGATAGGTCAGGCCGGAAAAAGTATTCGGCAAGGCGCTCAGCGTAAACGGCAGGTTCGGACAGGCAGAACTGGTGCTGCTGGTCAGTGTGGCTGTAGGCGTTCCGCTGCAAGGAGTAAGCGCAACGACAGTGAAAGTATAATCTTCATACTCTCCATTGTGGCCGGTCAGGCACGGACCCGACGGACCGGTTCCCGGCGTATAGCTGTTGCCCACCCGCATCCGTGTAGGACCGGCAAGAGCCGTAATCGGAACAGTGAAGCTGCCGGTCTCGGTATATTGATAACTGGTGCTGGTGAATACTTTCTCACCCGGATCGTTGAAATCACCGTCCTGGTTCCAGTCCACCCAAATACCGGTACCAAAATTACTATAGGTAGAATGATCAAGCGTGAAGTTCACCGTCATGGTCTGAACCTGCGTTACGTTCTGCGAAAGGAATTGTCCATAACCGTTCGGTGAATAACCAGTACTTAGATTACTGATGTTGGTCGCACCACCGGTTGTAGAAAAGCCGTCGATATAATAGTTATTATTGCTGCCAGAAGGAACGCAATAGCAAGTATTTTGAGCTGCCTGCGCTACCGAAACAACAGCCGAGGTGTTACTACCACCGCCGGCACAAGTAATCGTTACCCGGTACTGGGAAGCAGTTGTTTGAGACGTAACTGTATAGGTAGGATTCGCCGATACCGCTCCCAGGTTGGTCCAGGTCGTGCCGCCATTGGTCGAAACTTGAAACTGATACGTCAGGCCGGAAAGCACATTTGGAGATGCACTCAGCGTGAATGGCGCGTTGGCACAGGCAGAACTGGTGCTGCTGGTCAGTGTGGCTGTAGGCGTTCCGC
>JAEVZP010000203.1 GCA_023392185.1 Bacteroidota bacterium
CGGCGACGACGACCAGTCTCGACAATCTCAAGCCGATCCAATTCCGCACTGTCCCTTTTGACGTCAATAAGGACAGTCAGGCCAAAATCCGACGCACCCGACAAGGCGGCTCAACTCGGATGCTTACTCTTAATATCAGTCCACGCTGCCTCAAGCGCCGCGTGGGCGCGCGCGAGGTCGACCGGGCCGGTCAGCGAGCTAAAAGGCATCTGGGCTTCCTGTAGGCATAGTCGGCGGCAGATGTAGCGCGGGCGGCCGCAAACGCAAGAAGGCCAAGTCCGTGTGAGCGAGAACGGCCGATGAAGGAGACGGGCTGGCAGGCGGCCAGACTGCTCTCTTAGCCTTTAGGCCTACCCCAAATGGGGGGTACAAATCTGCATTGAGCGGGTATGTTTTCGGGCGCGGCGCCAAAATGAGGGTGTGTCTTGGCTACCGAGCCCCTACCTCCAGTATTTGCCTGCGATGAGTGCGGCGCGGTCATCATCGAGATTCCGGAATGGACGGACGACCAGGACGTCCTTAGCTGCCAAGACTGCGGAGAGCCGATCGGCAAGATCAGGCAGCTGCTCACGGTGCTTCGGGCCGCCTTGGTCGACAATGAAAACGAGCCGCCAGACGCTGAGGAGATCCCAGCGACCTCGGACGCGGGAGATCGACATCGGAATCGTCTGGGCCGACCTGGTCGACTGAAACGGAGAGGCACGCGGCGATAGACCTGGCATCAGCATCAGCGGATGCCGACGAGGACTTCCTTGCTGCCGTCGAACTTGTAGTAGTGGCTCTTGCCATCGCTTACCTCGCAGCGCGTGGTGCCATTCTTTTGCTCGGCGGACGCGCTGAGAGCAGCGGGATTTCCAGAGGCAGAGGACTGGTTCACCTGCCAGACCCACCACTGACCGCGGGTCGGAGCGACCCACTGGCCGGCGCCGCCGGCTGCGGCCTCGAGCTCCTCATCGGTCAGGGCGATGTTGTTCAGGTCCTGCTTGGTCATCGGCTTCTTCCTCTCTCCATCCATCCGACCGTCGCGGCCGGCTCGTTCCGTGAGAGGACCTTATGCCGGCCCGCTTACAGCAGCCTTACAGCCCGGCAGGCCCCAGCGGGGCGTTAATGGCGTGCGCGGGGAGCGTCGCGCTGGAAGCGCGGGATCTCGACCTCCATGAGAACGTCCTGCGCAAAAGGGTGTAGGAGTTTGCCGCCGATCCGGGGCAGGCCTTTCCTGGCCACAGCCAGATGAGGCCGGAGCAGCTTGAGATCGAGCGTTTGCGGCGTGAGGTCGCCAAGCTCTAGGCGGGGCGCAGCATTCTAAAACGTATGGCCGCCCCGTCGGCAAGGATGTCGCTGGACAACGTGATCCGCGGCGACGGTGTAGACGATCACATGGGCTTCATGCCTGTGAACCCGCACGGGCGGCGTGAACTCGGCGCGCTCCCGCGCCAATGTCGGCATGGTGGCGATCGTTTCGAACAGCTGGGCCAAGGCGTCGACATAGCGGTCGGCCTGCGCGGTCGACCAAATTTCCGCGGAGAAACGCCAGATTTCGTCGAGATCGTCCAGTGTCCGAGGCGTGCGCCTATAGCGGGCTCCGCTACCTAACGGCTTGACGCTCGCGCATACGCAATTTGAATGCGTCGACGTCGAGGGGCTGCGGCTCTCCGCTTTCGGCCCCTTCGGTGATGGCGGCCTGCAGTGCCGCGATCGCTTCCGCCCGCTGCTGATCCTTGCGGATCAGATCGCGGACATAGTCGCTCGCGTTGCCATATCGACCTCCTGCCGCCTGGCGTTCCACCCGGGCCTTCAGCGGCTCAGGCAGGGACACGTTCATCGTCGCCATCGGCTCCTCCATTCCCGGTGGACACGACCACAGATGACAATCTTTGCTAAAAACGTATCGATGATTTGGGCATGTGAGGCTTTCGCGCAGGCTCCTTCCCACGAAGGAAGCGCGAGGGAATGCGGACCGGAGGCCCTGATTGCGACTTATCCCGTCCATGTTCGTGACCGCGGCGCCGTCTCGGCTTTCAAGACCATGATCATGAAAGCCGCGCCGGTGGCTCTGGCGATTCCCGCAGCTCCTCCGAGGCGACGAGTGCCCGAGAGGGTCGGCTTGTCCCCCGCGACGATGAGCGCGAGGAAAGGATGGAAGGGCCTTGCTACTCCGCCTCCATCACCTTCCCCTCGCGCTGCAGGACCAGGGCCAGGATTTCGACCACCTCCCGGTCGCCACCTGGCGTTTTGAGCAGATGCTGTTGCAGCGACTGGAAGGCCGGCGGCATTTCGGCAAAGGGGGCACCGTTACGCAGGGCCCCGGGTTTGCGCTGGAGGACGGCCAGATAATGCCGCCAGTCGTAGACCGTCCGGCTGAGACGATCATGCGAGCGGGCGAAGACCCTGCGATGTTCGCAGATCACCTGCCCCTCGGCGACGATGACGATCCGGTCGGGATAAACACGCAGACTGACCGGGCGGTTCGCAAAGGATGCCGGCACGCTGTAACGATTGCGCTCCAGATGAACCAGGCAGGTCGGGGAGACGCGCTTGGCGTACTCGACGAAGCCATCGAAGGAACGCGGCATTGCCATCAGGTGCCGGATCTCCTCGGCCCACACATCGGCGATTGTACCGGGTTGCGTGCCGTGCGCGGTCTGCGACCACAATTCCCGGCACCGGGTCTCCAGCCAGGCGTTCAGTGCCTCCAGCGACGGGAAGTTCGGCAGGGGCTGCCAGAGCCGATGCCGGGCATCCTGTACGTTCTTCTCGATCTGCCCCTTCTCCCAGCCGGAAGCCGGGTTGCAGAACTCGGCCTCGAACAGGAAGTGGCTCACCATGGCCGAGAAGCGGATATTGACCTGGCGCTCCTTGCCTCGGCCGACCTTGTCGACGGCCGTCTTCATGTTGTCGTAGATGCCCCGCCGCGGCACGCCGCCCAGCACCCGGAAGGCGTGGTTATGGGCATCGAACAGCATCTCATGGGTCTGAAGCGGATAGGCCCGCAGCGTGAAGGCACGGCTGTAGGACAGCTTCACATGGGCGACCTGCAGCTTGGTGCGCTCGCCGGCGATGATGGCCCAGTCCTCTGACCAGTCGAACTGGAACGCTTCGCCCGGCACAAAGGCCAGGGGAACGAAGGTGCCACGGCCACTGATCTGCTGCTCGCGCAGGCGGGCGGCCTTCCAGTCCCGGGCGAAGGCCGCAACCCGATTGTAGGAACGTACCCCTTCGCCGAGGGCCACGGTCAGGCCGCTTTGAGATGAGCGTCGCG
>JAEVZP010000024.1 GCA_023392185.1 Bacteroidota bacterium
CACCGCAACCGCTATGTGCATACCCGCCAGGGCCGGGAAGTTGAGATTGTACACCCGGAGCTCACCCTTTTCCATACCGACGGCGATCCGTATCCATGTGAGGGAAAAGTAGTTTTCCGGCTCGAACACCGGGCGCTGGCCGTGCTGTGTTAAATGCATTTTCGCCTCAACTTCGTTTTTGTGCGAAACACGATTTTTCTTTTGGCGCTGACAGGCCTGCTGGCCTGCGGCCACCGAAAGGCGGATTCCGGAAACAAGGCCGTGTTCCGGATCAACCTGTCCTCCGGCTCGCTCGAAAGCCTGGACCCGGCCTATGCCAAAGACCTTTATACCATCTGGACGGCGCATGCCATTTACAACACGCTGGTGGAAGTAGACTCGGCCGGCAATCTGCAACCCTCGCTGGCTATGCGCTGGGAAGCGTCCGATAACGGTCTTTCGTGGAAATTCCACCTGCGAAACGATGTTTTCTTTCAGGACAATGCTGTTTTTCCGGGCGGCAAAGGCCGCCGGATGACTGCCGCCGATGTGGTGTATTCATTCAGGCGCATCCTCAACCCGGCAACCGCCTCTTCCGGCGCCTGGATTTTCAACGATCGGGTAGATACGACACGGCCTTTTGAAGCGCCGGACGACAGCACCTTTATCCTTTACCTGCAAAAGCCGTTTGCACCGCTCCCGGCCTTGCTTTCGATGGCGTATTGCGGGATTGTTCCCCACGAAGCAGCTGAAAAATGGGGAAAAGACTTCCGGCGGCATCCCTGCGGAACCGGGCCGTTTCAGTATGCGGCCTGGGAAGAAGGCAGCGCCCTTATTCTGTACCGCAACCCGAATTACTGGGAGCGGGACCCTTCCGGAAATCCACTGCCGTACCTCGATGCGGTGCAATATTCTTTCTATGACAGTAAAGCCACCGAATTTTTGCTGTTTTTACAGGGAAAGCTGCACTTCGTCAATAATATCGACGGCTCTTTCAAAGACTTGGTGCTGCGCAAAGACGGCGTGGTGAAGCCGGAATTTCGGGATCAGTTTCAGCTGCGGCAGGGGGGGTATCTGAACACCGAATACCTGGGCATTCTGGTAGACACGACCAACGAGCTGCTACAAGGCTCGGCCCTGCGCCACCGGCTCGTGCGGCGGGCCATCGGCTTTGCCATCGACCGCGAACAAATCCGCCGCTATTTCCGGAACGGGCTGGTGGTGGCCGCAACCGGAGGTTTTATTCCGCCGGGCCTGCCGGGTGCCTCTGACGCACCGGATTGGGCTTTTGCTTACAACCCGCAAAAAGCAGCGGCGCTTCTGAAAGAAGCCGGCTTCCCGGGTGGAAAGGGGCTGCCACCGGTGACCATTCAAACGCCGGACAACTATCTCGATATTGTGCAGTTTGTTGCCAATCAGCTCGCCGAAATCGGCATCCGGGCCAGGCCGGAGGTGCTGCAGCCCAACATCCTGCGCCAGCAGATGAGCCTTTCCAAAAGCGCGCTGTTTCGTGCGCAGTGGATTGCCGACTACCCCGACGCCGAAACCTACCTCGCGTTTTTCTACAGCCCGCTGCCCGCCCCGCCCAACTACACGCGCTTTCATAATTCACAGTTCGACCGCTGGTACCAAACGGCCGTCACCCTGCCCGATTCGCAGCGTTATGTCCTGTACCGGAAGATGGATTCGCTGGCGCTCCAGGAAGCGCCGGTGATTCCGCTTTTCTACGACCGGCTGAACCATTTTCTGCGGCCCAACGTGCAGGGCTTTACCAGCGACCCAATGAATACCATTGACCTGCGGCGGGTTCGGCTGAACTAAAAAGGTGTTTTTTTGTTTGAATAGGCTGCCGGTATCTCTCCGGGCGCACGTTTCAACGCCGGCACCTTTTACTTTCCGCTTATCTTGCCGCCCTAATTATCCCTTTTGAAAAATACTTTCTCCGACCTGGGGCTGATTCAGCCTCTTTTGCTGGCGCTCGACAAGGCCGGCTATTCTCACCCGACTCCCATTCAGGAAAAGGCCATCCCGGAAGCGCTTGCCGGCCGCGACGTACTGGGCTGCGCCCAAACCGGCACCGGCAAAACAGCCGCTTTTGCCTTGCCGATCCTTCAGCAACTCGACGCCGAAGGGCCTTCGCGTCAAAAGCCGCCGATCCGCTGTCTGATTCTGACGCCCACCCGCGAACTGGCCATTCAGATTGAAGAAGGCTTCCGGGATTACGGCGCTTTCCTGCACCTGCGCCACGCCGTGATTTTTGGTGGTGTCAACCAATCCTCGCAGGTAGCCGCCCTGAAGCGTGGTGTGGATGTCCTCGTCGCCACACCGGGCCGTCTGCTCGACCTGATGGGACAAGGCTTTGTTTCCCTCTCAGACCTGCGCATTTTTGTGTTGGATGAAGCCGACCGGATGCTCGACATGGGCTTTATTCACGATGTCAAAAAGGTCATTCAGAAGCTGCCTGCCAAGCGGCAAACCTTGTTTTTCTCGGCTACCATGCCCGCGCCGATTCAGCAGCTGGCCGATACCATCCTGAACAATCCGGCTTATATCGAGGTGACGCCGGCATCCACCACAGCGGAAACCATTGAGCAGTCGCTTTATTATGTGGACCGGGAAAACAAACCGGCGCTTCTTTTCTCGCTCCTGCGGGAGAAGGTAACCGACCGCGTGCTGGTGTTTACCCGCACCAAACACGGGGCCGACAAGCTGGTGAAAGCCTTGCAGAAGAATGGCTTTACGGCAGCAGCCATCCACGGCAATAAATCACAGAACCAACGGCAGGCAGCACTCGAAGGTTTTAAGAACCACAAGATTCAGGTGTTGGTTGCCACCGATATCGCGGCGCGCGGTATTGATATCGACCTGTTGCAGCACGTAATCAACTACGAAATCCCGAATATTCCGGAATCATACGTGCACCGCATTGGCCGGGGCGGCCGTGCCGGTGCGAAAGGCTTTGCCTACTCGTTCAGCGACTACGAGGAATCGGCTTACATCAAAGACATTCAGAAAACGATTGGCCTCAAGATTCCGGTCGTAGAGAACCACCCGTACCCGATGAAAGACCTGACGATCCGGGAAAAGCCAAAGCAACAGCCGCGCCCGCCACGCAATCGCCCGGCGGCGACTACTAATTCTGCTGCACGCCCGAAACCTGCCGGCTCCAGGGGCCCGAAGAAAGGTGGGGAAGGTGCCAAGCGGGGATAATTTTGATCAGGTTTCCGGAAAAGAGCTCACCACCGGTCCTGTTTTAGAAACGGGACTGGTGGCGGGCTCGCTGTTAAAGTTGCGCTCAAAAATCACTTCATGCTACAAACATTGGGTCGCTACGCGACCACCCGGATCAGCCCGCCTCATTTAAAACGTTATCAGGCTCTTGCTTTTTAAAGAAAACGAGCAGTTCCTTACCCGTTAAGCATCTTATTCCGCTTAATTTCCTTTCCCTGCCGCAACTGCAACGCGTGATACAAAGAAGGTACGTCGTTGGTCCATTCTTTCAGGGTGAGAACAATCGTCAGAATCTCTAACCGGGTAATCGCCCCAAGCCAAAAGCAGACCTGAAATAACCAGCCGGAATCGCATTGCAGCAGGACCCGGACTAAAACGCCGAAAAGCGTCAGTGCCCACAGCTTCACCCCAATGGAATGGGTGGCGATTTCTTTCCGGAATTTGACAAAACTTACTACATACGTCAGGGCTTCCAGGCCGAGCAAAAGGCCGATCAGAAGGCCGATCAGAAGGCCGTTTTTCCGGAAAAACCCCCTTCCAAAAAGGGGACAAAAAACTCCGGATACAAACGGCTCCCAAAAGGCCATCTATATTCCGGAGCATTCTAAAGTCAGGCGGGGTTTAAGCATCCAGCACCACTACCAGTTTGCCCCGCGCCCGGCGGGTTTCGGTTTTCCGGAGGGCTTCGAGGGCTTCTTCAAAAGGAAATTCCTGCTCAATCACCACTTTGATAGCGCCTTTGGCGACGGCGGTGACCAGATCGGCCATTTTCCCGGCCGTTTCTT
>JAEVZP010000045.1 GCA_023392185.1 Bacteroidota bacterium
CCGGAAATCAACCCTGTAGGAACGCGCCAAAAGGCGCGTTCTTTCTTTTTCGGGCGCGTTCTTTTTTTTCTCCAACACATTCTTTCTAAAAAGGAATCTCAACGAAACTGGCAACGCTACTTTTGCGTTCATGAAGCCGTATCGTCGTCCGTCGCTGCCCCTGATCATTGGCCGCAAACCCGTAATGGAAGCTATTGTGGGCGGCGAAGCCATTGAGAAATTATACGTACTGCGCTCGGCTGCCGGTCCGGAAATCTCCGACCTGAAACGCGCCGCCAATGGCCGCAATATTCCCATTGCGCTGGTGCCGGTAGAAAAGCTTTCCCAGCTCACCAAAGCGCAGCATCAGGGCGTGGTGGCCATTGGCGGTGTCTTGAATTACATCGAGCTTCAGGATGCGATTGACCACGTGGTGACCCAAGGCGAAACACCGCTTTTCCTGTTGCTGGATGGCGTGACAGACGTGCGGAATATCGGCGCGATTGCCCGCTCGGCCTTGTGCCTCGGCGCGCAGGCGATTATTCTTCCAACCGCTTCCGGCGCTACGCTTACGGAAGACGCCGTGAAGACGTCGGCAGGCGCGCTGCGGCAGATTCTACTCGTGCGGGTGCCAACCGTTCCGAAAACCATTGACGCCCTCCGGCTCAACGGCATCAGCGTATTTGGCACGCAGATGAAAGGCAGCATTCCGCTTCCGGAAGCCGATTTTTCGGGTCCTTGCTGCATTGTGATGGGGGAGGAAGGCAGCGGTGTTTCTAAAGAGGTGCTTAAAAGCGCCGATGCGCTGATTCGCATTCCAATGGCCGGCGGCTTCGATTCGCTGAACGTGAGCGTGGCGGCCTCCATTATTCTCTACGAAGCGCAGCGGCAAAGAGGTTAATTTCTCAATGGCTCAATGGGAAAAGACGCTCTGATTTTTGTCTGTAGAAACCTTCCTGGTATTTTTTGTCATTCCGCCAAAGGCGGAATCTGAGAAAAAGGAGGCCTGCGGTATTATGCTGAGACCCCGCCTCTCGGCGGGGTGACAAAACAAGGCGAAACAGGCGCTAAAAATCGGCGCTAAAAAAGAGAAATTCGGTATTCAGATAGCAGCAGAAGCGCAATCAGTTATCAATGCCTGAATACATTGAGTCATTGAGCCATTTTCAAATTGAGAAATTATTCCCGTACTTTTGCGCAGCATTTGGTTCCGGCCTTTGGGTTGGATGAAAAGGGAATCCGGTGTAATTCCGGAACAGTACCCGCTGCTGTAAGTTCCAAAAAAGGGTTTTCTATCTCCATAAAAGCCACTGCCCCGGAAAGGGTGGGAAGGCGAAAGAGAAACCCCGGAACGAGTCAGAAGACCTGCCCGATGCACCACCATTGCTGCGCTGCTTTCGGGATTAAAGGCACCGGCTCAGACCCTTATCAGGAGCGCCGTATCGGGCTATCCGGGTCTTTGCAGGGCTTCGCATTTCCGGAAAAGTGGCAAGGCAATCAACGCTTTGAAACCTCTTTTTTCCCAAAAAATGCCCATGCGCAATTCTGTACTCCTCGCGGCTGGCCTGCTGGCTGCCACTTCTTTTTCCGCAACCGCCCAAACGGTGGCCGATTTTGAGGCCCTGACCCTTCCGGGAACCGACACCGCTTATATCAATTATTCTGCGCCCGGCACCGATGTGGGCTTCAGCAGCGGACTGGCGTACTTCCCAACGGTCTATGATACTTCCTTCGGGTACGCTTACTGGTCAAAAGGATTTGCCTATTCCAACCGGAAGGATTCGGTGAAAGGAGGCCTTTCCGGCGAGTATAATGCGCGTCCCGGCGGCGCTTTTTCCGGAAATAACTATGTGGTAGCCTATGGTTCGGAAAACATCATTCGCCTTACCGGCGCGGCGCAGGGCAGCGGCGTAAGCGGGTTGTACGTCACCAACAACAATTATGCGTTTTACAGCATGCTCAACGGCGATGCTTACGCCCGTAAATTCGGCGATACCACCGGCACCAGCTCCGGCCTGCCACAGGGCACTTATCCCGACTACTACAAAATGGTTTTCCGGGGCTACCTGAACGGAGCTATCAAAACCGACAGCGTAGAATTTTACCTGGCCGACTATCGCGCTGCCAACCCGGCTGCCGACTATATCGTAAAAGACTGGAAATGGGTTTCGCTCACCGCACTGGGCCGCGTCGATAGCGTACAGATTGTGATGCGCTCTTCAGATGTAGGACCTTACGGAATCAATACGCCGACCTACTTCTGCCTGGACAATTTCACCACCAACGAAACCAATATGAGCGTTTCTGCAACCGCTGTGGCCGCGCTGAAAGTGTATCCAAACCCGGCGGTTGAAAATATTACGGTAGAAGCAAGCAGCAGCCTGCCAGAGCGCATTTCTGTGTTGGATCTTTCCGGAAAAATGGTGCTTTTCATGCAACCCACCGGCCTCAAAACCACACTGGCAATCGGCCATCTGCCCGCCGGAACGTATCAGCTTTTGATCAGCAGCAAAGAAGGGGTTGCGACGCACCGATTTGTAAAGCCGTAATCGCGAGCGACTTGTCAAGTCCCCGGTCGACCTGCCGTTGGACTTGACAAGAAGCGGTCTCATAAATACCGTGAATGTCGAAAAGGGTGTCAGGCTGAGCTTGTCGAAGCCCGCATTTTGAGCCCTTCGGCAAGCTCAGGGTGACAACAGAAGTGCTTCAAAACCATTTATGAGACCGCTTCAAGTCTCTATTCATCTACCGAGTTAAATTGAATCGATTGAAAAAATTCTTCCTTTTCCTCGCTGCCTTTCCGGTCTTTGGCGCGAATGCACAGTTTGCGCCCCAGGCCGGGCTGCCGGGTAGCACTGCCGTTCCGGCAACCAGCCCGCTGATCAAAGGCTGGGCGACGCAGTGCAGCGTCACGCGCGGCTGGAAAGACATTCGCGATAAAAGCGCGGGGTCCGTTGGCCTTGGCATGGATAGCGACGGCACCGGTCCGGCCAACAGTTACATTATCAGCCTCGGCGACAGCGGCGTAGCAGTCTTGCAGTTTGCCATTCCAATCGCCGACGGCCCCGGCCCCGATCTGGCTGTTTTTGAAAACGGATTTATTAATCCAACCAATCCGGAAGAAGCATTTCTGGAACTGGCTTTTGTGGAAGTGAGCTCTGACGGGCAAAACTATTTCCGGTTTCCGGCCCTGTCGGAAGCCGACACGACATCCCAAATTCCCGGTGCAGGCGTGTATCTGGATTGCCGGAAATATCACAATCTCGCCGGGACGTACCGGGGTGGTTTCGGTACGCCTTTTGACCTGTCGGAGCTGCCCAACGATCCGTTGCTCAACAAAAGCCGGATTACCCATGTGCGCCTGGTGGATGTCATCGGAAGCGTGGGGCCGGAAGGCAGCCGGGATGCACAAGGCCGCAAAATCAACGATCCGTTCCCGACGCCGTTTCCCACTGGCGGTTTTGACCTCGATGCCGTAGCCGTGCTGAATGATGCAAATTCTCAGGGCGTTGGAAGTACAGCCTTCGCGGCAGCCGTGCGCGTGTCGCCCAACCCGGCTACAGAGTGGTTGCACATCGAAATTTCCGGAAAAGATTTTCAGTACATCCTGCGGAGCCTGGAAGGGAAAAGGATGACGTCTGGTGAAGCAACGGAAGCCGTGCAAATTCCGGTTTCAGGATTACCGAAAGGTCTTTATTTTGTGGAGATTAAAACCCGTGCGGGTGACACATGGCGCGAAAAAATTATAGTGCAGTAGTCCTGGTTGCGGCGCTGGCCTGGGCAGGGTGCATCGGCCCGGAACCGGCACCGTCGGGGCCGGTAACCCCGACGGCAACCGGCGATGTTTTGGTGGTGTGCGAAGGCAGCCTGGGCAACGGCAACAGTGCGCTCACCAAGTTGCCCGCCGACACCGCCCAGACCGCCGCCGAAGACGTTTTCTACGCCGTCAACGGACAGCAGCTGGGCGATATTTTCCAGAGCATCACGCCGGTGGGAAATGAACTTGCCTTGTGCATCAACAACTCCGACAGGATTTATTTTGTCAACGCTTCGGACTACCGGCTGCAACACACCATTCCGGTGGCCAAGCCGCGCTATCTGGCGGTAACGGGCGGCGACCGGGCTTTTGTTTCCACCCTTTTCAGCAACCGCGTTTTCGTTATCAACACCGCCACTTACACGGTTACCGACACGGCTTTTTTGCCGTTTCAAAACCCGGAAGGACTGGCGTATTTACCTCATAACCAGCTTTACGTTGCCGCCCACGACACCGCTAATAACCACCTCTACCAGGTCGGGCTGAGTCAGACCCGACTGTTGGATTCTATTTTCATTGGCCGGAAAGCGCCGCAGGCCGTGCTCGCCGACAAGCATCAGAATCTCTGGGTGGTTTCCGGAAACGACCCGCAAGGGGTGGCCCCGGCGCTTACCTGCCTGGACCCACGAACCCGCACGATTGTAGCGCAGTATGATTTTCCGGCGGGCAAGGAAGTCATCAAGCCCTGCTTTAACGAGGGCCGCGACACGCTCTATTGGTTGAGTGTGGATTACTACGGCGGGGCGGGGCAGAGCGGGGTTTTCCGGATGCCGATAAGTGCGTCCGCGCTCCCGCAAACGCCCTTCGTAGTTTCCGGAAACTTACAGTATTTCTGGGCTTTGGGCATTCAGCCGGGCACCGGAAACGTTTACATCGGTGACCCGAAAGGCTTTACCCAGCGCGGCGAAGTGCTGGTGTATTCCCCTTCCGGAAATTTGATTAAACGCTGGAAAACCGGCGTGGGACCCAGTTCGTTTTTGTTTTTATAGATTAGAAGTGTTGGGGCGTGCCCCTTCCCCCTCCTTACGTCGGGGTGCGGGTCGGGCTTTCGGCTGTCACCCTGAGCTTGCCGAATGTCACTCTGAGCTTGTCGAAGGGTCTATCCCTCACGCGAAAACCGGCAACCTGTCAGGTTTTCAAAACCTGACAGGTTGCCGGTTTTCCGGAACAACTGCGAAAGAATCTGCGGCGATCAATAGAAGAAAGTCCGCCTCTCATTTTCCGGAAATTTGCATCTTCTGTATTCATGAACCTCCGAAACCTTTTGGTGCTCTTCCTGCTGCCCACAGCGGCGCAGGCACAGCTACACGACACGCTTTCGGAGCAGATCATTTCCGGAAAACGCATCCTGAAACCGCTCTCGCCGGGCATCAGCGGGCTGAAAACCCTGACGCTGGACAGCAGCCAATTGCTGCGGCCCGCCTTCACAGATGTAAGCCGCATCCTGACGGAAAACCTGCCTGTTTTTATCCGCACTACCGGCGTGAACGGACCGGCTACTTTGAGCATTCGCGGGGCTTCGGCGGCGCAATCGGTGGTGTTGTGGGAAGGCGTGCCGATCCGGAATCCGGCGATGGGATTGACCGACATTTCCATGCTGCAATCCGGGCTTTTTGAGGCTATCACGCTCGTGCCGGGCGGCGCGCCTGCGCTGTGGGGCAGCGGTAATGTAGGCGGCGTGTTGCAACTCCAAAACGAGCCGCTCCGGTTTCCGGAAAAAAAAGGCTGGAACGGTTTTACAGGACTGGGCGGTGGTTCTTTCAATTTGCTCAACGGTGCCATCGGGCTCAAACACAACGGCCCGAAAGCTTTTTGGGGCGTGCGCGCCTTTGGCAGCCGGGCCGATTATGCTTTTGATTACCGGGACGAAAAAGGAACGTCAAAACACATCGACAATGCTCAGACAGCGCAATATGGAATGCTGGTGCAGGGCGGACAGAAAACAGGTGGCGGATGGCTGCTGCGCCAGGATGTATGGCTTCAAAAAGCAGCGCGCGACCTGCCGCCGGCGTTGTTTGAAACCCAGAGCCGGAAGCATCAGGAAGACGAAGCATTGCGCATCCGCGTGAGCGCCGAAAAGGCGGGATTGCGCCACAACTATTCTTTTGTCGCCGCTGCGCTGCACGAAGGGCTGCGCTACACCGACCCCGATGCGGCCTTGCAAAGCAGCCTCAAAACCACTACTTTTTTCGGAAAAGCCGCCTACCAGTACCGGTTTGGAAGGGGAAAAGTATTCGCAGATCTGCCGGTGCAGTTCTCGGCAGCCGAGACGGGCGGCAACCAGTACAACCAACCCCGGATTGGCTTGGGAATCGGGGCTGAAAATCGTTTCTGGAACGAAAAAATCACCGCTTCGGTTGTCCTGCGCACGGAGCACATCAACGACCAAACGGTGCTTTTGCCGGGCGTAAACGGGCTGTTTCGCGTGCTGCCCAAGACAGTTTTGCGCGCGTCGGTGCAGCGCAGCTACCGCGCACCCACACTCACCGAACTGTATTATTTTCCGGGTGGAAATGCAGCATTGAAGCCGGAAATTGGGTGGGGCGGCGAGCTGGGTGCGCGACAGGATTTTGGAAAAGCCCATTGGCAGGGATACGTGGACGCCACCGTTTTCCACCGCGACATCCAAGACTGGATTATCTGGTATGGCGGGGCCATCTGGACGCCCCACAACATTGCGCGGGTGCAAACCCAGGGCGTGGAACTGGAAGGCGAATTGCAGGGTTCTTTTTCCGGAATTTCCCTTGGCCTGCGGCCCGGATTTACTTATACCCGCGCCCGGACGATGGAAAGCGCCGCACCCAACGACGGCTCGGTGGGCTGTCAGATTCCGCATACGCCGCTGACGACGGCGCGGGTGAGCGCCTGGCTGGGATGGAAAAATCTCCGGGTTGACGGGGGCAGCGTTTACACCGGCTACCGTTTTATCACCTCCGACGAAAGCGCCTGGATTCCGGACTATTGGCTGAATAGTGCCTCGGCTTCTTATGCTGTACCGCTGAAAAAACAAACGCTGCATTTTGAGGTGCGCTGTAACAATCTGGCGAACACTTCCTACCTGTCTGTTGCGGGGCGACCGGGCCTGCCAAGGCATTTTACAGTTGGCGTGCTGGGGCGGTTTTGATAGTACCTGCTTAATATATCAGGTAAAAGCCCGGAACGCTTTTACACGCCCCGGGCTTTTACTCCGGAAGTTTCCGGAAATATTCTACTTCAGTTTGTCCGCAAACACCTTTTTGAACTTTTCCAGCTTGGGCCGCACGATCATCTGGCAATACGGCTGGTTGCCGTTTTCGTTGTAGTAATTCTGGTGGTAATCTTCCGCCACATAAAACGGCGCTTCCGGAACAATCTCAGTCACGACCGGATCGCCAAAAGCTTTTTCAGCGTTCAGCTGCGTCTTGTATTTTTCCGCCTTCTCTTTCTGCTCCGGAGAATAGTAGAAAATAGCCGAGCGGTACTGCGTACCTACATCCGCGCCCTGGCGGTTCAGCGTCGTCGGATCGTGGCTTTGCCAGAAGGCGGCGAGCAGCTCGTCATAGCTCAGTACAGAAGGGTCGTAGGTCACGCGGATCACCTCGGCGTGGCCGGTGTTACCGGTAGAAACCTGCTTGTACGTTGGATTAGCCGTTTTGCCGCCCATGTAGCCACTTTCAACAGACAGCACACCTTTGAGTTGCTGAAACTGAGCTTCGGTGCACCAAAAGCAGCCGGCACCAAATGTGGCTGTATCAACAGCAGCTGTTCGGGAAGTATTTTTTTGGGTCATGGATTGAAAAGACCGGGATTGCTCGAAGGGTTTTTCCGGCGTCTGGGCACAACCGGTGAAAAAAAAACCGCCTGAAAGCAAAAGTACCGGAAAAGCCTTGCGCAAAGCCGCCGAAAAGGCTGAAAGCCGGGAGTTAATATGCATGTTTCAAAAACGATTGAAGGGCGGTAATGGTTTGGAATGGTCTCCAAAAAAATGTTTAAAGCTTCTTTTTTAAGTGCAGTTGATTTCCTTACTTTTGCCGCGGAGAGATGGCAGAGCGGTCGAATGCGGCGGTCTTGAAAACCGTTGACTGTAACAGGTCCGGGGGTTCGAATCCCTCTCTCTCCGCCCTTCAAAATCCCGGAAATTTCCGGGATTTTCCTATTTATGGAGAGATGCCGGAGAGGTCGAACGGGTCGCACTCGAAATGCGAAGTACTCGCAAGGGTACCGGGGGTTCGAATCCCTCTCTCTCCGCCAGACAGCAAAAGGCCCCGGAATTTCCGGGGCCTTTTCTATTGCAGGCCGGTATTTCAAGAAGTTTCTTCTTTGGGGCGCGCGCCTCTTTCAATGGCTTTTCGCACCACTTTCAGCGCTGCTTCCGGTCCGCGGTTGGCAATCAGCTTAAAGCTGCCACCGGTGCGCGAACGGTAAAAATTAAAGAAGCGCGTAAGGTCGTTCAGCCAGGTTTTACCCAGATCGGCAATGGTTTGGATGCCGTCAAATTCCGGATTGAATAAGGGCGCGCAGATCAGCCGGTCGTTGCGAATCGGCGAAGCGCCCGGCTCATCCACCTGCTCGGCTTCGATAATGCCCAGGACCCGGCAGGTAAGCAGCGCACCCACGGCTACCGGCTCGCTCGACAACACCATAGCGTCCAGCGGATCGCCGTCGTCGGCCATCGTGTGGGGAATAAAACCAAAATCGTGGGGAAAGGTCGTGCCGGCGGGCAGCGTGCGTTTCAGCAGATACAAACCATAGTCCGGCTGCCAGGCATATTTATATCGACTGCCGCGCGGCGTTTCTACAATAACATGCAGGTGTTTTTCATCGGCGTCGGCAAAAGGAGGTGGAAACTTAAACATGGCTTCAAAGCCCCAAAAGTCAAGCCAGAAGGCGGCACACCGCTATGCCGGAAGGCCCAGTTTCTCGCCCAGCCACGAATCTTTCAGCGGCACGATCCAGCCCTCTTGTAGCTGTGCTAACGTTGTGACGGTGTTGTTGAAAAACGGTGTTTCCGGTGTCAGAAAACCTTTTTCCAGCGCATAAGAAACCTGATTCAGGGGCAGCATTTCGGCTTTGTCGCCCTTGAGGAACGTCAGGGTCATGCGGTCGAAGAATGGCGTGTTGAACTGCCGCTCGAGGCTTTTGATCACCCGCACCATGCTGTCGGTGCTGCATCCGGAGACGTGGGTGTGACCTTCATCGGCAATCACGACGACAAACTGGCCGAAAAGCAGCTTTGCCCAGCCTTTTACGGGCACTTCGTGGGCCGTCCATTGCAGGTAAAACTGAAGCAGTTGTTCGTCAATCATCCGGACTTCTTCAGCAGCAAACGGGCGACCCGCCTGAAAAATCCAGACGCGGGATTGGGGCGCAAAATCTTGGGGGAGCAGGGTGGAAAGGTTCATAGCAGTGGTTGGAGCCATGGGCGTTGGAACTTTGTGTTGGAGCCTTCGGCGTTTAAATAATTCCTTTCTAGGAAAGGCAAATTTCCGGAAAATCCGCGGGACCTGACAGGTCAAGACTGAAACGGAGTGGAAGCCGCAGATGCCTGTCAGGTCAGAAGGACGCCTTCCGGGAAAGCACCATTTTTGGAAGGCGTCATCTGCAAACGACAACCGACCTGACAGGCCTCCTGCGCTTCGCTTCGGACCTGTCAGGTCCCCAAAATTTCCGGAAATCCGGAGCTTAAAACCGGCGGCTCAGGTCGGTGGTGGCAGCGGCCGCTTTGTTTTCTTCCAGAAAGCGCTTCAGCATGCGGGCCATATTGCGGCTGTGCCCGGAAGAAGGCGGCATCACGCCGAAAGTTTTTCCGGAAAAATGACTGTTGAGAAGCACGCGACCATCGTCGGCAATAAAGAACAACACTTCGCGCAACTCTTCCTTTCGGCCCAGGTTGCGGCTGATCATCTGAAACACTTCCGGCGCTTCCGGGTGTTGGCCGAAAAGAAAATGGGAATCCTCTAAAAAGCGCTGCACCAGGTTCATATTATCCGCCAGCAGGGGATAGGCAGGCAACGATACGAAGCGCAGGCTCCGAAAATACCGGAAAAAGCCCACCAAAACCGGCAGCCAAATCAAAAGCAACAACCAATAGGGCGCCGTGCGCCCGCTGTCCTGGTGGCGCACCATCATCAATAGAATCCAGACTGGAAGTCCCAAACAAGCCACGGCGATCGTCAGCAGCGGAGTGAGGGTGCGGCGATTGACCGGAAAGCGCTTGTGCTTCCGGATAAAAGCCAGCTGACCGATCAGGTCTGCATTCCATACGGCCCCGCCAGCGGCTTCACCGATTTGTTTCATAGTAGAATTGGACTTCACCGCCGAAGTCGGGAAAATTGGACGCTTCGCATTGGAGAATCGGACGCCCTTCGGGCATTGGACATTGGGCGTTGGATGACGGATTAGTCATACTCAACCGCTTGTAGCGCTGCCCAAAGCCATCAACCCATTGCGCCATTTTCAAATTAAGTCCGGTCTTTGGCCATCAGGCTGGCCGCGACCATTTCGGAGACATCCATTACCTGAACGGCTTCTTCCTGCTCCGCTTTTTTCACGCCGTCGAGCAGCATCGTGGTGCAATAGGGGCAGTTGTTGGCAATGATGCTCGCGCCGGTGTCAATGGCTTCGGCGCTGCGCTCCCAGTTGACGCGCGTAGCGCCCGGCTCTTCTTCTTTCCACATCTGCGCACCGCCGGCACCGCAGCAGAGGCCGTTGGTTTTGCAGCGCTTCATTTCCACCAGTTCCACGTCCAGGGCTTCCAGCACGGCGCGCGGCGCTTCATAGATGCCATTGCCGCGACCGAGGTAGCAGGAGTCGTGGTAAGTGATTTTCTTGCCTTTGAAAGCACCGCCGCCTTCCAGCACCAGCTTGCCTTCGTTGATCAGTTGTTGGAGCAGCTGCGTGTGGTGAAGCACTTCATAATTACCGCCCAAAACGGGGTATTCGTTCCGGAAAATATTAAAGCAGTGCGGGCAGATCGTCACAATTTTTTTGACGCCATAGCCGTTCAGCACCTGAATGTTCTGATAGGCCATCATCTGAAACAAAAACTCGTTGCCTGAGCGCCGCGCAGGGTCGCCGGTGCAGGCTTCTTCCTTGCCCAGAATGGCAAATTTGTAGCCCACCTTGTCCAGAATGTAGGCAAAAGCCCGGGTGATTTTCTGCGCCCGCTGGTCAAAAGAGCCGGCACAGCCCACCCAGAAAAGAATGTCGGGCGTTTCGCCCATGGCCATGTATTCGGCCATTGTTTTTACCTGAATATCCATTGTTTGAATTCTTTTTTAAAACTGTTTTGAAAGGCCCGTCCTGGTGCCTTGTTTGCCCTTTAGCGGAAACGGAGATAATGAAAAATCCATTTCTCAACCCGCTGTAGAGAGACGTTGCATGCAACGTCTCAAAAAATTCCGAATCCTGATCCCCAGACAAGGCATGCCTTGTCTCTACAATAACCCTAATTCCTAACTCCTAACCCCTTCTACCCGTTTACCCACGCGTCGCGTTCGTCGGGGGAGAATTTCCACGGCGCCATGTTGTTTTCAATATTGGCGTTCATGGCGTTCCACTCGGCTGGTGCGTTGCTTTCTTCCATAATCAGGTTGCGGCGCAGCTGGTGGATAATGCTGAGCGGCTCCAGTCCGATCGGGCAGGCTTCCACGCAGGCCTGACAGGTGGTGCAGGCGCGCAGTTCTTCCACTGTAATGTAATCGTGCAGGAGGCTTTTGCCGTCTTCACCAGCTGCTTTTCCGGCGTCCAGTTGGCGGCCCACTTCCTCAGTGCGGTCGCGGGTGTCCATCATAATCTTGCGCGGGGAAAGCTTTTTGCCGGTCAGGTTGGCCGGGCATACCGCTGTACAGCGGCCGCACTCGGTGCAGGTATAGGCGTCGAGCAGGTTTTTCCAGGAAAGGTCCTGCACATCGCGCGCGCCAAAGCGCAGTTGCTCCGGCTCTTCGGGAGTTTCTCCCCCTCCTTCGGAGGGGGTTGGGGGGAGGCTCGGGGCCTTTTCGGGCTCCATGGCATACAGCACTTCGTTCTGGATTGCCGGCATATTGGGCATTTCGCCCATCGGCTTCAGGCGGGTGTAGTAGGCCGCCGGGAAAGCCAGGATAATGTGGAAGTGTTTGGAGTAGGGGAGGTAATTCAGGAAGGCAAAGATGCCCAGGATATGACCCCACCAGCAGATGCGCTCAATCAGTTGCAGCGTTGCGGGCGAAAGGCCAGTCAGCAGGGGTGCAAAGAGCTGGCTCACGAAAAAGCCGTTGCCGGTGCCTTCCTGGATGCGCAGCGCGCCTTCCGCCGAGTTCATCAGCAGGAGCATCGTCATCAGGATGACTTCGATGTACAGAATCGTGTTGGCGTCCTGTTTGGGAAAGCCATCGAGTTCCGGCTGATTGAGGCGGCGTAGCTTCAGCACGTTCCGGCGGATCAGAAAGACGATAACCGCCACCAGCGTCAGTACGCCCAGCACTTCGAAAAAGCCGATCAGAAAACTGTAGAACCCGCCGAGCGGCCGCTCAAATACACGGTGTTGCCCCAGCACGCCGTCGATCAGGATTTCCAGCACTTCGATATTGATCAGCACAAAACCGGCATAGACCAGAAAGTGCAACACCGCCGGAATGGGGCGTTTGAACATCTTTTGCTGTCCGAGCGCCAGCAGGGCTACATTCTTCCAGCGCTCGCCGCTGCGGTCGGTGCGATCTTCTTCCCGGCCGAGGAGTATGTTGCGGCGAATGGCTTTGATTTTCCGGAAAAAAAGTAAAAAGGCAGCCACTGCCACAAGGGTGAAAATGATTTGGGAGAGAAGAGCCATACAGAGAAAACGCGCTTTTTTGAAGGGCTGAAATTAAACCCAAAGGCTTTAACAACATAAGGTATTTGCCGGTTTGTTTAACAGGTTAAATTTGTCCCATGATGAAGCGCGTATTTTTTATGCTGTTTCTGTGTGCGGCAGCCGCTCTGAGCGGAAGTGAAAAAGCCGTTGCACAGGTCGCAAACCTGGATGCTGAAGACCTTCAGAAACTGCGGATTTATGAGGATTCGCTCGTGGCTACGGCCGACAGTATGTTGCAGGGCGTGATGCCCGAAGACCGGCTGGAAAGCACCTATAAGTTTGTGCAGCAACTCAAATCGGCTTTGGCTGTGCGCAACTCTTTTGCGTATCCGTTTGATAGTCTGGGTAAGCACATCAATATCATTGCACCCGAAGACAAAGCGTTCCGGATTTTCAACTGGTCGGTGGGCGCCGATGCCAACACCCTGCGCTACTACGGGGCGATCCAGATGCCCGATGCCGAGTTGAAGCTCTATGGCCTCAACGATCAGAGTACCGCCATTCAAAAGGGTGCTATGGACAGTATACTTGAAGGAGGACGCTGGTTTGGTGCGCTGTATTACCGCATCATGCCGGTGGATGTAGACGGGCAAAAGGCTTATACACTTTTCGGACTCAACGCCACCAACCCGCTTTCCAACCGCAAAGTGCTCGACCTGCTGTGGTTTTCCGGGAAAGGGCCGGTTTTTGGCGGAAAAGTTTTTGGTGTTCGCTCCCCGGATACGCGGCAGCAGGCAGTTCGTTTTGTAATGGAGTATAAAAAAAGCGTGGTAGCCGCCCTCAATTTTAATCCGGAGATGAACGCCATTTATTTTGACCGGCTGGAAAGCGACGCCAACGATCCGGGCCGGAAATACACGTATGTTCCAACAGGTCAGTATGACGGCTTCCGCTGGCAGAACGGCGAGTGGACTTTTGTGCAGGACCTCATTCCGGTTACCATTTTGCAGGACGGCCAAGACCCGATTGGCGGGCGGGATTAAAATGGGGGCGGAAAATTGTTTTTTAACGGGTAGTTTTGCGCGCTCCAAGCAGCACAAGCGCCGCAGGTCTTCCCGGCGCGGCTTTCCCGGAAGGCCAACTGACCACTTTTTAGCTGGCACTGGACAAATAATGTATTGACAATCTTTTGTTTACATATGGCGCTATAGTTCAATGGATAGAACGAGGGCTTTCTAACCCCTAAATCTAGGTTCGATTCCTAGTAGCGCTATTTTTAATATTATACAACAAAGGGGCTGCTTCTGTTTTCAGAAGCAGCCCCTTTGCTAATACCAGCCTTATTTCCCGGCCATATCCGCAAAATACTTGTGGAAATACGGAATCGTTTCAATCCCTTTGTAATAGTTGGCGAGATCGTATTTCTCGTTGGGCGAGTGGATGTTATCGTTGTCCAGCCCGAAGCCCATCAAAACTGTTTTCAGACCCAGCACTTTTTCAAAAAGAGCGATGATCGGGATAGAGCCGCCGCCGCGTGTCGGGATCGGGGCTTTGCCGAAAGTGGTTTCAATGGCCTTGGCTGCTGCCTGATAGGCCGGGCTGTCGGTTGGCGTTACCACCGGTTCGCCGCCGTGGTGCGCCGTTACTTTTACCTGGACGGAAGCCGGTGCAAGACTTTCAAAATGTTTCCGGAAAAGTTCCGAGATTTCGTCGCTGTTCTGCCCCGGAACAAGGCGCATTGAGATTTTGGCATAAGCCTTAGACGGCAAAACCGTTTTGGCGCCTTCGCCGGTGTAGCCGCCCCAGATGCCGTTTACGTCCAGCGTGGGCCGGATGCCGGTGCGCTCCAGTGTGGTATAGCCTTTCTCGCCCCAGCCTTCTTTTACGCCCAGGTCGGTGTTGTATTCCTCCTGATTGAAAGGTGCATTGTTCAGGGATGTGCGCTCTTCGGCGGTTAGTTCCTCTACTTTGTCATAAAAACCTTTGACGGTGATATGGCCGTTTTCGTCGTGCAGCGAAGCAATCATGCGACACAGTTCGTTGCAGGGGTTATTGACCGCACCACCATACACACCGGAGTGCAGATCGCGGTTTGGGCCGGTCACTTCCACTTCCATATAGGCCAGTCCGCGCAGGCCGGTCTCCAGGCTCGGGTGTTCCATAGAAATCATCGACGTATCAGACACCAGCACAATGTCGGCTTTCAGGAGGTCTTTGTGGGCTTCGAGGAAGGTGCCAAGGTTGGAAGAGCCCACTTCTTCTTCGCCTTCAATCATAAACTTCACATTGCAGGCCAAAGTACCGGTGGCATTCATGACTTCCAGTGCCTTGACGTGCATAAACATCTGCCCTTTGTCGTCGGCAGCACCCCGGGCGTAGATTTTTCCGTCTTTAATCACCGGCTCGAAAGGGCCACTGTTCCAAAGCTCGAGCGGATCGGCGGGCTGCACGTCGTAGTGGCCATAGACCAGAACGGTTGGCGCATGTTCGCCCACCAGTTTCTCGCCATACACAATCGGGTGGCCTTCCGTCGGGAAGATTTCGGCTTTGTCGCAGCCGGCCTGTAGCAGCGATTCCTTTACGGCTTCTGCGCAACGGGCTACGTCTTTGCTGTATTTACTATCGGCGCTTACGCTCGGAATGCGCAGCAGGGTCAGCAGTTCTTCTAAAAAACGGTCTTTGTTTTGTTCGATAAAGTCTTTGGGAGAAGCCACAGGTCGATGTGTTTTTAAAAGGATGAAACAGAAAACAGAAAAAGCAGCAAGATCTTTTGCTTATCTGCAAAGAACGGAAAAATTTTCCGGGCCTCTGAGGGGAAGGAAAGGGGGAGATTTCCGGAAAACCGGTTTGTTTTCCGGAGAAAGCGGTTACCTAAAACACTTTTAGAATAATAAATTTTGCCATACGTTTTTAAAGTTGTACCTTTGCACACTTTTAGCCCAAAAAATTTTTCCCCTTTCTGCATGAAGCTGTCGCAATTCCATTTTGATCTTCCTTTAAACCTGATTGCCCAGCATCCGGCAAAATCCCGCGACGAAGCCCGCATGATGGTGGTGCACCGCCACACCGGCCAGATCGAACACAAAGCTTTCAAAAATATCGTTGAGTATTTCGACGATAAAGACGTCATGGTAGTGAACAACACCAAGGTTTTTCCGGCCCGCCTCTATGGTCGCAAGGAGAAAACCGGTGCAGAAATTGAAGTGTTTTTGCTGCGTGAGCTCAACCGCGCCAACCGCCTGTGGGACGTAATTGTAGAGCCGGCCCGTAAAATCCGGGTGGGCAACAAGCTGTATTTTGGCGATGATGATGAACTGGTGGCCGAAGTGGTGGACAACACAACTTCCCGGGGCCGTACCATTCGTTTCATTTTTGACGGCGACGACGAAGCCTTCCGCGAAAAGCTCAACTCTCTGGGCGAAACGCCGCTGCCGCGCTATATCAAGCGCACGCCCGACGAGGCCGACCGCGACCGCTATCAAACCGTTTATGCCAAACACATTGGCGCCGTAGCAGCTCCAACGGCCGGTCTGCACTTTTCCCGCGAACTCATCAAGCGCCTCGAGATTAAAGGCATTAAGTTTGCCGAAACGACCCTCCACACCGGTCTCAATACCTTCCGGCCCATCGAAGTGGAAGACCTCACCAAGCACAAGATGGACGCCGAGTACTTTAAGATCGATGATTTTAACTCCGATATCATCAATGCTGCGCTCGATCAGAAACGCCGCGTGTGCGCCATTGGCACCACGACCATGCGGGTGCTCGAAACCTCGATGACGGCGCGCAACCGTATCAAGTCTTCGGAAGGCTGGACCAATATCTTTATCCATCCGCCTTACAAGTTTTCTATCGCCGACTCGCTGGTGACCAATTTCCATCTGCCGAAGACCGGCCTGATGGTGATGGCGGCGGCCTTTGCCGGATACGACCTTTTGATGGAAGCTTATCAGACGGCTATCAAGGAAAAATACCGTTTCTTTGACTACGGCGATGCACTTCTGATTGTGTAAAAGACGCTTTTTGGCTCATTTTTAATCGGGCGTTTTATCCGCCGGTCCTAATTTTCCGGCGGATAAAGCGTTTCTTTTTTACCGGCATGACAGCAACCATAGCAGATATTCTCCGGAAATCAATCGATACTAAAACTAAAGTGCTTCAGGATGCGCAGTTGCTCCAAACCATACAGGCGGTTGTAGAAGCCTGCTCAGAAGCATTTGAGAAAGGCAACAAAGTCCTTTTTTGCGGCAACGGCGGCTCGGCTGCCGATGCGCAGCACCTGGCGGCCGAGTTTAGCGGCCGCTTTTATACCGACCGCAATCCGCTGCCCTCCGAAGCCCTGCACTGCAACACCAGCTATCTGACGGCCGTAGGCAACGATTATGGCTATGAAAACGTGTATAGCCGGGCCGTGAAAGGCCATGGAAAGGCCGGCGATATCCTGGTGGGGCTTTCTACTTCCGGAAATTCCGAAAATATTCTGCGCGCTTTTGACGTTGCACGCGAAATCGGCATCACGACTGTTGGTTTTACCGGCGACACCGGTGGCAAAATGGCAGCTACATCTGATTTTTTAATTAATATTCCTTCCAGGGACACGCCGCGCATTCAGGAATGTCATATCACTGTCGGACATATCGTTTGCGAGTTGGTAGAGGCCAAACTTTTTTCCGGAAAAACTGTCTGAATCGACATGAAATCATTGGATACCACAGATTGCATTGACCCCAGCTGGACTTTATTTCTGGATCGCGACGGGGTTATAAATGAAGAAGCAGTCGGCAGCTATATTACCAGCTGGCCCGATTTCCGGTTTTGCAGCGGTTCGCTCGAAGCGATTGCGCGGCTGGGCGGGATTTTCGGAAAAGTAATTGTTGTGACCAACCAGCGCGGCGTAGGCCGGGGTGTTATGGACATGGACACGCTGCGGGAAATTCACCAGAACATGCACCACGAGGTGACCGAAAGCGGTGGCCGCATCGACCGGATTTATGCGGCTACGGCCGTGAGCGATGACGACCACAACCGCAAGCCCAACACGGGTATGGGGCTGCAAAGCCGGGAGGATTTTCCGGAAATTGAGTTCCGTAAAAGCATTATGGTCGGCAATTCCTTGTCGGACATGGAGTTTGGCAAGCGCCTGGGGATGCACACCGTTTTCCTGACCACCAAATCCGGGCCTTATGAGCAAATGGAAGACCTCATCGACGAACAGTTTCCGGACCTGGCTGCCTGGAGCCTCGCGCTGGAGGCCAAGCTGGAGCGGAATTGCGAGGAGGTAGAGTGATTTCCGGAAAGTATCTACCTTGTAAAGGTCCTGAACCGAAGGCCGCGTTTGAAAACGTGCCTTCGGTTTTTTGTTGCCCGGAAATGGAAATGCCCCTGTTATCGCCGCTGCAATACGTCCGCAAACATGCAGTTTGGAGCCTATCATCCATGTAAATCTAAATTTTCATGTTAGATTTGCATGAATGATAGACCGTTTGCTGTTCCCCAAGCTGGAAGCTGCCCTTCAACGTAGTCCGGCAGTCGCGCTTACCGGCCCGCGACAGGTTGGCAAAACCACGCTGGCATTCGCCCTTCAAAAAGAAAAAACTTCACTTTACCTGGACCTGGAAGAGCCGCAGGACCGGTTGCGGGCAGAGGCAATTGGCGCTTTGCAGGCGCAGCATCCGGAAACCCTTCTGATGCTCGATGAGGTGCAGCGCCTGCCGGATATCTTTAGTCGCTTGCGAGGCATTATTGATAAAGAAAGGCGGCAGGGAAACAAAACCGGATTATTTCTGCTTCTCGGCTCGGCTTCAATGGAATTGCTGCGGCAGTCTTCCGAGTCGCTGGCAGGGCGCATTACGTACCTGGAGCTTTTTCCGGTCAATGCGCTGGAATATGCGTCTCGCGGGTCGGTACCAACGCTGTGGCAACGGGGTGGATTTCCGGAAAGCTTGCTGGCTGATTCCGACAAAGACAGCTTTGCCTGGCGGCAGGATTTTATCCGCACCTACATTGAGCGCGACATGCCGCAATTGGGCCTGCGCCTGCCGGCAGCCACACTGGAGCGTTTCTGGCAAATGCTCGCCTACAATCAGGGAACGCCTTTCAACGCGGCACAATACGCCCGTAATATGGATGTATCAAGCGTTACCGTCGCGCGGTATCTCGATTTCATGGCTGACCTGCTGCTGGTGCGCAAGCTCCTTCCCTGGACCTTCAACGTCAATAAACGCCTTGCCCGCTCGCCAAAGGTATATGTCCGGGATAGCGGCATCACCCACGCACTGACTGGTGTAAAAGACTACACGCAGTTGCTGGGCCATCCGGTGATGGGCGGTAGCTGGGAAGGGTTTGTAATAGAGAATATCCTCTCCATAGTGCAAAGTCAGGCGCAGCCTTATTATTATCGCACTTCCAATGGCGCTGAGATCGACCTGGTGCTGGAGTTTTCGCCTACGGAGCGCTGGGCCATTGAGATTAAACACAACCCGGCTCCCCGCCTGAGCAAAGGATTTTTTATAGGCTGCGAGGATATTGCAGCTACCCGCAGAATTGTGGTTCACAGCGGCGAGGGCAGTTTCCCGATGGCCAACGACGTAGAAGCCATGGGCTTGCACGATCTGTTGAAGGCCCTTCAAAACTGATCAAATCCGGCGAAGGAATACACGCTTGATTTCCCCGCAAAGCTATATATACAATCATAAAATTTTGGAAGAGCCCTTTCCGGATTTGGCTGCCTGGAGCCTCGCGCTGGAGGCCAAGCTGGAGCGAAATTGCGAGGAGGTAGAGTAACCCTTTTTTCTAAACAAAAAAGCACTTCAGGGTTTTTCTTTGAAGTGCTTTTCTTATATACATTGCTGGTAAAAGCTTTTTACGGGGTAGGTGTGAAAGTCTGCATGGAAGCAGTTTGTGTTGCCATAGCCCTGGATACTGCGGCGCATCCCGGTCTGTGGATGTTAAAAACGGCTGTCTCCATTGTTTTTAAAGGCTTTCAAACAAATCTTTCCTTTTAAAACTAAATATTTTTTTGTACTTTTGCCCACCTTTTTCTATGGCTAAACAGCAAATGATCAAACAGGACGGCGTCATTGTGGAGGCTTTGTCCAACGCAATGTTCCGTGTCCGTCTGGAAAACGGGCACGAAATCATCGCCACTATTTCCGGAAAAATGCGCATGCACTACATCCGCATCCTGCCCGGCGACAAGGTAGGCGTGGAGATGAGCCCGTATGATCTGAGCCGCGGCCGTATTAATTACCGGTATAAGTAGGTAAGACTGGTATCAGGTATCAAGACATAAGTATCAAGACACCGGGCCTCTTTTCTACGGAACCATTTCAACCTTTTAACCACGTTTAAATCCCATTTTATAACCCATGAAAGTTCGTGCTGCCATTAAAAAGCGGAGCGCCGATTGCAAAATCGTTCGCCGCAAAGGCAAACTCTACGTTATCAACAAGAAAAATCCTCGCTTCAAGCAGCGTCAAGGGTAATTTTTGTTTTCGAAAGTCTTTTTAGAACCACCCCGACGAATCCCCATTTATGGCTCGTATTGCAGGTATTGACCTACCCAAAAACAAGCGCGGCGAAATCGCGCTGACTTACATCTACGGCATCGGCCGCAGCACTGCCCAGCGCATCCTCGACGAATCCGGCAT
>JAEVZP010000106.1 GCA_023392185.1 Bacteroidota bacterium
CGTTTTGGCTTTGTACGCCGCCGCCGCCCATCACTCCAACAAAGCATCGGCTTTGCGATCGTCGCGTCGTAAAGCTTAAAAACAGCGACTGGGAAACCCGTAGGTTCGTCCGGCTCCGGCGGGTTTCTGAGATTAAATGCCGCGAATAAACCTGTAGAAAGCGTATTTGGCACTTGTTTGGACGGCGGTTCGATTCCGCCCGGCTCCACAAATCACAAAAAAAGCAGCTCCCCACCAGAGCTGCTTTTTTTGTGAAAAAATCCCGGTATTATATGGTTTTTAAGTTGGTGTGTTTGAATAAATGACGGATTCTAAAAACATTCGGAGATGGCGGGTCAAGCCCGCCATGACGTTCAAAAACGACCGCAACAGATTGGATTTCGGCTGTTTGCCGTCATTCCGGGCTTGACCCGGAATCTCCAAGAACTGGAAGCAACCATCATTCGTTGTAACACACGACCGTTTTCAAATAATAGGCATCGACGCCTGACAAACGTTAGGTAGCGAAGCGACCGCTCAATCTTAACTTAAAGGAGGATTTACACCGCCCGCAGCATCCAGGTAGCCTGTATTTTGGGCAGGGCCGCGCTGCTCTTCCCTTTCATTTCTTCCGGCAACGCCGCCAGCAATTGCGGCAACGCACTGAGCGCATCACGGTCGGGCGCGGCCTCGGTCACCACTTCCAGGCCTTGTTCCCGGAAAAAGGCTGCTGCCGCCTCGTAGCTGTCAAACTTGTTTTCCTCTACCTGATGCTGTTCAAAAAAAGCTGCTTCGCCCTTGCTTTGCGGAATGGCCATGGTCACCTCCGCAGGCCGCCGCACATACACATCCGCCGTAATCCAGCAGCCGCCCCGCGTTTTTAAAGTTTGGTGGATAATCTGACACAGCTGTTTTTTCTCTTCCTCGTTGAGGTACATCAGCAGCCCTTCATTCACAATCGTAACCGGCCCGTCCTCAAAACGGCTGATGATTTTCCGGAAATCCGCCGCATCCAGCGCGTTCAGTGGTACCAGTTCCAAGCGGCCTTTCAGAGACTCGTCTAAATGTTGTTGGGAAATAAGGCTCTTTTTTTGTGCGATGACTTCCGGCAGGTCGGTGTCAATGTAATGTATTGCGGCATCGTGGGCGCAGCGGTAGAGCCCCCGAAGTGAAAAGCCGGAAGAAAGCTCCAGAATGTTGCGGCTGTCCGTCTGGCGCAGCAGCTGATCAATGCTCCAGTAGCGGCTTTCAAAATGCAACACCCGCGCCCAAAACCAAAAGTCTTTGTCCTTAAAATTGAGGTCAAAAACCTCGTCGCCCTGCATCAGCGCGGCGGTTTCTTGGGCGTAAGGAATATTGGTGTACCCCTTGAGCAGGAGCAGGGATTTGGCCGACGGGCTGACGCTGGTAAAATCTTTCGGTTCAGAAGCCATAAAAGGAGAATCAATGTTTTGCCGAATTCCCTCAAAATTCATTCCCTTTTCAGCAGCCTTAAAAGCCCCTTATTTTCCGGAAAAATCACCCGGATTTCCGGAAAAAACTACTGTTTGAAAGTGCCAATCAGGCCCGCGACTCGGCAATTTTAATAATGCCCAAGCGCTGTAGGCCGCGCATGCTCCAGTAGCCGGGGTCAATTTCAAACCAGCGCACGGCATTGTTGGGCCGACCGGGATGGCGGTGGTGGTTGTTGTGATACGCTTCGCCCCAAAACACAAAATCCACCGGCAAAATGTTTTTGGAAGTATTGTTCATGGGGTAGTTTTCATAGCCAAACCGATGTGCCCACCAGTTGACGCACACGCCCTGAAACGCGCCCATAGAAATGGTAATCGGCAGTAGCAGATACTGCCACCAGGCCGTAGCCAGCGCCATGTAAATGGCAACGTAAATCGCTACAAAGAGGAGCCGCACGACGGTGGTGTGCACCAGTCGTTCAAAACCCGGCCAGGTCGGCAGATTTTTAAGGTATTTTTCCGGAACCGGCGTTTTGCCTTTGTAGATGTCCAGATAATTATTGCGGGTTACCCACATCATGTGCAGTGCATTGCGGGTGTAGTGCGGCGAATGCGGATCTTCCGGCTGATCGGTGTGGGCGTGGTGCAGCCGGTGCATAATGCCATAGGTATGGGCCGAGATATAGGAAGAGCCCTGCGAAAGCAGGCAGCCGATGTAAAAGGTTTTTTCCCAACCCCGGCTCATCGTGAACGCATTGTGGGCGGCGTAGCGGTGGTGAAAAACCGACTGGAAAAACAGCGAGATGTACCAGTGCAGTACCACAAAAAGAAGTAAAGCCATGTCTTAAAATCGGAAACAGGCTTTTTACTCCGTTAAAACAAAGGGCACTGCGTCTGCTTCAAATGTACGTCCATGCTATCCGCTGGTCTCTACAGGATTGAAAAGGTTGGGAGGAATTTGGCAAGTTTCCCATTTTGCTTCTTAGAAATGCAAAGGCAATTCGCCCGTACCGATTATACGTTTGAAAAAGGCTGCCGGTAAGCGCACCCGCAGGGCCGCTTCACTTTCCAATGCCGCGTATTATCTTCGCCTCCCTATGGCCAATTCACTTCTTGCCGGTAAAAAAGGAATCATTTTCGGCGCCCTCGACGAGCGCTCTATTGCCTGGAAAACAGCCCTGAAAGCCACCGAAGAAGGCGCGCAAATTGTGCTTTCCAACGCGCCCATTGCCTTGCGTATGGGCAAGATCCGCGAGCTGGCCGCACAGTGCAACAACGCGCCTGTTATTGGTGCCGATGCAACCTCGGTAGAAGACCTGAACAAGCTTTTTGAAGAAAGCCAAAGCCACTTCGGCGGTAAAATCGACTTTATGCTCCACAGCATTGGGATGAGCCCCAATGTGCGCAAAAGCATCGAATACACCGATACCAACTACGACAATTTCCTCAAGACGCTCGACATCTCGGCGCTGTCGCTGCATAAAGTGCTGCAAACCGCGATGAAAATGGACGCCCTCAGTGAACACGCCTCGGTGGTGGCGCTCACCTATATCGCCGCACAGCGTACCTTCCCCGGCTACAATGATATGGCCGAAGCCAAGGCCCTGCTCGAAAGCATTGCCCGCTCTTTTGGCTATCATTATGGCTTTGCCAAGAAAGTACGCGTCAATACCGTAAGCCAGTCGCCAACGGTTACCACAGCCGGTTCCGGCGTGGGTGGCTTCGACGCTTTTTTCTCCTATGCCGACAAGATGAGCCCGCTGGGCAACGCACCGGCAGAAGACTGCGCCGCTTTCTGCTGCGCTCTGTTCTCTGACCTGACGCGCTACGTGACGATGCAAAACCTTTTCCACGACGGCGGTTTTTCGATGACCGGCGTGAGCCAGCCGATTATCTCGGAAATGGAAAAAGCCAGCGCGGTGAGTGTAGGCGGCGAGTAGGGGTAGGCGTTAGCTATTGGGTTTTGAGGGATTTGTAGAGATGTAGAAACAAGGCATGCCTTTTCTTCCCTATCCTTTCTTCCATCTCACAGCCTGAAATTTCCGGAAAATAATGCCTATAGCAGTTGAAAGATTTGTAAAGATGTAGCGACAAGCCCTGCCTTGTCGCTGCAGGGGTTAGGCTGGCAGAGATTTGAATGGAGAGAACGCGCCTCCTGGCGGCGCGTTCCTACGAAATGTACCTTTCCGTATTCGTGCTGATACTTTTGTCTCCTGCCTTTTGTCTCTCCGGGCAATAACGGGGCAGCACCTGGCGTTTTGAGAAACAGAATTTCCCCAATGAACATGATTTTGCGGCCGTGGCTGCCCGCTGCTTTGCTTATAAGCGTCACCTGCCTTTCGGCATCGGCGCAGGTCGTGGGCGGGCAGCGTGCCTTTGAATACCTGCGGCTTTCGCCGGGTGCCCGTACCTCGGCGCTGGGCGGCATCAACATCAGCGATCCGGCGCCCCAGATTTCCTCCGTGGCGCAAAACCCGGCGCTGATGCGCCCCGGGCTGCACAATCAGCTGGCGGTGCAATACAACAGCTATCACGCCGGCATCAATATTCTGAACCTGCAACACGGCTATCATTCCGAGAAGTGGAACACCTCTTTTTCCGGAAATATCCAGTATCTCAATTACGGCAGCTTCGATCAGACCGATCCCTACGGAAACACCATTGGCACGTTTCGGGGAACCGATTTTGCGGTGAGCCTCGGCGCTTCGAAGCCATACAAAGAGCGCTGGCGCGGCGGCGTAGCGCTCAAATATGCGGGGAGCCGCCTGGCCGATCTTTCTGCCGGTGCGCTGCTTGCCGATGTGGGCGTTACCTATGCCGACACCGAGCGCCTCATTACGATTGGTGCGGTGGCGAAGAATATCGGTTTTATGACCCGCCGGTACAATACGGGCAACAAAGCCGAGCCGCTGCCTTTCGACCTGCAAATCGGGTTTTCGAAGCGTCTGGCCCGCGCGCCGCTGCGTTTCCACCTGACGGCCCATCACCTGTATCAGTGGGATGTGCGCTACGACAATCCGGCCGATATTGTGCGCAGCAGCCTGGGTGGCGACAGCACTACAGGCAGCAGTTCCGGAAACAACTTCTTCGACAAGCTGGGTCGCCACCTCATCGTGGGTGCCGACATCCTCATCGGCAAACACATTACCGTGACGGCGGCTTACAATCACCTGCGGCGCGGCGAGCTGGCCCTTACCGAAAAAGCCGGACTCACCGGTTTCTCCTTTGGCGGGACGGTGCACCTCAACCGTTTTCAGGTGAGCTATGCGCGGGGTGTTTACCACCTGGCTGGCGCTACCAATGAGTTTGGATTGCACATCGACCTGGCCAAAACGGTGGGCATTGGCGCGGCTACGGAGCGCCTGCGCTGGAACAAGGTCTATCCCGATTGGCGAAACTGATTTTGGGTAGAATTTCCCCAAAAGGATCCTTCCGGTAAAGTTTCGAAAACCTCCGGACCGCTCTGGCAGGCTTTTTTAAAATGAACTTGCCGGAACACACTATTCTGTTTTTGCGAACGCAAAAAAACATTCTTTTTTCTATCGCAACGGGCTGAGTATTACAGTGTTAGGTGCCATGCTCCTTTTTTGGGCGGCACAAGCCGTTACCGGCTGGCACGACTACAACAACGAACTGGAAGACTACGGCCGGGCTGCGCTTTCTTTCCGGAAATACCTGCGGACCGGGCACTTCATGTCGGCGACCTTCGAGAACTGGGAAAGCGAATTTTTGCAAATGGCCATCTACGTGGTGCTGACGGTGCACCTGCGCCAGAAAGGCTCTTCTGAGTCCAGGCCGCTGGCCGGCGAAGAAGAGGCTGATGACCGCGACGACGAGTTGGAAGTGAAGCCTGACTCGCCCTGGCCGGTGCGGCGCGGCGGCTGGCACCTGAAGCTCTACAGCCACTCGCTGAGCATCCTGCTTTTTCTCCTCTTTATGATGTCGTTCTGCTTTCACTTCTGGGGCAGCCTGCGCAAATACAACACCCAACAGTTGTTGCAGCACAAGCCGCCTGCCACTGCCGGCGAGTATATCGGTACTGCAGGCTTTTGGTTTGAAAGTTTTCAGAACTGGCAAAGTGAGTTTCTGGCGGTGGCCGCTATCGTTTTGTTTTCCATCTGGCTGCGCGAAAAAGGCTCGCCGGAATCCAAAAAAGTCAATGCGCCGCACAGCAAGACCGGCGACTAATGATCATTTAGAAAAGAATATAGTGGCAGGCTCTTTTTAATGCTTTACTCTTATGAACAACAAACGCCAAAAAGCTTTCGAAGCCCTGCTGACCGCCCTCGAAGAGACGGTGGAAAGCCACCTGCAATCGGTCAGTCAGATTCAGGGTGCGGTCGATATTGATGAAGAAGAAACCCGGACGGTTTCGGCGATGAGCCAGCAGGGCGAGCAAACCGATATCCGCAACAATATGCAGCTTGCGCTGGAAAGCGCACAGGCCGAGCTGGCCAATGTCAAAAGCCTTCAGGATGTGGAGATTACGGATGTACGCCCCGGTGCTTTCGTAGAGACTGCCGACCGGATTTTCTTTATCGGCTCTTCGCAGCGCAGCATTCCTTTCGGCAAAAAAGAGATTGTAGGGGTCTCTATGGCCGCACCGGCCTTTGCCACTATGGAAAACCTGCAAAAAGGCGACGTGTTTCAACTGGGCGCAACCCAATACACGGTAGAGGACATTTACTAGAAGTCCTACACAGGACCTTCTTTTGCTGCGAAGCCAAAAAATCCCGGAATTTTCCGGGATTTTTGACAGGCTATAGGCTGGCGGGTAGCTATGCAAGAAACAGACATCAGGCGCTTTTAGGAGGCGCGTCTTTTTTGGTCATGGTCCCGAAAACGTGGTCCCAGATTACAGAAGATACACCGAAGCCTTTTTCGGGTTCTTTATAGTGGTGCAGGTGGTGGTTGCGCCACAGCGCCTTCAGGAATTTAGGCGGTGCAAAAGCATGGATGGCATAATGCATAGAGCCATAAGCGAGGTATCCGGTCATAAACCCGGGGAAAAAGGCAAATGCCGCGCTGCCAAGCAGCAGATAAAATAAAAAAAACAACACGGTTGCGATCAGCAGGCTGGGCACCGGCGGCATAAACAGGCGTTCGGTATCGCGCGGATATTCGTGGTGCACGCCGTGCATGGTATACACAAAACGCTCGGCTTTTTTGCTGTGCACTGCCATGTGAAACAGGTAACGGTGCATCAGGTATTCAAAAAAGCTCCAGAACAGCACGCCGCCGGCAAACCAGCCCGCTTCCGTCCACGCTGGCAGGCCCCGGTAGGCATAACCATAATAAAGCAAGGCAGAGACAATAGGCACATAGATGCTGAAAATCACTGCCGGGTGGGTTTTGGTAAGCGCCTCCATCCAGGGCCGGTCGAAAAGTTGCGCCTGGCCTTTGTTTTTTATTTTTTCAAAATGCACGATACAGACAGGTGTGGGAGTGGGTGACAAATTTAAGCCGCAGGCCGTTGGCAGCGGTGGCATTTTCCCTGCCTTCTTCGCTTCCGGCGGATTAAAAAGCCTTCCGGAGTGCTCCCGGGGCCGGCAAAGAAAAAGCTGTTTCCCCTGGAAGGAAAACAGCTTTTTAACTAAAAAATGACTCTGTTCTAGTTTTTCTTGTATACCCTTACGATGCAGGTAAAGTCCTGTAGTTTGTCCAGTTGTTGCTCGCGGCTCAGCCCTTTGAGGTGATTGGCGGTGCCCAGCGCCGGGCGGATGTCTTTGGGCATCGAGCGCAGCAGGCGCAGGAGTTCCGGTGATGCAACGGCATAAGTGGTTCCGCCCGGTTCGTTGTTGCGTCCGGCTACGATACCAACCACGTTGCCGCTGCCGTCGAGGATCGGTGCGCCGCTTGCGCCGGGATCAGCGGGCAGCTCCAGGCGGTATTGTGCCGAGTCGCCCCGGTAGCCGTTGAAGGCGCTCACATAACCTTCGCTATACACCACTTCATCTTGCGGAAAGCCCAAAGTATAGATGCGGGCCCCCAACCCGGATTTGCGGGGCGCAAACGTGTAAGGAATGTCGCCGCCGGCAAAGCGGAAGCTTTTGTCATCCACTTTCAACACCGCCACATCGGCCTGGGGGTTAAAGGCGAGCAGGGAAGCTTTGTAATTTTCGCCTTTCCGGGTCTGTACATAAAGCGAATCGGCGTCCTGGGCCACGTGATAGGCAGTGATGAGGTAGCCGGAATTGTTGAGTGCAAAGGCCGTCCCGGTAGCATTTACCGGTGCGGACGGCATGGCATGCTTCACCGATTTAACCTCCGAGATCAGCTGCTGCTGGGTTTGGACGAGACTGTTTTGAGATCGCTTTACGGCTTCAATCTCACGGCTCAACTGGCGGTAGCGGGCGGCGTCGTTGTTGGTGGTTTTGTTGCTCAGCACCCCGGCCAGCGAGATCACACCCGCCACCGAGGCGGCCACGGCCACGGTGCGCCAGTTGACGCGGAACGGAATGGTGATCCGGCGTGCCGGCGGCGGCGGCGCAGCAGCCGGTGCCGTATGGTGGGCAGGGGAGCGCAATTGCGTTAGTGTTTTCCGGAAATTCTCGGTGCGGGCTTTGTCTTCCAGGGTGCGTAGCAAATCGGTGGCCTGCGCAAATTCGCGGGCAAAAGCGGCATCGGTAGCCTGCTGCGCTTGCAGCGCGCTGCTTTCGGCTGCGGTTAGTTTTCCGGCGACGTATTTTTCAGCGAGTTCCCAGATTTGTGCTTCCATGATGCTTGTCTTCCTATGATCTTTTTAAAGAGGCCGCTTCCGATTCAAAAAACAGCTTTTTGAGCCGGTTGAGGCACTTGTACTTCTGTGTTTTGGCCGTATCGGCATTGCTGTATCCCGAGGCGGCGCTGATGTCCTGCATGCTTTTCCCTTCCTGATAAAAGGCGCGCAGCAGGGAGGCGCAGGGTTCTCCCAACTGCCCGAGCGCGGCTTCCAACCGGTCGAACTGGCGTTCGCGCTCCAGATGCCCGTCTACATCGGCTTCGTAGGCCCGGTCGCTGCTGCTCGCGTCGGGCTCCGGGTCGTTTTCCGTTCCTTCGTCAAAGGCCGAAAAGCGGCTCTGCTGCTGGAGGCGGCGCAGCCACAGGTTGCGGGCTACCGAGTAGAGGTAGGTTGCCGGTGCGCACGTAAGCCGGAAAGCGGCTTCCTGCGATTTGCCGAAGAGCACCACCATGGCTTCCTGAAAGATGTCGGCGGCGTCGTCCTCACCGCCACCGTGGGTGCAAACCCAATGTGCCACAACCGGATAGGCCTGGCGGTAGAGTTGCTCGGTGGTGTGGCGGTCGCCGGCGGCAATGGCTTTCAGCAATTCGGAGGCATCATCCGGTCCGGTAAAAGACATGCTCACGTATTGATCCGTTTAAAGGAGAAAAGTAACCCAAAGAAAAGAATGCTTTCGGGAAAGAGAAGGATGTCTCAGTTACTATCCTTCGCTTTTGTAAATAAAAGACCGGACCGCAAGCAAAACCGGGTGGTTTTTCACATGATTCTCACATTTTTTGTGGATAAATACAGAGAAAGCTTTGTTGTATAATTTGAAAAAGGATCTTATGAAACAGAGGTTTTGGTAGTGTGTTAGAACGAATGATGGAACCGAAAACATACGGAGATGGCGGGCCTTCGACAAGCTCAGGCTGACACCCGCCATGACGAGCGTAAAACAGCCGAACCAAGCATCTGGAAGCGCTCTTTTTCCATCATTCCGGACTGTCAGCCTGAGCTTGTCGAAGGCAATCTCCAGCATCTTAAAAGAACCGTCATTCAGCCAAGCACACCACCGAGGTTTTTAAATATACTTGCTGCTCTGCTTTTGCTAAACGCTTCAAGTGTGACGGCACAATGGATGCAGATTTCTGGCAAACAGTAGACAACGGCGCTTCGTGGCGTTCGATTGCGCTTCCAACAAATCTGACCTTACGCAAAGTGCTTGACCACCGCGGCAACGCGTTCCTGAGTACCCGGGCCAATCTCGGCGGTTATCTTCCGGGGTGGAACGACAGCGGTGCCATCTGGAGGAGTGCAGACGGTGGCGCAAACTTTCAGAATATTTCCGGAAATCTGCCTGTCATTTCTCCCACTGGTATAGCGTTTTGGGCGGTGGACGCAGCTTCAAATACGGCGACTCCATGCAGGATTTTAAGCTTTCAGACGGCGCAAGCGATGCGCATAGCTTTCAATTCTCTACCGGTAGCCTATGGAGCGGCGGCGCACGGATGAATTATTATTTGCGTCGGACCAATACAAGCTATAAAGCACAGCGCGGTATCGTTACGATTGCTTCCGTTGCTAACAACACCGTCACAGCTACTTTCGAAGGAACCGTCCAAAATGCTGCTAACAGCCAGGATACGCTGCTGCTTCAGAACGGAAAACTGACAGCTGTTCCCCAGGAATAGGCATTGGGGTAAAAACCGGGCAAAACTGATCCGCTTGAAAGCCCGGTCTTAAAAAGACAAATCCCCGGCCATGTGCCGGGGATTTGTCTTTTTAAGACCGGGGAATACAGGCTTAAGCCATATTTTTAAGTTCTGCAATGCGGGCTTCCTGATCGACCTCGTTTTGAAGCCGGTCACTCTTGTCGAGATCCACCAGAATGGGCGCTGCCACAAAGATGGAAGAGTAGGTTCCGATCACCACACCGATAAGCATGGCGAAGGAAAAACCGCGGGTGGTTTCGCCGCCGAAAAGGAACAGAACCAGCACCACCAGGAACACGGTTACCGAAGTCATAATCGTGCGGCTGAGGGTGTCGTTGATCGAGCGGTTGATAACGCTTTTCTTGTCTTCACCCGGATTTTTCCGGAAATTCTCCCGGATCCGGTCAAAAACAACTACGGTATCGTTCATCGAGAAGCCAATTACCGTCAGGATAGCGGCAATAAAGTGCTGGTCAATTTCCAGCGTAAAGGGAACCACGTGCCGCAAAAAGGAGAACACGGCCAGCGTGATACACACATCGTGAATCAGCGAGGCAATGGTGCCGAGCGAATACTGCCATTTCCGGAAACGGACCAGAATGTAGATAAAGATAGCCGCCAGCGAAAGCAGAGTGGCCTGTACGGCACCTTTCTTCAGATCGTCGGAGATCGTCGGCAACACCGTTTGCTCGTTCACTACGTAGCTGCGGCGGAACGCATCCAGCGACACACTTGCCGGAATCAGCCCTTCCTTCGTCAAGCCCTCATAGAGCTTGGAAGCCACCGCGCCGGTTGCTTCCTGGGTGTGTTGCTCAATCAGGTAAGTTGTGGTGATGTTCAGCTCGTTGTTGTTGCCGATGGTTTTCACGATCGGGCGCTCGCCGAAGTATTTATCCAGCTTTTCGCGTACCTCGGTCACGGTGTAAGGCTTATCGAAGCGAACCGTGTAGGAGCGCCCGCCGGAGAACTCTACGCCGTAGTCAAAGCCATTGATGAGCGAGCCAACGCCGGCTACTGCAACAATAGCAAAGATGATATAGGTTACTTTCCGGAAACCGATAAAGTCGAAGTGAGCTTTCCGGAAAATACTTTCGGAAATCCTGGTAAAGTATTTCAGGTGGCGGTTCCGGTTGGTGTACATGTCGGTGATGAGCCGGCTTACTGCCAAGCCGCCAAACACCGAAAGAATCAGCCCCAGCATTTGCGTGGTAGCAAAGCCGCGCACCGGCCCAAGGCCAAAGTAAAACAAAATCAGCGCGGTAATAAACTGCGTGATGTGGCCGTCCAGTACCGGTGCATAGGAGCGGGTATAACCGCGCCGGATGGCTTCCGGATAACTATGGCCGGCTGCCAGTTCTTCCTTGATCCGTTCAAACACGAGCACGTTGGTATCCACCGCCATACCGATCGTTAGTACCAGACCGGCAATACCCGGCATGGTAAGCGTGGCGCCAAACATAGACAGAATGGCGATGGTGAAAAACACGTTGAGGATGAGCGCGATGTTGGCTACGATACCACCCGTGTTATAATACACCAGCATCAAAACGAAGATGATGGCAAAGGCAATAATCAGCGAGTTGATACCGGAAGCAATGTTCTCCGCACCAAGGGTCGGGCCTACTACCTGCTCCTGCACGATGCGCGCCGGGGCGGGCAGCTTACCGGTTTTGAGGATATTGGCCAGATCCTGGGCATCTTCCAGCGTGAAGGAGCCGGAAATAGCGGTGTTGCCGCCGGCAATCTCGCCGTTCACAATCGGGGAAGAATACACTTTGTCATCGAGCACCACGGCCACGAACTTGCCGACGTTGGCGCCGGTCATGCGCTTCCAGATCTGCGCACCGGAGAAGTCCATGCTCATGCTGACCTGCGGCTCGCCGTTCATACCGAAATCGGATCGGGCATCCACTACGTGATTGCCCTCCAGTTGTGCACCGCCACCGGGCGCCTGCTTCAGCGCATACAGGCGCAGCGGGGCGGCGGGGTTGTTGCGGTCGGCACGGCTTTCCGAGCCATACACAAACTTGGCATTGGCCGGAAACAGGTTGCGAACCACATCGAGCGACAGATACTCGTTGAGCAGGGCGGTATCTTTTTTCATCACCAGACCCACAATCGGCGACTGACCGCGCAGGAGGTCTTCCGACAGCAGCCACACGCGTTGCAGCGGGTTTTTACCGGCATCTGCCGTGGCAGAAGTGTCGCCGGGCGTGGCACCGCCTACCAGTGCGCTGAGCGAAGAGGTGTCGCCGGTAGCCGGAGTGGCTGCCACCACAGTGGTGTCTTTAGCTACGGTAGCGGTGTCGGTCGTCGCCGGCGTGGTCGGCGTGGTCGGCGTGCGGGTGCCGCTCAGGTAAGCTGCGAGGGCTTTTTCGGCGGCCTCGTATTTGGAAAGGATTTCCTGGTTGTTGTAGGTCTCATAGAACTCGAGGTTGGCGGTGCTTTGCAGATAGTTGCGCACGCGCTCCGGGTTGCGCACCCCGGCCAGTTCCACGGTGATAATCTCTTTGGTCTCGTCGAGGTTGATGTTGGGCTGCGCCACACCAAACTTGTCGATCCGGGTTTGCAGCACCTTGAAAGTGCGCTGCACCGCGCCTTTGGCCTCCTTGCGGATCTGGGCGAGTACCTGATCATTATTGCTTTGCAGGGTGATTTTTTCCTGCGAAGGCTTCGTGAACAGGTAAGCAATTTTGGCAGAAGGATTGGCCTTGGCAAACTCTTCACCGAAAAGCGTTACAAAATCCGCCTGGCTGTTGGCTTTACGGGCCTCCGCTTTGGCCAGGGCGTCGTTGAGGGCCGGGTCCTGCGGGTTGTTGCTCATGGAGCGCACCAGGTCGGAGAGGCTCACGTCGAGCGTCACGTTCATACCGCCCTGAAGGTCGAGGCCGAGGTTCAGCTCGTTGGCTTTGGCTTGCTGGTAGGTATACTTTTTGAAGAGCAGATTCACCACCTTCTCGCCCTGCAGCGAATCGGTAAGATGATTGTACTGCTCGTCAATGAGGTGCTGAAGCTCCAGGCCAGAGGCGGTGGGGTGGGCAGCGCGCGCCTGCCGCTCGGCCTGCGCACGGGCCTTCTTCTCTACACCCTGCACCAAAAAGGTGAACGAAAGCTGATAGAGAGAGATTAAAATCAGGGCTGCGGTGAAAAACTTCACCAGTCCTTTCAACTGCATGTGAAAAATGGGATTCTGGGTAAAATCGGGAAAATAAGTGCGCGAAGATAGTATTTATAAAAACTGTTTGAAACAATTAGGTAAAAAGTCGTAACTAAAGGAATACTGGTGTCAGGATCAGGTAGGAAGACGAAAGTATCAAGACAAAAACAAAATACGGATTGTGACGGATTGTGTAGGAATGCGCCAAGAGGCGCGTTTTCCTTTCAAGACGGAGCCGCTTCTGATATTTCCGGAAATCTGCCCTTATTTTCCGGAAATATCAACCCCTGCTTCGCCTACATTGGCCAGCTGCCCGCAGGCCGCATCGATATCCTTCCCCCGGCTGCGCCGCAGGTGCACGTTCACTTTCTTGCTTTCCAGGTAGCGCACAAAATTATCGGTTGTGGTTTCGTCCGGTTTCTGGAAACGGGCCATGCCAATCGGGTTGTATTCAATCAGGTTGATCAGATCGGCCGGCACGCGGCGGTAGATTTTGACCAGCGCTTCGGCGTCGGCGATGCTGTCGTTGAAATCCTTAAAAAGAATATACTCAAAGGTGATTTCGCCGCGGGTCTTCTGATAGAAATAATTCAGCGCATCCACCAGGGCGGCAATGTGGTTGGTGTCGTTGATCGGCATCACCTCCGAGCGCTTGACATCGGTGGGCGCGTGCAGCGAAAGGGCCAGCTTGAAGCGCACCCCGTCGTCACCGAGCTGCCGGATCATCTTGGCCACCCCGGCGGTCGATACTGTGATGCGGCGCGGACTCATACCCAGCCCTTCCGGCGAGGTGATTTTATTGATCGCTTTGAGGACTTCTTTATAGTTGAGCAGGGGCTCGCCCATGCCCATAAACACGATGTTGCTCAGTTTGCGGCCATAGTGTTTGAGGGATTGCTCATTGAGCAGGGTTACTTCGTCCACAATCTCATCGAAAAGGAGGTTGCGGGTGCGCGGCAGGTAGCCGGTTGCACAAAACTTGCACGACAGTGAACAGCCCACCTGGCTTGATACGCAGGCCGTTACCCGGTTGTCGGTCGGGATCAGCACGCCTTCGATATAATTGCCGTCGTGCAATACAAAGCGGTTCTTGACCGTTCCGTCTTCCGAGTGCTGCGTGTGGTGAATGGCTACTTTGGGAATATAAAAATCGGCTGCCAGCTTTTGGCGGAGTGCCAGCGGCAGATTGCTCATCTCCTCGATGCCGGCAGCGTGTTTTTTCCAGATCCAGTCGTGCACCTGCGCCGCGCGGTAGCGGGGCTCGCCCCACGCGTCAAACACCTGCTGCAATTCTTCCAACCCTACGGTACGCAAGTTTTTCATAAGAATGCAAAATTAAGGCTTCGCGTTGTTGAGGCCACGAAGGGACGTTGGCGTTTCACGTTGGAGCCTTCGACGTTTGAAAAGAAAACAGCCTCTTTAAGAAATCCCTTCCAACACCCGCAGGGATTGAGGAGTATCCAACGTTACAAAGCAACTCCAACACGTAGTGCTGACATCATCCAACGAGTAACTCCAAAATACAACGCTAACAGTATCCAACGCCCGAAGGGCTCCAACATTTTCCAACGGCAACGCCTCCAACGCCCGCAGGGCTCCAACGCTTGCCCTAATTTCGCCCTTGCTGTGCTTCTTTCCGTCATTATCGTCAGCTACAATGTCCGCCATTTTCTGGACCTGTGTCTCCACTCGGTCTTGCGGGCGGCGGAAGGGCTGTCGGTGGAAGTGATTGTGGTGGATAATGCCTCGGCCGATGACAGTGTGACGTGGATGCAGACGCACTTTCCGCAAATCCGGGTGATTGCCAATCCGGAGAATACCGGTTTTTCCAAAGCCAACAATCAGGGGGTGGCGGTAGCACAGGGGAAATACATCCTGTTTCTGAACCCGGACACCGTGATGCCGGAAGATTTTTTCCGGAAAACACTGGCCTATATGGAAGCCCATCCGGAGGCCGGCGCACTCGGCCCCCGCCTCATTGATGGGAAGGGGCAGTTTGCCCCCGATGCCAAAAAAGGCTTTCCTTCTTTTAGCATTGCCTTGTTCAAGACCATTGGCCTGCACAAGTTTTTCCCGAAGTCGCGGCTTATCAACGGCTATTATGCGCCCCATATCGGCGAGTATGAAACCGCGCCTGCCGAGGTGCTTTCCGGCTGCTGCATGCTGGTACGCCGCGAAGCCATCGACCAGGTCGGCGGTGCCTTCGACGAGCGTTTTTTTATGTATTGCGAGGATGTGGACCTGAACTACCGGCTGGCGCAGGGCGGCTGGCAGAACATCTATTTTCCGCAAACCAACCTGATTCACTACAAAGGCGAAAGCACCCGCAAGGCCACGCTTTCCTATATCCGGATTTTCAATGAAGCGCTGGCAGCTTTTGTACGCAAGCATTACAGCAAAGGCTCGGCGCGTGTGTTTATCTTTTTGCTTCACATCGGGATTGCCGTCCGGGCGGTGCTCGGCGTCGTGAAAGCACTGTTCCGGCGGTTGCGGCTGCCCCTGATCGATGGTGGTATCCTGTTGCTGACCCTGGCTGCCGTGCAAAGCTTTTGGGTGATATCGGTTAAAGGCATTGAGCCGGTAGATGCCCGGCTGTTGTGGCTTACCTACCCGGTCTATTTGCTCACCTGGATTTTTTCGCTTTACCTCAGTGGCGCCTATGACCCAACGTATCGTCCGCTGCGGGTGGTGCGGGGCATGCTGGTGGGCACGGTGGTGGCGCTCGCATTCTATGGGTTGCTGCCTCCGGAGATGCGGTATTCGCGGGGCGTAGTCGTTCTGGGCGGCATTACCGGAACGGTGGCCTTGCTGGCGGCACATGCGATCCTGCAAAAGCTGGGCGTCACCGGTCAGGTGCCCTACGATGCTGCAGCCCGTGAAGCAGTGATTGTAGGCAACAGCAAAAGCGCTGCCGAGGCGCGGAGTGCGCTGCAAAAAATCGCTGGTGCGCCGCGGGTCATAGGCCGGGTGGGGGAGGGCGAAGCTGCGCTGGCACCGCTCACTGACCTGAGTGGGCTGGCGGCCACAGCCGGCGTGGGCGAGGTGATCTTTTGCGCCGCCGATGTTTCGTATGAAGAGATGTTTGAAGCCATGGCCCGGTGTGGCCCGCGCTACGATTACAAGATTTACCTGCCTGGGCGGACCGGCTTTGTAGGATCGAACTCAAGCAGCACTGCCGGCGACCTGTATACTGCTGATCTGCGGTTCCGGCTTTCCGATCCGTCGTTCCGGCGCAAGAAGCGCACTTTCGATGTCCTTACGGCTGCCGTTTTGCTCTTGCTGGTTCCGTTTACATTTTGGCTTTTCCGGTCGCCGGGTGGCTGGCTGGGGGCACTGTGGGCGGTGCTGTGGGGTTCTAAGACCTTTGTAGGTTATGGCGGAACGGCCGTTGCCGGGCTGCCCCCGGTGCGGGAAAGCATCTTGCCGCCCTGGGAGGTAGTGAAGGGCTATGTACCTTCCGGGCTGGTGGCTTCGGCACTCAACCGGCAATATGCGATGCATTATGTGCCGGGCCGGGATTTCAGTTTGCTGTGGCAAAACGCCGGTTATTTGCGCCGTAAAAAATTTTCCTGACCTTTTTATTTGGCAGATTGCCGGAAATGTTTATTTTTGCGCTCCGCTTTTGAAAGAGAGCGGCGATTAATTTCCTCCTTAGCTCAGCTGGTTAGAGCACTTGACTGTTAATCAGGGGGTCGTTGGTTCGAGTCCAACAGGGGGAGCTTCTTCTTTAAAAAAAGCCTTGCATCTCGCAAGGCTTTTTTGTTTCCTATGGCTTCTGCATTTCCTTCCATCCACCTTGAATAAAAAAGCCCTGCACGCATCCGGCAGGGCTTTTTTACGCAAAAGAAGGCTCCTTATTTCCTGGGGCGCCGGAAGATGTACCGGGTGATAAAAATGCCACCGGAAGAGCTGCCCTGCGACAGTTGCATGTTGGAGCCGCTCGTTACCTGAAACAGCTCCCAGTCGTCCTGCGCCATTTCATTAAGTCGTGCCACAATAACCCGGTCATTGTTGGTGATGTTTTCGAAGTTGATACCCACCATGCTGTAGAAATTCTTCAGTTCCTTCTCCAGATTCTGACCGTTGTCGTCGGTGGTCAGCAGGCGCGAACGGCCCAGGCCGCCCGGTACTACCGATTCGATGGTGGAAATCTGCTTGTACTCCCACTTCGTTCCGGAATTCTGCGCCTGTGCGGGCATTACATGGCAGATAACGCCGAGGCAGCCTGCCAAAAGATATTTTTTCATGGGTTGTAATGTCAAATGAGCGGCTAAAATATATTGTCGTCAGTTTTTGTGCAAATCAAGTTCTCCGGAAAGCGGTGGCAGCCACCCCTGTTTCCCGAACAGGCCGCCCTTTCATCAACCAAACAAAGCCGGAATTTCCGTTTGCGCCCGTTCATAATCCACAGGAACGCCAATGTCTATAAAATACCCGCTTGCTACTCCTGCAGCCAGCACGCCCCGACCGACAACTGTTTCCAGATAATCTTTCTCAAAAGAAAAACGCTCCGGAAAATTGTGGGCCAGAAAGGCAATGCGATCCACGATATAAATGCCGCCGTTGACCAAGCCCTTCGCGCGCGGTTGTTTTTCTTCAAACGCATGGATTTTTCCGGCAGCGTCGATCTGCACCACACCATAGCGGTCAAAATCCATCATCGGTTTCAGGGCCAGTGTCACCACTGCGCCGGTCTCCTGATGCACTGCATTCAGCCGCTCCAGCGAAGCATCAAAAAGGGTGTCGCCGTTGACCACAGAAACATTGGGCTCCCGGCATTGTTCCAGTGCCAGAGCCATGCCGCCGCCCGTGCCCAGCGGCTCGTGCTCCACCACATAATCCACCTCAAACGGAAGCGACACGGTCTTGAGCCAGTCCCGCACCACCTCGTGCCGGTAGCCCAGCGACAACACACAACGAGTGCAGCCTTCTTTGTGGAGATACCGGAAAAGCCAGTAGAGAAAAGGATATCTGCCGACCGGCGCCATACACTTGGGTGCCTCGCCAATAACACCGCGCAGGCGTGTGCCCAGCCCACCGGCCAATACAATACATTCTCTGGAAGTCATAGGGAAAGGAAGCGCCTTTGTTTGAAAGAATTTGAAAGGTCGATTATAAAACCGACCCTGCAAATAAAAAACGGCTGCACCGGATCGATGAAAGGCAAAAACGTCTGTAAAACGACTTCAAACAGCTACCAGCATGCATTGAAATCCCGGCAATTTCCGGAAAACAAGGGCTGTTCACAATGTGTTCTGCTGCGAAAATAAAAAGCCCTGTCGCAGAACAGGGCTTTAAGAAACAAGGTTGAAAAGGATTTAGCCAAACAGCTTTTTATTGTTCAGGGTTTGCGCGATCATACCGGCGACCCAGGAGCCCAGCAGATAGTAGCTGGTAGACATTACTTTGGTTTTAGGCGTGCGGGTGGTGGGGGCGGTAACCAAGCCCAGCTTTTGGGGAAGAATCAGCGAACCCAGGCCGGCGAGCAGGCCCATACCGGTGGTCTTGACCGCTTTGTTGTTTCCGGATGCCGCGCCGGCGTAGTAGAGGCCGTTCATCACCAGGTCGGCCACGAGCGTGCCCCAATACAGCTTTTCTCCGGTAGGCGCGGGCTGATCGGCTTTGTCAAAAAGCTTGTTGGCAGCATCCATGCCCAGTTTCTCCAGGCGGGGCGCGTCGTCGTCGTAGCGGCGGGTCGTTTCGTTCAGGATCGTTACCACAGCAGCACCGGCCAATCCGGCGATAAGGGCATTTCTGGTTTGGGGGGTCATAGCGAAAGGTTATTTGGATTTTAAAAGAGAAAAAGACCCTGCCAGCCAAGCAGAGGTCGCAGCTCCCGGAGCCGGCGGCCTGGGGCCCGATTGCCGCGCTTTCGGCCTGCTCACCAACCTGCTCTCCATCCTTTGATGCCCGATGGCCCGGTTTTTCCGGAAATTTTATCACTATGAAAAAGAAAACTGTTCGTCGGGTGGCCCTCGCCGCCAGCGCGCTGGCGGTGGCCGGAGGCGTTGCTGCTTTCCTGCTGTCCCGCCGCAAAACCATTCCGGAAGGCGTAGAGGCTGTCACACCTTTCGATCTCGACCGCTACCTGGGCAAATGGTATGAAATCGCCCGCTTTGATTACCGGTTCGAAAAAGGACTGGACCACGCCACGGCAAAATATTCGCGCAATGCCGACGGCAGCATCAAAGTAGTCAACAAAGGCCGCAAAAGCTCCGGTAAAAAGGTAAAAGCAGTGGGTCGCGCCGTGCTGGCGGGCCCCGAAAATGCCGGGATGCTGAAGGTTTCCTTTTTCGGTCCTTTTTATGCGGGATATAATGTGATTGCCATAGACCCGCAATACCAACATGCGCTGGTGGCAGGTCAAAACCGGGATTATCTGTGGATCCTCAGCCGTGAAAAAAAACTGCCGGATGAGGTGCGCGAAGCGTATCTGCAAAAAGCACGCGACCTGGGCTTTGCTGTGGAAAAACTCGTGTGGCCGGAACAGGGTGAAAGCGTCGAAACCGCTGCCGAAGGTTTGGAACCAACGGAGATAAAGTTATAAATACACATCTCTGATGAGTTGATGGCAAAGGTTTTGTGCACGATTCCGCACCCATGATCCCCTGAACAAAAGGCTTTATTCCCTTCACCCCAAAACCCTTATCCCTATGGCACAGTATGGTAAAAAAGCTGGCGAAAAAGTAGAAGAAGCCATGCACGAAATGCATGAAGGCAAATTGAAAAGCGGTAGCTCTGGTAAGAAAGTCACTGATCCAAAACAAGCTATTGCGATCGGCCTTTCTGAAGCCCGCAAAGAAGGCGCGAAAGTGCCCGATAAAAAAGATTCCGATAAGAAGTAGTCTTTCTCCTCTTTCAAAACGCCGGAAATCCGTTGTGTCGTCCGCTCTGCCGGGTAGCACAATGGATTTTTTTTGTTCAGAAGCGCAGGCGGCCTGCCCAACCCTTTTCACATGGCCAGCAGCCTTTTGTTTTAGGGCAAATTTCCGGAAACAATACCATTTCTACCGCTACAGGCTACACAATCGGCTTCCACCCGTTCTGCTTCTCAGGAACGGCTTGCCTGCCTGCTAACAGAACACCAGGCAATCGTTCCCGAAACCATCTCTGTTTCCAGAGAGTGGCGGCAAATAGCAGTAGGGCCTTTTGGGCAACACAAACAGCCTGCTATGACCCGCGTTCCGGCGGAACGCTTTGTCGGTAACAAACAAAAAAGATCCGCGTCGGTTAGAACGCGGATCTTTTTGTTTGTTGTTGAAAACTGACTTACTGACGGGTAAAGCGGCGGGTGGCTACAATCTTGCCCTGGCCGTCGAACATCCGCAGGAAGTAAACACCGGCAGGTGCGTCGTTGAGCGGGATGTTGGCGCTGTTGCCTACGGTGTGGTACATGCTGATCGGCTGACCGAGCAGGTTGTAAACACCAATGGTTTTGATGTTGTCGTTGTTTTCAAAGGTCACGTTTACCGATTCACGGGCCGGGTTGGGGAACACCTTGATGTTTTCATCTACCCGAACGGTTGTGGAGATGCCCTGCGGCGAGCGGTTGGCAATAAAAGTGACAATGCGTGTATAGCTGGGGGCTTGCGGATCCCGGATTTCTACCCGCAGAATGCCCACGCCGTTGGTTGGCACGCTAAGCAGGCTGAAATAAAAATTAGCCGGTGTGCCGGGCGTAATGGTATCAGTGCGATTCCAGCCGCCGGATTTGATCGCAGCAAGCGAGTGACACAGCACATTATCGCATACGCCTTCTACCTGCCAGGACGAAGGGATATTATCCGTCAGGTAGCGCCACTCGAGCACACGGGCAGAAGCACCGCCGATGATACGCATTGGGTTCAAAACCTTCAGGCCTTGCTGGCCGGGGCTGTAATTAGCGAGGCTGGTATCGCCAAACTGCACGTCAAAAGTCTGTGCCTGCAAACCCCCGAAAGAGAGCAAAGCAAGCAGAATGAGAAAAAGTTTTTTCATAGGAAAATCTTTGCGTTCAAAATTACGGATGTTGTGGATAAGTTCCAATCTATAATCTGAAAGATACGCTGTTAAATTTGTACCACCACATTGGGGTGGCATACTTTTCATCCAACCAAAAACGTTTTTTGGGGTTCTTTTAGCAAATGAAATTTTCGTTCAAAACCATAGCCCGTCGCAGCCGCGGGTTCCTCTTCGCCTCGGGTGCAGCCGCTGTTATGGGGCTCTTTATTCACGGCAAAGGCGCGGATTCGATGTTTGAGATTTCTAAAAATCTGGACATCTTTACCTCCCTTTTCCGGGAACTCAACGGTTATTATGTAGATCCGATCGAGCCGGGGAAGCTGGTGAAAGTAGGCGTGGATGCCATGCTTGCCGAACTGGATCCCTATACCAACTACATTACCGAGTCGGATATCGAAGACTATGAGTTCCAGACAACTGGCCGTTATGGCGGTATCGGCACCACGCTGCAAAAGCGCAGTGACGATGTGGTGATTGGCGAGATCTACGAAGGCACGCCTGCTATGCGCGCCGGCCTGCATCCGGGAGACATCGTGCTGGCCGTAGACAATCAGGACGTGCGCAACCGGACGCTGGAAGACATTACCCAACTGCTCAAAGGCGCTGCCGGGACGCCGGTGGCCCTCAAAATAAAAGATGCCTTTACCGGAAACGAGGCTGTTAAAATGGTGACGCGGGAGCAGATTGCGCTCAGCAGCGTGCCCTATGCCGGGCTTTCCGGCACCGGAAAGGACCTGGCCTATATAAAACTTACCCAGTTTACACCAGATTGTGCCCGGCAGGTGCGCCACGCCCTTGACTCGCTTAAAGGACAAGCGCCGAAGCTCAAAGGTGTGGTTCTCGACCTGCGCAACAACCCCGGCGGACTGCTCGACGAGGCCGTCAATCTTTGCAATCTTTTTGTCGATCGTGGCCAACTGGTGGTGAGCACCAAAGGCAAGATGGAAGACTGGGATAAGGAGTTCCGCACGATGGGTACACCCTGGGATACCGAAATTCCGGTAACCGTGTTGATCAACGGCGCTTCGGCCTCGGCCTCGGAGATTGTGGCCGGCACCCTGCAGGACCTGGACCGCGGTGTGGTAATCGGAGAAAAATCCTATGGTAAAGGGCTGGTGCAGGTAACCCGCCGCCTCGGATACAATGCGCAGTTAAAGCTTACGACCGCGCGCTACTATACCCCCTCGGGCCGTTGCATTCAGCAGCTCGACTACAGCCACCGCAGCGCCGACGGCAAGGTGAGCAACATCCCCGATTCGCTGAAGAAAACCTACAAGACGGCCGCCGGCCGACTGGTGAAAAGCGGCGGCGGCGTAGAGCCGGATGTACGGGTGAAAGACAGCGTTCCTTCGCGCCTCATTGTGGCTCTCTATACCAAAGGACTCCTCTTCGACTGGGCCACACAGTATAATAAAGATCACAAATCCATTGCTGCGCCGGGCCAGTTTGCCGTGAGCGATGCCGACTTTGATGCTTTTGCTTCCTTTCTCGACAAGAAAAACTTCCGCTACCGCACGCAGGCCGACGAACTGTTTGATTCGCTGCAAGCCGTAGCCACCCGCGAAGGCACCTACACAGCTGCCAAAGGCGAATTTACAGCACTGAGCAACAAGCTGGCGCATGACAAGCGTACCGACCTGAACCGGCAGAAAACCGAAATCAAGCGGATTCTGGAAGGCGAAATTGCCAGCCGATACTATTATCAGAAGGGACGCATCGTTCAGGGCCTGCGCAATGATCCAGACTACGACAAGGCGGTTTCCCTGCTGGAAAAACCGACAGAATACCGGAAAATTCTGACCCCATAAGAGCTTTTTAAAGGATGCTTTACGCTTGCTTAAAATCTTAAAGTATAGGCATAGATCTCCTTTCTGAACAGCCCTTTTCGTATCTTTAAAGTCTGGAACAAAAAAGGAAAATTATGAATGCTGTCAACGAGGCTTTTGAAGCCAAAATTGCCGCCGACTCCTTTATCGAGCCGCGCGATGAAATGCCGGACGCATACCGGAAAACCCTGATCCGACAGATTTCCCAACACGCCCACTCCGAGTATGTTGGAATGCTGCCGGAAGGCAACTGGATTACCCGCGCACCTTCCCTGAAGCGCAAAGCGGTGTTGCTGGCTAAAGTGCAGGATGAAGCCGGGCACGGATTGTATCTGTATTCCGCCGCCGAGACACTGGGTATTACCCGCGATCAGATGCTGGAACAGCTGCACAACGGCACGGCAAAATACTCCTCTATTTTTAACTACCCGACGATTACCTGGGCGGATATGGGGGCAATCGGCTGGCTGGTAGACGGCGCAGCCATTATGAATCAGGTTCCCCTGTGCCGCACGAGCTACGGCCCTTATGCGCGCGCCATGATCCGGGTGTGCAAGGAAGAATCCTTCCACCAACGCCAGGGCTTTGAAGCGATCATGCGCCTGGCGCAGGGTACGGAAGTACAAAAGAAGATGGCACAGGACGCGCTGAACCGCTGGTGGTGGCCCTCGCTGATGATGTTTGGCCCGCCGGATGACAACTCGCCCAACACGGAGCAAAGCATGCGCTGGAAAATCAAGCGTTTCACCAACGACGAACTGCGCCAGAAATTTATTGATGTAACGGTAGAACAAGCCAAATTCCTTGGCCTGACCGTTCCGGACCCGGACCTGAAATGGAACGAGGAGCGCGGTCACTACGATTATGGCGAGATTGATTGGACAGAATTCTGGAATGTGGTAAAAGGCAACGGACCCTGCAACCGCGAGCGTCTTGAGATGCGCCGCAACGCCTGGGAAAACGGTGCCTGGGTGCGCGAAGCGGCCCTGGCCCATGCACAAAAGCGCGCCGCCCGTCAGGAAGCAGAAAGCAAACACCTCGCAGAGGCCGCGGCGTAAAGCAACCTTTTTTATAAAAAAACGCTGTGTTTTCCGGAAAGGAAAGCACAGCGTTTTTTGCTGGAAGATGATTCCGGAAACTGCTCTCGGTAAGGAATGGGCTTTTAACCCAACAGCGCCGCTACCGCAACTGCGCTTTCAAACTCAAATCCAGACTCACCGCATGGTGAATCACCGCACCAACGGAGATAAAATCTACCCCGGTTTGAGCATAAGAAACAATATTCTCGAGCTGAATGCCACCCGACGCTTCAGTTTCCGCGCGGCCTGCGATCAGTTCTACCGCTTCGGCTACTTGCGCGGGCGCGTAGTTGTCCAGCATAATGCGGTCGGCCCCGCCCGCGTCCAGTACCTGCCGCACATCGTCCAGACTGCGGGTTTCAATTTCTATTTTCAGGGAGAGGTTTTCCTTTTGCAAATAAGCACGCGTGCGCTCCAGTGCTTTGGCGATGCCGCCGCAAAAGTCAATGTGGTTGTCTTTGAGCATCACCATATCATAGAGACCCATGCGGTGATTGTGGCCGCCGCCGATGCGCACCGCTTCTTTCTCAAATTTCCGGAAAAGCGGGGTCGTTTTCCGGGTGTCCAGCACCTTCGCCTTGTAGTCTTTGATTTTGGAAACGTACTGATTCGTCAAGGTAGCAATGCCGCTCATGCGTTGGGCACAGTTGAGCAGCAGCCGCTCGGCCTGCAAAATGGTATGCACCCGGGCGTCCAGTTCAAAAGCAATATCGCCCACTTCTACGGCGTCACCGTCCCGTTTCCGGAAATCAAAACGCGCTTCCGGCTCTAAGAAATGGACAATCTGTTCTGCCAGCGCCATACCCGCCAGAATGCCTTTCTCCTTTACTTTCAACACAGCCCGGCCTTGCGCCCCGGCGTCAATAGCGGCGAGCGTAGAATAATCGCCGGGACCAGTGTCTTCGGCAAGGGAGAGCTTTATAAATTCAGTTGTGGTCATCGTATAAAAAGTCATTTCTTAACCCTTTGAAGTTTAAAACAGGTTGTACGGAAGATGGAGACTGCGGGTCAAGCCCGCAGTGACGGAGAACGCTCAGAGCTACTGATAGAGCACTTGTGGCTGTTTTCCGGTCGTCATGGCGGGCTTGACCCGCCATCTCCAAATGCTTTTTGTGCTTTTGCTAAATCCGAGAGAAAACCTGTTACTTCATTTAAGAGGAACACGAGGGGCGTCCCGGCAGGCCCTTAGGCCTCTGTCACCCTCTGTGTTTTCTGTGAATGAATGCCCTTCCGCTATGGCATTGGCTCCGCCGCCGCCAACCGAACATTCTCCCGCGTTACTTCGCTTTGCGGACCGGCCACCAGATTTCCGGAACCGTCCACCATCCGGAGTTTTACGCGCGCCACGCCCGTTCCGAGGCCTTCTACAAAACGCGGTTTCCAGTCGGTAAATGTGTGGCTGCCTTTCACGCCGGTCTTGGTGTTTTCCACATCGGCAACTACTTTCAGGTTGTCGCCCAGCGTGCCGTTCCAGACATAGAAATCCAGGAGAACGTTGGCGGTGTCTTTGCCCAAATAATCGCCTTTGGGGCGGCTGTAAAATAAAATCGGCTCGGACGGATTGCCCAGCAACTGCACTTTTCCGGCTTCATCCACCTTGAAATGCACCAACACGCCCGCTTTCTTTTCCTTCACCGACTCGTGATACGACCGGCTCAGAAAACACATGGCGTAATGCTCTGAATTTTTCGCTACGGTCGCTTCGTGCTTCGGTTCGTAAAGCGCTACATACGGATTGTTGTCCAGTACAAAATGGATGTGCTGGCCTTGCGCCGAGTTGTTGCAGCCTTTGGTGGAAGCGTCCGCCGTCTGGGCTTTCAGCTCGTAGCCATTGACGGTAAACAGAAATTTCACCTTTGCCGAATCAGTGCCGGACGGGGCAGACGTGACGCTATTGACGGCCAGCGAAGCGTTCGGAAAATCGGGCGATTGCGGCACCTCCACAAAGCTGATTCCGGAACCTGCTACAGGTGTGCTGTCAGTTGGCGCAACCACAGTGGTGCTATTTACTTCTTTGTTTTCGGTGGTCGTACTGGTGCAGGATGCCAGCAAGGCCAGCGAAAGAGCGGCGGGTGTGAGCCAAAGGTTTTTCATAAGTGAGGAAGGGATTAGAAAGGATAGAGAATTGTAAAAATAACCGTTGATTTCCGGAAATTGCCTTTGTTCGGCGAAATCCGTTCGGCGAAAGTTGCGCTTTCGTCGCGTTATTCCGCAGGCTTTGCCTGTACGTTTATTGCAGGCAAAGCCTGCGGGATAGAACGACATAGGCAAAGCCTATGCCGAGCCCCTTTGATTTCCGGAAATTTCCGGAAAAAGCGGTGCTTAATAATCAGCCGGCAGGGCCAGCAACGCTTCGGCGGCCACAAGATCGTCGTGCAAAATGCGGTCTTTGTCCATAAACGGAATCTGACTGCGCACAAGATCATACACGCGCTCCAAAGCGGGCGAACTTTTGCCCGGACGGCGGAATTCCAGTGCCTGCGCAGCGGTGAGCAACTCAATGCCCAACACGCGCTGCACGTTCTGAAGCACGCGCCGCAGTTTGGTGGCCGCGTTGGCGCCCATGCTCACATGGTCTTCCTGACCGTTGCTGCTCACAATGCTGTCCACCGAAGCGGGCGTACAAAGGCCTTTGTTCTGACTCACAATGGCGGCGGCGGTGTATTGTGCAATCATAAAACCGCTGTTCAGGCCCGCGTCGGGGGCGAGGAACGGCGGCAGGCCGCGCTGTCCGGAAACGAGCAGGTAAGTGCGGCGCTCGGAGATATTGGCCAGTTCGGCCATGGCAATTGCCAGAAAATCCAGGTGCAGCGCCAGCGGTTGGCCGTGGAAGTTGCCGCCACTCAGAATGGCGTCTTCGTCGTGAAAAACAATCGGGTTGTCGGTAACGGAGTTGATTTCAATTTCCAGTACGCGGGCGACGGTGTCGAGCACATCTTTGGTTGCGCCGTGGACCTGCGGTACGCAGCGGAAGGAATACGGGTCCTGCACCTGAACTTTCTCCTTTTCCTGCAATTCGCTGCCCTGCAACAGGCGCATCATCTGCGCGGCGGTTTCTACCTGACCGGGATGCGGGCGCACGCGGTGCAAGGGCGCACGATACGGTTCTTTTTTGGCGTCAAAGGCTTCGGCGGAAAGGGCGGCAATCACGTCGGCCCACTGCGATAATCGGCGTGCCGTGAGCAAGGCCCAGCAGCCGTAACCGCTCATAAACTGCGTACCGTTCAGCAAGGCGAGGCCTTCTTTAGCCGCCAGCGGTAAGGGTTCCAGTCCGGCGCGGCGCAGGGCTTCTTCTGCCTTTATTTTCTCTCCGTTCATCCGCACTTCGCCCGCCCCAAAAAGCGGCAACGAAAGGTGGGCCAGCGGGGCCAAATCGCCCGATGCGCCGAGCGAGCCGAGCTCGTAAATCACCGGTGTGATGCCGAGGCTGTAGAACTGCACCAGGCGCTCCACAACGGCCGTCCGCACGCCGCTGTAGCCCTGACTCAGTCCGTGGATTTTCAGCAACAGCATCAGCCGCACAATTTCTTCCGGCACTTCGTCGCCCATGCCGCAGGCGTGGCTGCGCACGAGGTTTTCCTGCAACTGCGACAGTTCTTCCGGCGCGACGCGAACGTTGCATAACGACCCAAAACCGGTGTTGATACCGTAGAACGTTTCGCCTTTTTGCAGCTTGGCGTCCAGAAAGGCGCGGTTGGCGTTGATACGGTCGGCGGCGTCGTCGGAAAGCTGAATGCGGTCTTCGGCCAGCAGGTCGGGTAAATCTTCTAGGGAAAGGTGATTGGGCAGGGCAGTCATATGGCCTGCAAAGGTAGGAAGTGGGGAAGGGCTGCACACGCCCTCGCAATAGAACGCGGATAAAACAGATACAGACGGATTTACACGGATGCCGATAGAAATCCGTTCTTATCCGTAACAATCCGCGTCATCCGCGTTCCATTAAAAAAACCGGGCGGATTTCCGGAAATTTCTTTCCAAAAAACCACCCGGTCTTGCTGAATCCAAATACTATTTACTCTTCTTCCGAGCCGCAGATTTTAAACGTCGTGTGCTCCAAATCCTCGCTCATGCGCAGCTGACAGGCCAGCCGGCTTTGGTCGGTCGCATCGGGCAGCGTATCCAGGATGTCCAGCTCGGCGTCGCTTACCGGGGGCAGGTTGTCGCCGCCTTCCAGCACTTGCACGTGGCAGGTGGCGCACAGGGCCATGCCGCCGCAGGTCGCCAGGATGTTGTAGCCGTGGGCCTTCAAGGCTTCCATCAGGCTCAGGTTCATGTCGTCGGGCGTTTCAATCACCTGCCGCGCGCCGTTGCGGTCTTCAATGGTAACGGGAATCATCATGGGCAAAAAAGCGTTTTGCCCACAAAGTTAAAACGCGTTGACGCCGTTTACCGTGGTGTATTTAAAGCTTAAATGCTGGTTGGGATATACGTGCTTAAACGCGCTCTGCGCCATCAGCGCCGCTTCGTGGAAACCGCTCAGAATCAGCTTCAGCTTTCCGGGATAGGTGTTGATGTCGCCAATGGCGTAGATGCCCGGCACGTTGGTGGAATAATCAAACGTATCCACCGCAATCGCCGATTTTTCAATGTTGAGACCCCAGTCGGCAATCGGTCCCAGCTTCGGACTCAGGCCAAAGAGCGGCACGAGGTAGTCGGCTTTCAGCACGCTCACGTTTTTCTTATCGTCGGTCACGTACACCTCGCGCAGGCGGCCGTTGCCGTCGATTTTAGAGATGTTGGATTTCAGAATGAGGTCAATCTTGCGGTCGGAGGCCAGCTGAAACACTTTTTCCGCCGAGTCGGGCGCGCCGCGGAAGGTTTCGCCGCGGTGGATGAGCGTGACTTTAGAAGCAATGTTGGAAAGGTAAATCGTCCAGTCCAGCGCCGAGTCGCCGCCGCCGGCCAGCACCACTTCTTTGTCGCGGAAGGTTTCCGGGTTTTTCACGATGTAAGCCACGCCCTTGCCTTCAAAATCTTCCAGGCGCTCCACGGCAGGTTTGCGCGGCTCAAAGCAGCCCAGTCCACCGGCGATTACAATCACCTTGCTGTGAATTTGGGTGCCGTCGTTGGTGGTGAGGGTAAAAGTACCTTCCTCGTCGCGGCTGATTTGCTCTACGCGCTCGCCGAGGGTAAAGGACGGCTTAAACGGCTCAATCTGCTTCATCAGATTGTCCACCAATTCCTGCGCTTTCACTTCCGGATAGCCGGGAATGTCGTAGATCGGTTTTTGGGGATAAATCTCCGACAGCTGGCCGCCCACCTGCGGCAGTACGTCCACCAGGTGGCAGCGCATTTTCAGCAGGCCGGCTTCAAAAACGGCAAAAAGGCCCACGGGGCCGGCGCCGATAATGCAAATATCTGTGGTGTGGGTTTCGTTTGTTGGGGTCATGATGAGTCCGGTAATCCTTACGAACGACTGCATCTAAGACCAACCCTCGCGCAGGCATTCGGGCGCGCAAAGTTCCCGATTATCGGCCATATTTAAAGGGCTGCCGGGTGGGAATTGACAGTCTTGTGTAAATATTAAGAATCGTAACGGGTGTGGAGACCAATGGCAGGAAATCATTTCCGGAAAGAAAGACTGATTTCCGGAAAATGGTTCTGGACATAGAGATTGCGGGTCGAGCCCGCAATGACGGAGAACAGTAGTAGCTGTTTATGGGTTACCTGTGGCTGTTGGTCAGTTGTCAGCCTGAGCTTGTCGAAGGCCCGCCCGCTACAAATCCCTTTTTCGTTACCCTATGTTTCCAAATAGAGTCCCGGAATTTCCGGAAAATTCAATCCGCTTCGCTTCCCTTCTCGCGCTTCGCTACCGCATCCAGCGCTTCGTAAAAGTCCAATCCGTATTTGCGCACCAGTGCATCCTTCAAAAACTGATAGACCGGAATTTTGAGCCTAGCCCCCAGCTTGCAGGCCGGGCGACACAGCTTTTTGCGGGGCTCGTAGTTCACGGCTTCAAAACCTTCGCTCACGGTAATGCGCAGGGGAAACAGGTGGCAGGAAATAGGTTTTTGGTGCACCGTTTTGCCTTCGGCGTAGGCGCGTTCAATAGCGCATTTTACAATGCCTTTCTCGTCGGTAATCGCGTAAGTGCAGATGCCGCCGTGGACGGTAGGCGTTACGTGGCCGTGTTCGTCGTCCCACACCACAATGCCTTGCTCTTCTACGGCGCGGATGTGGTGTTCCGGCAGCATGGTCTTGATGTCGGCATAGATTTCCGGCATGACGGCCGCTTCAGCATCGGTAAGGGGCGCGCCGCAGTCGCCGTCCACGCAGCAGCCGCCGAGGCAGCGGTCGAGGTCGCACACAAAATGGGCTTCAATCACGTCGTCGGACAGCAGCACGTTGTCAATCGCAATCATAAATACTAATGGCTCAACAGCTCAATTTGAAAATGGCTCAATGGATTCACCAGAACGGGAAGCCTGAGACTGCAAATTTCCGGAAAGAATTTCACCCGTCCGGTTTTAAAAACGGGACGGGTGAAATTCTTTCCCAATGGCTTTATAAATGGGTCGGAAATGGCCCTTTCGAAGCTGCAAATTTCCGGAAATCCAGACCCAAACCTATAAGGTTTTTGAAACCTTATAGGTTTTTCCGGAAAATAAAGACACCCGTCAGGTTTTTGAAACCTGACGGGTGTCTTTATTCGCGTGAGGGATAGATCCTTCGACAAGCTCAGGATGACAAGAGCCGAAAGCCCGACCCGTAGCGAAGCGGAGGGGCACGCCCAAAACATCAACTTTTAAACATTCAGATACGCCATCAGATTGTCATAGCGGTCGGTCAGGTCGTCGGCGCCGGAGTGGTCGCCATGCACTTCTTTCACGTAATAATTATGGCGCTCAAACGACTGCACCAGTCCGCCGAGCGACATCCGGTTTGTTTTCAGGGTCACTTCCAGCAACTGGGTATCGGGGTTGGTAAAGATCCGGCTGGAAAGCACCGTAATTTCTTCCTGCTCACAGATGCTGGCGATGCGGCTGAGGCTGTAATTGCGCGGGTCCATTTCCAACACAATCAACGCGCCGGGGTTGTCGATGCCGGAGGTTTCTACCAAATAATCCAGCAAATCGGCGCGGGTGATAGCGCCCTGATAATGGTCTTCGGAACCCACCACCGGAATCACGGCGAGGTTTTGGGAATGCAACACCCGCAACACTTCGTAAGGATGACTGCGCATGGAGATCGCCGGCCGGTACGCCGTCAGTTCCTCGGCTTCGGCCAGCGGCCCGGCAGCGCGGGTGGATTCCAGCACATCCTGCTCGCGCACCAGCGCCAGGTATTTTCCGTCTTCCACCAGCGGAATCTCCGAGAGGTGAACGTCATCCATCAATTGCAGCGCGTCATTGCCCGTATCGCTGCGTTGCAGCGTGGGCACCGAGGGCGCTATCAGTTGTTCGAGCAAGGCCAAGATCAGTCGTAGTTTTTGTCTCTCAAAATGCCCGGCGCTGTCCCGCTTTTAATTCCGGAAATCAGCGCTTCAAAGCCGTTTCAAGATACGGTGTGGCGGGCGAGGAAGTCGCTTAGAATCTTGTTAAACTCGCCGGGTACTTCCATCATCGGCGCATGGCCGCACTTGTCGATCCAGTGCAGTTCCGAGTTGGGAATGAGCTTTTTAAATTCCTCGGCCACCATGGGCGGCGTAATCGTGTCGTTTTGCCCCCAGATGAGACAGGTGGGAGCCTGGATGTCCTGCAACTCGTCGCCGAGGTTGTGGCGGATGGCGCTTTTGGCAAGGGCAATGATTTTGAGCACCTTCACGCGGTTGTTGGTGATGCTGTACACTTCATCCACCAGCTCTTTGGTGGCCATGGCCGGGTCGTAAAAGGTAAGCGCCGTTTTGTTGCGGATGTATTCATAATCGCCACGCTTCGGATAGGTCTCGCCCATGCCGTTTTCAAAAAGGCCGGAAGAACCGGTGAGCGTGAGGGTAGCTACTTTCCCGGGATTTTTGAGGGTGTACACCAGCGCCACATGGCCACCGAGGGAATTGCCCAGCAGGTGCACTTTCCCCAAGCCGCGCGACTCGATAAAACGGGTCACAAACTTGGCCAGTCCGCCTACCGTGGTATCCAGCAGGCCGAGGTCGAAGAGCGGCAGTATGGGGATGATGACGCGGTGGGTTTTCCGGAAATGTTCCACCAGATCCCGGAAATTGCTGAGCGCGCCAAACAGCCCGTGGAGCAAAACCAGGGGTTCGCCGGTGCCTTCTTCTACAAAACTAAATT
>JAEVZP010000132.1 GCA_023392185.1 Bacteroidota bacterium
TCGCCTATCAATATCTGCCCACCAAGCCCCATGTTTTTATACCCGGTGCTCAAAACTACTTGAGCAAGGCCGCATAAAAACACATGACGTACTCAAAACCAACGTCTTTAAACCAAGATTCACGTTATAACAGACATCCCTGCGCTTATCATGCGACGTCCTGCAAAGCGGTGCGCCGGGGGGAAAAACAATGTGGTTGGGAGACCCCGCCTTTCAGCGGGGTGACAAAACGAGAGACAACTGGTTTTTTATCGATCTCAGCACTTTTCCATTCTCGTTTGGCCCTTCCGCCGAAAGGCGGAATCCGGGGAAAAGGAGGTCAGCATACAGGTTAGGTCAACAAGGCAGATCTTTTGTGCTTCGCTGGATTCCTGCGGCGCGCTACCCTCCATTTGGTTGGAAAAGGTGAAAAAGCGGAGGGCGCTCAAACTACCAAAAGGCCTTATTTTCCGGAAAACAAGGCCTTTTGAGGTGCTTTAAAGCCTGGGTGAAGCAACCACCTGGAAAAGCAAGTCCGGCTCTACTATCCGCCGCCGGTGGTTTTAACGACTTTGATAAAAGGCCACAGCACCCCCTAAAAATAAAAACAACCTTCTATACAGACAATCCCCATTAGTATGGTTTTTGCCAAACCGCTGTCATGAACCGAAAAACCTTTCTGGGAAATGCAGCGCTGGCCTCCGGCGCACTTCTCCTTTCCGGCCTCGCAAAAGGCGTTGCTCAAGAAGCAATCCACCGGTCGCTGCCCAAAGAAAAAACGGAGGAAAAAGAAGTAATTGTTATCGGCTCCGGTTATGGCGGCGCAGTAGCAGCCCTGCGGCTGGCCGAAAAAGGGCATAAAGTAACCCTGCTGGAAATGGGCCTCAATTGGGAAAAGTCGGGCCAGAAATTTTCTACCATGCTGCATCCCGGCAACAGCGCCGCCTGGCTGCGCAACCGCACGATTGCACCGTTTTTCAACCTCTTTCCCTTAAAGAAATTTACCGGCGCGCTCGACCGCTGGGACTTTGACAATATTAAAATCTGGATGGGGCGCGGTGTGGGTGGCGGTTCGCTCGTCAACGGCGGCATGGCCGTGTTGCCCAGGCGCGATTATTTCCGGGAAATCCTGCCGCAGCTCAACGACGCCGTTTTCTACGAAAAGTATTTCCCGCTGGTGCAAAAGGAATTGCAGGTCAATGTGGCGAGCGAAGCATTTCTGGCCGATTGCCGCTGGTATAAATTCAGCCGCGTAGGCGAAGAACAGGCTCGCGCTGCCGGTTTTAAAACCGTGCGGGTGCCCAATGTCTATGATTTTGACTACATGGAAGCCGAATGCCGGGGCGATGTGCCCCGCTCGGCGCTGGCCGGCGAAGTGATCTACGGCAATAACTACGGCAAGGCGTCGCTCGATAAAAGCTATCTGAAAAAAGCCGCCGCTACCGGCAACCTCGAAATCCTCGACCTCCACGAAGTAGAACATCTGACCCGCAACAGCGACGACACCTACACACTCGATGTGAAAGTGATCAACACCTCCGGTGCCGAGGTTGCCCGAAAAACCATTCATACGCCAAAAGTGTTTCTGGCCGCCGGTGTGATGGGAACGCTGAAACTGCTCCTCCGCTCGGCCGCACGCAAGGGCCTCCCAATCGACGACCAGGTGGGCCGGAAATGGGGCAACAACGGCAATTTTATGACCGGACGCAACTGGGTGAACGCCTTTTCCGGGGGCACCGGCCTCAACCATTCCACCATTCCGGTGGGCGGCATCGACAACTGGGACGATCCGGAGCATCCTTTCTTTACCGAGATTGCGCCGCTGCCGATGGGCCTCAACGCGGCGACCACGCTTTACCTTATGCTCAACCGCGTGCCCCAGCTGGACCATGTGGGCTACGATACGGCGGCTGATCGCCTGACCCTGCGCTGGAGCGACGAGAACACCGCCCCGATGCTGCGCAACGCAAAGTTTTTTATCAAGAAGATGAACAAGGCCAACGGCGGCACGCGCGCGCACCTCTTGTTTCACAACGGCTGGGGACCGGATGTGTGTTATCACCCACTGGGCGGCGTGGCGCTGGGTGCCGCGACCGATGCCTTCGGGCGACTCAACGGGCATCAGAACCTGTATGTAGTGGACGGCTCGTTGATTCCCGGAACCATTGGCGTCAATCCATTTCTCACCATCACGGCAGTGGCAGAATACTGCCTGGAGCACATTCTGGAACAGGATTTCCGGGTCTAGACAGCAGAAAGGCTTCTGCAGGAATAACCTTCCCAATCGGTTTAGGACACACACTTGTCGGCACCCTGAACTTGTCAAAAAGAGAATTTTGTTGAAAAGTTACGGCTCAATATAATGATTGATTTTGATGAATAATTTCCGGGAATTGCGGATCTCGGTCAGGGGCTTTTCCCTGCTGATTTGAATGCCGGCTTGCTTTGAAATTACCATCCGCATGCGGCTTCAGTGCACACCAGAAGTCCCTGTAATCTTTCTGTCATATTTTATAGATTGTTATTCTTTGAGTAAACCTTAACCTCCGCGCTGGGGCAAAAGGGTTAAATTCGCAGTTTCTCATTTACAATCCATCCCGAACCGAAGCGCTTGAAAAATACTTTCTTGTTGTCGGCAGTCCTGCTGACTGCTCTGAGCGTTGTTGCCCAGACCCGCACTGTGCCTGTCCCTACTCCCGGCCGGCTTGCTTTTGAAAAATCTTTTCCTGACTGGCATCTGGACGCCAACGGCACAGCCGACCTTTCCGGTATCGACGCCTATGGCCGCCCTCTGCAGCTTTCCGGAAACAACCCGCTCGAACGGGCACAAGGCTTTCTCAACGGCCGCCTGCGCGAAGCTGGCATCCTGCCACGCGAGTGGTCAGTCGTCAGCAATGTGACCACCGCCAGGTTCACTTACATCAACTTCAGCCGTGCCATCGAGGGCCGCGAAGCGCTTTTCTCCCATCTGCGTTTTCAGTTTGCACCGGATGGTACGCTGGTGCGCCTGCAGGTAGCCGCTCCGGCCACGCCCGAAAACAATCCGCAGCCCCTGCTGACGCCGGGTGCGGTTGAAAAAGCCGCTGCTGCCCGGCCCCATGCCGGCGAGGTCATCCGCAACATTGTCATGAATCCGGAATGGGTGTGGATGCCGGAAACCGGTGCCGACGGCCGCCTGCTCATGCAGCCTGCTTATCCATTCACGGCCGACGGCATCAGTGAGGATGGACAAACGCCCGCGGTATATGAAGGCTATATCAGCGCCATGACCGGAGAGCTGCTGCTGCGCCATAACCGCACCCGCAATGACCTGAATCTGACCCTTAAAGGAAAAATCAAACCGCTGCGGCCTATTGATCCGACCGACACGGTGGTTTTTCCGGACTTGCAGGTGCCGATCGGCGGCACCAACCTCTTTACTGACCTCAATGGCTTCGTAGCCGCCCCGGGCATCACTCCGCCCGCTACGCTCGACCTGCCCTTGCAGGGACGCTGGTCGAAGGTGAATATCGGTGGCAGCAATGGTATCACGCCCATCATGACCGTCAGTCTTTCCGGTACTGGTGATACGATCATCCGCACCGACGATATCAACCATCAGAATGCTTACTACCACGTTACCCGCATCCATGACTTTGTAAAAGAGCAACTGCCCACCTTCACCCGTATGGACGTGCAGCTGCCCACCAATGTGGACATTACAAGCGCTACGTGTAACGCGTTCTACAACGGCAGTTCCATCAACTTCTTTGCTGCCGGCGGCGGCTGTCCGTCTCTGGCAGGCTTTGCCGACATTATTTATCACGAGTACGGCCACGGCATCAACGAACGTTTCTACAATCAGTTTGGTGGCGGAAGGATGTACAACGGCGCGCTCAACGAAGGCTATGCCGATGTGTGGGCGATGCTGCTCTCCAAAGCCCCTATCATTGGCGACGGTGCGCTGGGCAATGGCTCGGTGATCCGCCGCTACGACGGCGCGCCAAAGCAATTACCGGTGAATATCCAGGGGGAAGTACATGCCGACGGCGAAATGATTGCCGGCGCCTGGTGGAATGTAGCTCAAAACCTGGGCAGTGTGGACAGTATGCGCCCGCTTTTTGTTGAAGCTTTCTACAGCCTGGCCGACGGCCATGCCGGAAACGAAGCCGCCGTGTACCGGAAAGTACTGGTATCCGCCCTGCTGGCTGACGACGACGACAACAACCTTTCCAACGGCACACCGCATT
>JAEVZP010000134.1 GCA_023392185.1 Bacteroidota bacterium
TCGCCTATCAATATCTGCCCACCAAGCCCCATGTTTTTATACCCGGTGCTCAAAACTACTTGAGCAAGGCCGCATAAAAACACATGACGTACTCAAAACCAACGTCTTTAAACCAAGATTCACGTTAATAAAAGATACAGGACAACAAGATAAGCGCAGGAGAAAGGAATATCCAAAAACTACGGAACGATACGGCCGATATTTTTTTTCGGAAATCCCGGCGCACCTTACCTTCGCACATGGCTGCAAAATCGAAGTTTTACGGCGAAGGACTCACCTTCGACGACGTATTGCTGGTACCTGCATACAGTGAGGTACTGCCCCGCGACGTATCGCTCGCAACCCACATCACCCGCGACATCCGGCTCAACATCCCGCTCGTATCCGCTGCAATGGATACGGTCACCGAGTCGCGCCTGGCTATTGCCCTGGCCCGCGAAGGCGGTATCGGCATTTTGCACAAAAACATGAGCATCGAAAAGCAGGCCGAACAGGTGCGCAAAGTGAAGCGTTCCGAGTCGGGCCTGATCATCGATCCGCTCACGCTGCATCCCGATGCCACCGTGGGCGACGCCCGCCGCATGATGCGCGACAATAGCATTGGCGGCATCCCGGTGATCGAACCCAGCGGCAAACTGGTGGGTATCCTCACCAACCGCGACCTGCGCTTCGAGAAAGATAACAACCGCAAGGTGCGGGAGGCTATGACGGCAGAAAAGCTGATTACCGCCCCGCAGGGCACCACTATGGCCCAGGCCGAAGAAATCCTGGAAAAATACAAGATTGAAAAGCTTCCGATCGTTGACAAAGACGGGATGCTCAAAGGGATGATTACCTTCCGGGATATCCTGCAGCTCAAAAGTCACCCCAACGCGGCCAAAGACAGCATGGGACGGCTGCTTACAGGCGCGGCCGTCGGCATTACCGCCGATGTGCTCGACCGCGTGGAAGCACTGGTAGCAGCGGGCGTGGACCTGATTACCCTCGATTCGGCACACGGTCACAGCCGGGGCGTGATAGAGGCCGTGAAGCGCGTAAAAGCTGCATTCAAAAACCTGCCGGTAATCGCCGGAAATATAGCCACCGCAGCCGGCGCGCTCGCCCTTGCCGAGGCCGGCGCCGATGCCGTAAAAGTGGGCGTCGGACCAGGCTCCATCTGCACCACGCGCGTGGTCACCGGTGCCGGTGCGCCCCAGCTAACGGCTATCATGGAAGCCGCGCAGGCGCTTAAGAAATCGGGCGTGCCGGTGATTGCCGACGGTGGCATTCGCTATACGGGCGACCTCGTAAAAGCCATTGTGGCCGGTGCTTCCTGCGTGATGGCCGGCAGCGTTTTTGCCGGAACGGAAGAAAGTCCGGGCGAAACCATTATCTACGAAGGCCGTAAATTCAAAAGCTACCGTGGCATGGGCTCGGTAGAAGCCATGAAAGAAGGCAGCAGCGACCGCTATTTTCAGGATGTGGAAGCCGATATCAAAAAGCTGGTGCCGGAAGGCATCGTGGGCCGGGTGCCTTACAAAGGCCATCTCTATGAAGTGGTACAGCAGTTTGTAGGCGGCCTGCGTGCCGGTATGGGCTATTGCGGTGCTAAAGACATTCTCACCCTTCAGGAAGAAGCACAGTTTATCCGGATTACCGCTGCTTCTATGGCCGAAAGCCATCCGCACGATGTAGTGATCACTAAAGAAGCTCCCAACTACAGCCGCTAAAACCGGCTGGACTGTCCCATTTCCGCTCTCCCCAAAAAACACCCGTCCGAGCCAAAGCCGAACGGGTGTTTTTAGTGATTGTGAAGCCGGGAATTTCCGGAAAAAGGCCGTTTACTCAGGGAGCCTTTTACTTCACCCCGCTGCCGCTCACGGTGCCGGTCGTTTGGATCTTCATCGGCACTTTCATGTTTTGAATCTCCATAGCGCCGTCGATGTTCTGGGTATAGTTCATTTTCTCTACCATTCCGGTCGCAATTTCCATATTCAGGGTGCCGGTCTGTGTGCCTTTGAGGTGCACCTGCATACCTTCCACCGGAGTAGCGCCCGTAGCGCCGGTAATATCACCTTTTACGGACACAGTGGCATGCGTGCTGGTTGCTTTTTCCAACCGGTACGTATTGTGAATAGTCAGCACGATCGGCCCCATGGAAGACGTCATGGTCCGCTCCCAGGTATCGCCTTTTTTCACTGGTTGGTCCGGATAGATGTGCGTGTTTTGCTCCAGCGTCTGCCGCACCGCCGCATCCGAAAACAGCGGCTCCAGCTGTTGCCGCATCAGCGCTGCCGTCGGGTCGGTTGGGTCGCCGATCAGGCCGTTGAGCAACTCTGTAAAGCCGGTTACCCGCTCAATCTGCCCGTCGCGCGCCACGGTGATCTGAAAGCTTTTGCCGGTCATGGCACCCATTACGGCAAACGCCGGGTCATTGCCGGCAGTGTCGCGGCTGTCCCATTTCAGTTCCTTGCCGGTGGCGTTGGTGCTGAGCCGCACGCGGTCGTAGGTTACGTCCACGTCCCGGCTGTTGCCATTTACGGCAGTTACTTTATATAACATGTCGAAGCCGGTGCTTTGCTTCACACTCAGCGTCTGTCCCATCACCGTTTGGTCAATGGTTTGCTGCGCTTCGGTGGTATAGCGAACGGTTTTTCCTTCCGGCAGCTGAAAGCCGAGCTGGATGGGGCCATCAGGTTGACAGCCGGCAAAAAGTAAGGCGGCAGCAAGGCCGGGCAAGAGTTTTTTCATATCAAGAAGGAAGCGGCAAATTTACAGTTTGTTGAACTGGGTTGCAGCGCCGGAGATGCCCATTGAAATAAAAGCTTCTACCGCGTCTACACTCCGGAGCAGTGCGTCTTTTACCGTTTCGATTTCGGAAGGCTTCCAGCGGCCCAGTACAAAATCCACCTGCCGTCCTTTCGGGAAATCGCTGCCGATACCGAAACGCAGGCGTGGGTATTGTTGGGTTTGCAGGATCAGTTCCATGTTTTTAAGTCCGTTGTGACCAGCTGCCGAGCCGCCGGCGCGCAAGCGAAGCGTACCCAGCGGCAATGCCAGATCATCCACCAACGTCAGCGTATTCTCTACGGTTGTTTTGGTGGCATCCATCCAATACTTCGCTGCTTTTCCGGAAAGGTTCATGTAAGTGGTCGGCTTGATAACCGTGATTGTTTTTCCTTTCCATTTCACTTCGGCCACAAAGGCATGGCGGTCGAGGCGAAAGCTGCCACCGTGCTTGATCACAAAAGCGTCGGCCACGTCGAAGCCAATATTGTGGCGGGTTGCGTCGTATTCTGGCCCCACGTTGCCGAGGCCAATAAGCAGGTATTTCATGGGGTGCAAAGGTTGTGTTGAAAAGGCTTTTGGAGCAGGCTATTTTCCGGAAAATGAAACGGATTTCCGGAAATGATCGCGTCTCTACGGGATAAAATCAAAAAGAGACGCCCGATTCGGGCGTCTCTACAAACACAAAAGGTTTCTTTTGTCCTTCGTCTTTGGTCTCGAAAGACTATTTCTTACCGCCTTTGGCTTCTTTTGCGGCTTCGCTTTCTGCCTGACGCAGGGCACGGGTCATCACAACGGAAGCAATCGGCTGACGGCCCGGAAGCATTACTTCCATATTGTCGGCTTTCACATCTTCTACGCGCAGGTTGCCGTTCAGTTGCAGGTTGGTGATGTCCACCTCAATGGCCTCTACCAGAAACTTGGGCAGGGTGCGCACTTTAATGGTTTTCATTTTCAGTTCCAGACGGCCGCCTTCTTTCACGCCGGCAGACTGGCCGCTGTATTTGAGGGGGAGGTTGGCAATCACCTTTTTGTTTTCTACCAGCTCCAGCAGGTCGATGTGCGACAGTTTATCAGTCACCACGTCAAACTGAAGGTCTTTCAGGATGCAGCGGTAGGTTTTGCCCTCCACAGCGACTTCCGCAATCTGGAAGTCGGGGGTATACACCAGCGACTTCAGGCTTTTAGCCGGAGTGGTGAAGTGGATGGTTTCTTCGCCGCCATAGATAACGCCCGGTACGAGGTCGTCGCTGCGGAGTTGGCGTGCGGCAGCTTTGCCGAAAGTGTCGCGCTTGTTTCCTTCAATAGAAACGGTTTTCATCTTAAAAAAGAAAGTCTTAGTCCCTTTCAACACCTATCGGTGGATGCCCCTTCAAACGGCGGATGTTGAAACGGTGGGTGAGTTTTAAACGGAAAAGAAAAGCCGGAAATTTCCGGAAGGGTTTTTTTGTATAAACAGGTGTTCCCCGGTAAAGGGGCGGCAAAAGTACGGAAAATTCTCTTTGAGACAAAAGATAAAAGAGGATGGCGTAGTGGAGTCTTTATAACCCCCCCTGTTGGCAGGACAGATGTTTCGGAACGGAAACGCTCTGATTTGCAGGGTTCGGCTCAGACATCGCCTTCCGCGACGTGGCGGAATGAGCGCATGAAGCCGTCATTGTTCCTTTAAGGAAGGTCATTTCAGCCTTCTTACGCACTATTTTGTCATTCCGCCGAAAGGCGGAATCTCAGACGCGCTTTATGAGACCCTGCCTGTGGCAGGGTGACAAAAGAAGGAAAAAAATAAATAAATGAAAAGCCGTCCCACCGGACGGCTTTTCAAAAAATCTACTTGCAAAACGGGCCTACATTACCTTCTGCCGGTTGCGCCGGTTATGGGAAAACAGGGACGAAATCGATTTGTTCTCAAAAGTATTGCGAATCGCCACGGCAAAAAGCTCAGCAGTCGGCAGCACTTCGATCTTGTCCGTTTGTTTCTTAAGTGGAATGGTATCGCACACCACCAGCTTTTCGAGCACCGAATTTTCGATGTTTTCATACGCGTTTCCGGAAAGAACCGGGTGCGTACAAAAGGCCATTACCGACAGTGCACCGCGCTCTTTGAGCAAAGCGGCCGATTTGGAAAGCGTTCCGGCCGTGTCGCAGATGTCGTCGATCAGGACCACATTGCGGTCGGTAACATCGCCGATCACCGTCATGGAGGCAATCTCGTTGGCGCGTTTGCGGTGTTTGTCGCAGATCACCATATCGGCACCGAAATAGGAAGCCACTTCGCGCACCCGGGTCGTAGAGCCTACATCGGGCGCTGCAAAAGTGAGATCCGGAATGTTCAGTTGCTCGATATAGGGGATGAAGATAGCTGAAGAGTCGAGGTGATCAAGCGGAATGTCGAAAAAGCCCTGAATCTGCGGTGCGTGCAGATCCATCGTGATCACGCGGTTGGCACCGGCCGTAGTCAGCAGGTTGGCCACCAGCTTGGAGGCAATGGAAACCCGGGGCTTGTCTTTGCGGTCCTGACGCGCCAGGCCGTAATAAGGGATGACGGCGGTGATGTAGCCGGCGGAGGCGCGGCGGGCAGCATCGATCATCATCAGAAGCTCCATGAGGTTGTCGCTCGGTGCGTTGGTACTCTGGACCAGAAAAACGTAATCGCCGCGAACGGATTCGTTGAAAACCGGCTGAAACTCGCCGTCCGAGAACTTCTGGACGGTCATGCTGCCGATTTTTTTTCCGAAGGACTTGGCAACGCTCTCAGCGAGGCTTTGAGAACCGGTGCCGGCAAAGATTTTGACGGAGGGTTGCATGGCTGTATTTGGGAGTGCAAAAGTACGCCAGCCTTTCGGTTGCGGAATTCCTATTCTGGCCGTATCATGCAACACTTCCAAAGAAGCAGGGATTGGATGTCAGGTATTATAAATCAGGTTGCCAGGGGATCAAGGCTGCCAGTTGCTGGAATCCGGAACCAATGGCGTGGCGGCAGGCGGTTTGGTTTTTGTGTTGAAAAACATACTCCTCCGAAGGACATCACAATTCATTGGAGTCCAATCCAGAGCCTTTTACCTATCGCCTGTTTTCTGGCCCTGCATCCGGAACAAACGTCCGGCCTATTCTCCAACACATAAACTTCTAAGACCTGACTCCTGGTCTCCAAATCTTAATCCTAAACTCCTAAAACGTACCATGACACGCAACGCAACTGCCCGCTGGAAAGGCTCCGGCAAAGAAGGTGCCGGAACCCTGAACGCCGGCTCCGGCATTTTTAACGAAACGCCCTTCAGCTATGTAACCCGCTTTGAAAACAAAGAAGGTACCAGTCCCGAAGAACTGCTCGCCGCTGCACACGCGGGCTGCTTTTCCATGAAACTCGCTTTTGAACTCGGTGCTGCCGGATACACGCCCGACAGCATTGAAACGTCCTGCGACGTGACGCTGAGCGGCCACGACATCACCACTTCCGCTCTTAAAACCACAGTATCAGCTCCGGGTCTGCAAGAGGAAGCATTCCGGCAAATTGCCGAAAAAGCAAAGGCGGAATGCCCCGTGAGCCAGCTTTATAAGTGCGAAATTACCCTGGACGCGAAGCTGGCATAATTTTCCGACCTGTCAAGTCACCGGACACGCTGCCGGTCGACTTGACAGGTTTGTTTTTATGTTCCTAAGCCTGCCGCCAGCACGTCGGCGATATGCAGGGTTTTGAGAGGCAAACCCATTTTATCGATGTACCCCTGAATGTGCATCAGGCAAGAGACGTCGGTGGAAATAATGTAATCGGCACCAGCATCCAGGGCCGACTGCACTTTGGTTTGTGCCATGCCGATCGAAATTGGCTCGTATTTCACGGCAAAGGTGCCGCCAAAGCCACAGCAGGTTTCCGCCTCTTTCATCTCCACCAGTTCCAGCCCGCGAATCCCGGAAAGCAACTCGCGCGGACCGCTTTTAATGCCGCATTCGCGCAGCGCGCCACAGGCATCATGGTACACCGCCCGACCTTCAAAATAGCCTTCCACCTTGCGGATGCCCAGTTGTTCGGTCAGAAACTCGGTGAGTTCAAAAACCCGCTGCGGAACCTCGCCGGGACAGTCGGTGGTGGCTTTTTCGCCCATGAGCTTTTGATAGTAGTTGCGCACAAAGCCGGTGCAGGAACCGCTGGGCGACACGATCGGCTCATGGCCGGTAAAATCCTTGCAAAACTTTTTGGCAACCGCCCGTGCATCGTCCCAGTAACCTGCGTTGAAGGCTGGTTGGCCGCAGCAGGTTTGTGCCGGGTTGTAAAGAACCTCGCAGCCCGCGCTTTCCAGCAGCTTCATCATGTTGAAAGCCGTTTCCGGATAAAGCTGATCTACAAAACAGGGAACGAAAAGCTGGACGTACAAAGGAGTGGGGGAATTTGGGGAAGGAAGAGAAACGGCCGGACAAAAATAGCGTGCGCAGTTTTTACGGCTGCGGCCTGCTACCGGCGTTCTGTGCCAGCCAGGCCATTTTAAGCGCCGCCAGTCCGGCTTCTTCACCTTTGTGGCCATGCGTGCCGCCCAGTCGCTCCCAGGCCTCGGCTTCGGTGTTGAGCGTCAGGACGCCAAAAATCACCGGGATGTCGAGCGTCAGGTTGAGTTGAGTGATGCCTTCGGTCACTGACTTGCACACATACTCAAAATGCGGTGTGCCGCCCCGGATAACCGCGCCAAAGGCAATCACGGCGTCGGCGCCGTTGCGGGCCGCCAGCCGGCAGGCAAAAGGAAGTTCCACCGCGCCGGGCACAAATAAGGTTTCCAGCGGCGCACCACCGTGTTGCGTAATGGCCTGCACTGCTCCTGTTACCAGCTCCGACACAATCGCGTCGTTCCACTCGGTGCGCACTACGGCAATCCGGGGTGGGGTTTCAAAGCGTAGAAAATCGGTTTGCAGCAAGAGCGGGCTGTCGGATGATAGGGCCATAATAAAGGCAAAAGTACAGTGGGAAGTAAAACCTCTTTTGGGGAGATGAAATCCTGTTTTTAAGCGAAAATGAAGGCCATAAGCAGGGATACAGATACGAGCGGCAAAGCCAATACGGTGAGGAACCGAATGACTAAAGATTGGCTGGAATATTAAACCAAAGCAGCCCTGCCAGTGCTAGCAGCGGCATTACCCAAAAAGAACCGATGCTGATGATTCCAACACTGCCACCTGCCAGCAACACGCTCCCCAGAAAGTAAGCCGGCTTTTTGAAGGCCATAAAAGGAGGAGGTTTTTCCGGAAAATCTCCTTAAAAGGGCGTGCCAAACAATTACACAGCGATCCTGGCAGGAGCCGGGGCAGCATCTGCTACGGGCAGGGCCGGGCGCGGCCGGTAAAAAAGCAAAATCAAAATACCGCCGAGCATCAGACACGCCGAAATGATCTCGGCCTGCGACGGATGCAGAAAGCCCCAGTCGTACTTGTAATTCACCCGTATTTTTTCTACCAGAAAACGCTCCAGCCCGTTCAAAACGAGATAGATACCAAACAGGTGCAGCGGCCGGCGGATGCGCTTGCGCAAGCCCCAGAGCAGAAAAAAGATTCCAATGCCGGCCACCGATTCATAGATCGGCGTTGGGAACACGCCGGTCGGCAACACGGCACAGTAGTCGCCTTCGCAGCCTTGCAGCGGAATGCCCACATTGTTGACGTTTTGCGGATAGTTCATGGCCACTAGCCAGCGCGGAATGCCGGCCGGAGCGGTGACATACAGTGCTGTCACGCTGTCGTTGGCCGCCTGATCGCGTGCAAAGCCAGGTGCATACTTTAAAATACTTTTATAGGCCTCCGGCTGTGTGGTGTGCTGCAAAGAGCCGTCAGCCGCCGTGATATAGGCACTGTTGATAATGCCCCAGTCGCCGTCGCCGGCAAACTGGCAACCCAGCCGGCCAATGCCATAGGCCAGGATCAGCCCGGGCGCTGCGGCATCGCAAAAATGCCGGAAATCCCAGCCTCTTTTCCGGCAATAAAAGTACAAGGCCACCGCGGCAACGATCAACCCGCCATAGAACGTAAACCCTGCCGAAGCCAGCAGCGAAGCGGGGTTGGCAATAAAAACGTCCCAGCTTTCAAAAGCATTGAAGATTTTGGCCCCGGCAAAGCCGGAAACGGCGGCCACCACCAGGATCTGCGACATCCGCTCGTGGGGATATATCAGCCGCTTTTTGACCTGTGGTGTTGCGGCACCGATTTTTTTATTAAAACTCCAGGTGGAATACAGGCTGCCCGCTACGCCCAGCAGGCCAATCAGGAAATTGCCTTTGGCCGAAAATAAATATGTCATCGGATCGGGCATCACGGCAGCGTAGTTGGTGATGATGCCACCGATTTTATAGGCCAGCAAAAAATACAGCACAGCGTTTATGGCTGTCTGTGTCTGCGACATTTTTTTGCCAACGACTACTTCTTCCAGGTCCGGCTTGAAAAAACCTTCTTTTTCCTTGCGCTTTAGCTCCATACTGAGCGTAGCGGCGGCAGCGATAAAGGAAAGCGCCACCAGCAGACCAAAAGTTTTGAAAAGGCCCAACCATTGCGGCGGGTCTATGCCGAGGGCGGCAACGAGATAACGAAAATCGGGAAACAAACGAAAATGGTTTTGGGCGGCGAAGTTAGAGGGCTTCGAATAAGGGCAGGCATTTGCGAATCATCGCGTCTACGGCGGCAGCGCCGTCTTTGGTGAAATGACCCGTGCTGCGCTGGGCCACAATCACCGAAATGGAAAGCGAGTGGTGACCCAGCAGGCTTGCCAGTCCATACATTGCGGAGGTCTCCATCTCAAAATTGGCGACCTGCTCGCCCCGGCACTCGAAGCTGCTGATAGCGTTGATGAGGTTGGGATGGGCCAGCGGCAGGCGCAGCACCCGCCCCTGTGGGCCGTAGAAGCCGGGGCAGGTAGCGGTCATGCCCGCGTAGATGCCGTCGGAAAAATGGTTGCGCAGGCGAATGGCGCCTTCAGCCACATAAGGCACAATGGACATGCCGTCCAGTCCGGCGTGTTTCACAAACTCATTTTGAATGAAAAGCTCATCCGGATTGGCCTCGTAGGCATAGTAGTGCAGCAGGTTATCCAGCCCGATGCTGAAAGACGAAGCTACAAGGCTGTCTACCGGAACGTCGGGTTGCAGACTGCCGCAGGTGCCGAGGCGCACGATATTGAGTCGCTTTTTTTCGGGTCGGACCGTCCGCGTTTCGAAGTCGATGTTGGCCAGGGCATCCAGCTCGTTAAAGGCAATGTCGATATTGTCGGGGCCAATGCCGGTGCTCAGGACGGTAA
>JAEVZP010000193.1 GCA_023392185.1 Bacteroidota bacterium
GCGATAGGAAAAGGAGGAGTCGGTTTTGCCGTTGGCGTCTTTTGGAGCCGGCGGAATTTCCGGAACCTCCAGCGCGCGCAGGATCGACCCCAGCAGGCTGCCGGGATATTTCTCAATCAGGCTGCGACGGTAGGTTACCAGCTCTTTACCCAGGGCGGTTTTCCGTTCGATCACCGGCGTAGAGTCGGCCTTTGTTTTGGCAGCGGCCAGTTCGCTGTTGAGTGTCGAGAGGCGGTTGCCGTAGCCTGATAAATATTGCTGATATTCCTGAAAATGTTCGTTTTCGGGCGAGCCTTTAAAAGAAATCTTGTTGGGGGTGGCGCTGCTGGTGATTTCCACGCTGAAGTCGTCCCCGTCGTTGAGCAGTACTTCGTTGAAGGAGCGCATGTCGGTGGGGATGAGCATGTAAATGCCACCCACCAGCGTGTCTTTGGAAGTGAGGGTGCCTTCGCCTTTTTGATTCAGCCGCACGCTGTCTACCTTGTAGATGGTAGGCAGCCCTTTGCCAAAATATTTGGCGAGCAGGATCGTCGTGTCTTTCAGGTCGGTGTAATGCAAACGAATAGTGTATCCGTGTTTTGCCTGTGTCGTTGCCGATAAGAAAAGCAGCAGCGTTGCTGCCGCCAGTTGCCGTAAGAGGTTCATAGCAGGAATGATTCGCAAAGTAACGTCAATCCGGAAAGACAGGGAAAAACGCCGGAAGGTTTGCCTGCCGACAGGGCATAATTAACAAAATGAGTCGATAGAAACCGGGCACTTTTTTCCGCCCTGTTCTCAAACACCTACCTTTGCATTTCGATTTTTTATGCGAAATGTAAAAATTATTGAAGTCGCCTCCGAGATCGGCGCCGGCACGCGGGGCGCAAGCCTTGGCGTAGATGCGCTCAAGATTGCTGCGCTCGACTACATGAGTTCTTTTTTTGTGAACTTCCCGAGCGAAAAGGTAGAGCCGCTCAACACGCTGCTTTACGAACCGGTCGCTTCCCCTTATGCCAAGCGGGCAGCCGGTGTGCTGGAAACCTGCAGCCGCGTGGCCGAATCGGTGAAGGCAACCCTCAAAAGCGGCATTTTCCCCATTGTACTGGCCGGCGATCACAGTTCGGCTCTCGGCACCCTGGCAGGCATTAAGATGGCGCGCCCCGAACGACGGCTGGGCGTTATCTGGATTGATGCACACGCCGATATGCACTCGCCCTATACGACGCCTTCGGGCAATATGCACGGCATGCCACTGGCCGCTGCCCTGGGCATCGACAATAAAGAAAACGCCGTTCACCAGCCCGACAAAGCCACCGTCGAGATCTGGGACAAGCTTAAAACCCTTGGCGGCAAAGCGCCCAAAGTGCTGCCCTCCGATCTGGTGTTTATTGCCTTGCGCGATTATGAAAAAGAAGAAGAAGACCTTTTAAAGCGGCTCAATATCCGGGTGATTCCAGTGTCGGAAGTCCGGAAAAAAGGCGTTGAAAATGTCGTGCGTCAAACCCTGTTGCACCTCTCGGCCTGCGATGACATTTATGTTTCTTTCGACGTGGACAGCCTCGACAGTGCGATTTCGCGCGGCACCGGCACGCCGGTGAGCAACGGCCTGCGCGAGCGCGAAGCCGAAGACATGATGGCCTCGCTGATGCAAAACCATAAGATTTGCTGCTTTGAGGTGACGGAGGTGAACCCCACCCTGGATAAAGAAAACCTGATGGCCGAAATTGCCTTCAGCATTCTGCAACGCAGCGTCAACGTGTTGCTGGTCAATTAGAAAGACTTTTGGAGGATTGAAAATCCCGGAAAAAGGCGTCTTTTTCCGGGATTTTTTACATCAGGAGCGGAGCTGGAGGCAAAGGCGCACCGGCCGGGAAGGCGTTAACTTGCGCCCTGCTATGGAAGAAGATGTTCTTGGGAAAGCCATGCTGGATTTTTATGCAGATCCGGCATGCGGCGAAAAACTATGGGTGGCCTACCCCGACGGCAGCCGTGATGAAATGCTGGTGGCTACCTACTTCCGGCCCTGGGCCAGGATGCCTTTTCTGGAACAGATAGCCCTCAAAGAATGCCGGGGCAAAGTGCTCGACATCGGAGCCGGACCGGGCAGCCATAGCCTTGTTCTGCAGGAAGACGGACTGGACGTAACGACGCTGGATTTTTCACCCGGCGCAGCTGCGGTAGCACGACAACGGGGCTTGCAGCAGGTCGTAAACAAAAACATTTTCCACTACGGTGAGAAGGGTTTCGACACCCTTTTACTCTTGATGAACGGCATCGGACTTTCCGGAAATATCGCCGGATTAAAGGCTTTTCTCGCACATGCCGGGACGCTGCTGGCCGAGGGCGGACAACTGCTGTTCGACTCCTCCGACGTGTCTTATCTCTATAGCGACGGCACGCCTATGCCCGATTATTATTATGGTGAAATCGCCTGCCGTTATGAATACCGGGGTACAAAAACCGACTGGTTTACCTGGCTTTATATTGATCAGCCAAAGCTCCAACACCTGGCCGAAAGCGCCGGCTGGAAGGTGCAGCTGCTCTTTGAAGACGATGAAGGGCAGTATCTGGTGCGGCTGACGCGAAGCGAAGTTTCCGGAAATCACACTTAATTTTTCTTCGTATCCCCGCGCTAACCGGCTTTTATGAAAGGCGTTGAAAAGGAAAACCTGCCCACCAAAATCTGCCCCGTATGCAACCGCCCTTTTTCCTGGCGCAAGAAGTGGAGAAAGGTCTGGGACGAAGTAAAATATTGCAGCGACCGGTGCCGGATGAATAAGCAAAGGCCTCATTCCCCTAAAGCCTGAATCCGCTTTATCTTTCCTATCCCATTCCAGTGAAACGCAACCAAAATCCCTTTTGATCGCTTCTGCATTGGCAGTGCTTTTTTCTCTTGTTGTAGCTCCAGGAAAGACAAAGCAGCAAGCGCCTGCGCGCACCTTTAAAGGTCGAAAAAGTCATATTCTGCTCTTTCGACGCTCAGTACCGTTTCGTGTGACAGCCAGTGAGACCCGATTTCATTTTTATAAAGAAAAGAAACTGATTCGCACCGTTGTGACCGCGGAACCGTAGACGATTTTTCCGGAAAATCACCCCATCAACACCGCTTCCAGATCTTTGGCATCAACCCCTTCCAGACTTGCCACTACCTGGTCGGCAAGGGCGAAGCGCGGGTCCTGCGCCCACTCGTGGTGCGGAACGGCCAGCACTTTCATGCGCGCGGCTTTGGCAGAAATACAGCCGTTTACGGTGTCTTCCAGCACGATGCATTGATGCGCTCCGACACCCAGTTGCGTGGCGCACTGCAAATACACCTCCGGATGTGGCTTGCCGAGGGCGGCTGTATCAGCGCTGATAATGGATTCGAAAAAAGGGGCAATACCGAAAAAGGTCGTCAGGTCCCGGATCATGCGCAGCGGAGAAGACGAAGCCAGCCCGATCTTCCACCCTTCCGCTTGCAGCGAAGCCAACAGCGCCTGCACACCCGGCAACACACTTGCCTGCTGGCGGGAGGTTTCTATCACGCCATCTACTATGGCCCCGGAAAGTTTTTCCGGCGTCAGGCCCGCCGGCCATTCGAAATGACGCTGCCAGTGGTGACAGACTTCTACAATCCGCAGCCCGGCCGTTTCCCGGATGCGGTGCATGGGCACCACCACGCCGTGTGCCGTAGCTACAGACTTCATCACCACGCCCCAGATCGGTTCGGTGTCGAGCAGAAGACCGTCCATATCAAACAAAGCCGCTTTTGCCATGGTGCGAAAGTAGGCCTTGCCGGGCGCCTTCTTTCCAGGCCTTCGGTCGCGTCCTTTCCGTCCGGCAGGAAATCTCCAACCCTTGTAGCAATTGCTTTTTTAGCCTTCTCCCCCATCTCGGGGGAGGGAGAAGGTATTCATTCTCCTTAACTTGCGCTCCTTTACCACCCATTTCCACATTTCTCTTACATGAAGCGTTTTCTAATCGCCACGTTTCTGCTGGCTGGTGCGGCTACCGTACAGGCGCAGAACATCAAATTCACAGAATATGACCTCCCCAACGGCCTGCACGTAATTCTGCACGAAGACCACAGCACGCCGATTGTCGCCACTTCTGTAATGTATCACGTCGGCTCTAAAAATGAAGACCCGCAGCGCACCGGCTTTGCCCACTTCTTTGAGCACCTGCTTTTTGAAGGCAGCGACAATATCAAGCGCGGCGAATTCATGAAAATGATTCAGGCTGCCGGCGGCCAGTTCAACGCGAACACCTCGCAGGACCGCACTTTTTATTACGAAGTACTTCCCTCCAACCAACTGGAGCTGAGCCTCTGGATGGAAGCCGAGCGCATGAACTATGCCAACATCGATACCATTGGCCTGGAGACGCAGCGCAAGGTGGTGAAAGAAGAAAAAAAGCAGCGCTACGACAACACGCCTTACGGGCAGTTGCTCAATGTGGTGTTTGAAAATGCTTTTACGGTGCACCCCTACCGCTGGAGCCCGATCGGCAAAGAACAATACATCGATCAGGCACAGTTGTCGGAGTTTATGGACTTCTACCGTACTTTCTATGTACCCAACAACGCCGTAATGGTCATTGGCGGCGACTTTAAAACCGAAGAAGTAAAACCGCTGATCGCCAAATATTTTGGCAATATCCCGCGTGGCACCAAGCCAATTCCCCGCCCGACTGAGGTAGAGCCGAAACGCACGGCCGAGAAACGCGTAACTTTTTACGACAACATTCAGCTGCCGGCGGTGATCCTGGCCTACAACACGCCGAAAGCCGGTGTGCAGGATATGTATGCTATTGAGCTGCTCACCAACCTGCTGTCGCAGGGCAAAAGCTCGCGCTTCCAGCAGCAGCTGGTAGAAAAGCAGCAAAAAGCCCTGCAGGCCGGCGCCTTTGCACTGCCCAACGAAGACCCGGGCGTGGCTATGATGTTTGCCATTGCCAATATGGGTGCGACGCCTGATGAGCTGGAAAAATCCATGCTGGCCGAAGTCGAGCGCGTAAAAACCGGCGGACTGACCGATGCCGAATACACCAAACTGATGAACAACGCCGAGGCCGATTTTGTGCAGCAAAACCAGAAAACCCTGGGCGTGGTCACCAACCTGGCGACCTACTACACGTATTTCAAAGACGCCAACCTCATCAACACGGAGCTGGAGCGGTATCGCAAGATTTCCAAAGAAGACCTGAAGCGCGTGGCCAATGAATATTTCACGCCGCAGAACCGCCTGGTGGTGCATTACCTGCCTAAGTCTGAACAAAAGAACTAAGTCCCCTTTCCCGATCTCATACCAGAAAAATCCATGAAAAAAATTACTTTAAGCCTCGCAGCTTTTTCCCTTTTTCTGTCGGCAGGGGCTCAGCAAACCTTTGACCGCAGCATCCGACCCAAAGCCGGTCCTGCCCCGGTAGTATCTATCGGCAAATCCGAGTCTTTTACGCTTTCCAACGGCCTCAAAGTGTTTGTGGTAGAAAACCACAAGCTACCCACCGTGGCCTACTCGCTGCAGCTCGATGTCAACCCGATTCTTTCCGGAAATAAAGCCGGAATGACCGATATTTTCAGCGACATGCTGACCTCCGGCACCACGACCCGGTCTTCGGAAAAGCTGGCGCAGGATATCGACATGATCGCCGCCCGCATCCGCGCTACCAGCGAAGGCATGTATGGCACTTCGCTGAAGCGCCACCAGAATAAACTGCTCGAACTGATGGCCGATATTGCCATGAACGCCAAGTTTACGCAGGCGGAACTCGACAAAACCAGGAAGCAAATGCTTTCCGGTCTGGAAGCAGGTAAAAACGAGCCGGATGCCATGCTGGAAAACGTAACGAGCGTAGTGAACTATGGCGCTGCGCACCCTTACGGTGAAGTAGCGACGCCAACTACTGTTTCCAACATTACGCTGGCGGACCTTACCACTTACTACCAAACCTATTACCGGCCCAATGTGGGCTATCTGGCCGTGGTGGGTGACATTACCGTTGCAGAAGTAAAGCCGCTGCTGGAAAAGTATTTCGGGAAGTGGAAGAAAGCCACGGTGCCGAACGCTACTTATACGGTAGCACCCGCCCCGACAGCTACCGACGTGGTATTTGTACCCCGTGAAGCCGCCGTTCAAAGTGTTTTCAACGTAACCTATCCGGTTGATATGAAGCCGGGCTCGCCGGACGCAATCAAGGCCCAGGTAGCCAACGCGGTGCTGGGCAACGGTTCGCAGGGCCGCCTTTTCCTGAACCTGCGCGAAGCCCACGGCTGGACGTATGGCGCCTACAGCAGCATTGATGTGGATCCGCGCATCGGGAACTTTACGGCGTACTCCAAAGTGCGCAATGCCGTTTCCGATTCCGCAATCGCCGAGGTAATCTCCGAGATGCAGCGTCTGCGCAACGAGCCGGTGAAAAGCGAAGAATTGCAGGCCTTGATCGCCAATATGAGTGGTTCTTTTGCCATTGGCCTCGAAGACCCGCAACGCGTAGCGCAATATGCCATCAACACCGAGCGCTACAAACTGCCCAAGGATTACTATACCAATTACCTGCGCAACCTGTCTGCTGTTTCGGCGGCCGACGTGCAGGCAGTAGCCCAGCGCTATATCCGCCCCGAGGCGGCGCATATCATTGTAGTAGGCGACAAAAACGATGTAGCTCCGAAACTCGCCCGCTTTGCGGCCGACGGAAAGCTCGACTATCGCGACAACTACGGCAACCCGATCAAAGTAGAACTGGTTTCTGCCACGCCAGTAAACGTGTCGGCTGCCGATGTGATGAAGAACTACATTTCTGCTATCGGTGGCGAGAAAGCGATCCAAGGCCTCAAAAGCATCAAGACGGTTTACAGTGTAGAGATGCAGGGTATGAAAATCGAAAACATTGAGATCAAGCAGGGCGGCATGATGAAAGGCATCACGATGATGAACGGTGCGCCGATGCAGTCGCAGATCTACAACGGCACCAAGGCCTGGGCCGAAGGCATGGGGCAGAAACAAGACATTGACGATGCCGACAAGCTGGCCGAGCTGAAAGCCGAAGCCGACCTGCAGGCAGCGCTGCACCCGGAAAAACACGGCATTACCCGCACCGTAAAAGGCCAGGAAGGCACCCTGATTGTGGTTGAAAAAGTTTCGGGAGAAGATAAAACTACCGAGTACTATGACGCGACTACGGGTCTGCTGATGAAGTCTTCGAGCGTTCAGGAAGGTCCCCAGGGTCCGGTTTCCATCGTAAGCGAATACAGCGACTATCAGGAAGTACCCAATTCCGGCGGCTACAAAGTTCCCGGAGCCGTTACCCTTACCGGTATGGCGCCCATGCCGCTGACCATGAAGCTGACGACCATAGAAGTCAATAAAACCTATCCGGCCAGCGATTTCCAATAAGAAAACGACTGTTTTTTCCGGAAAAAAAGAAAGAGACGAACCCTTTAGCAAGGTTCGTCTCTTTTTTATTAAAAAGATTTCTGGGCGGATAGCAGGCAGGGATCAACGCTCCGGAACGGCCGGTTCCTTTAGCAGCGCCAAAACGCCTTCCCTTTGCAGGATTTTATAACCAATCCGATCAGAGGAAACGCCGGGCAGCAGCTTATACGGAAAGCTGAAACTGCCATCGGGTCCCTGTTCGGTAATGAACCGGGCGAACTGAAGGGCCGGATTGTCTTTAAAATAAGCAGCGATCTCGTGCAAATGCGTTGAAAGCACCATCAGCTGCGCTTTGCGCCCCGCCAGCCCTTCAATCACAGCTTTGGTGCACTCGTAGGCATCATGCACGTTGGTTCCTTTAAAAAGCTCGTCCATCAACACCAGGTGGGCGCGATGATCCTGCAGGCGCAGGGCGGTATTTTTCATGCGCTGCACCTCCGCAAAGAAATAGCTTTCGCCTTTAAGCAGGTTGTCTTCCACGTGCATATTGGTGACAATGCCGCCCAGGAAGGAAAGGCGCAGCGAGGCCGCCGGCACGCCGCACCCTATATGGGCCAGCAAGGCAGCCACACCGAGAGCACGCAGAAAAGTCGTCTTTCCGCTCATATTGGCCCCGGTGAGCACCAGAAAATTGGTTTCCTGCCGCATCTGCAAATCATACGGAACCGGGCTTCTGAGCAGCGGGTGATACAGTCCGGTGACTTCGAAGCAGACAGCGTCCTGCGGCAGCAACTGTGGGAAATGCCAGTTGTTCTCCAGCGTAGCCAGTGCCAGGGCGCGCCAGGCATCCAGCTGTGCAAAATGGCGCATCAGCAGGTGGGTCGTTGTTTTCAGCTCGCGCCGCGCATGATAAGCCAGGCGAAGCAGCTCGGTATGCGGCGTTTTTTCTGTCACGGCCAGCAGGCGGTGGATCAGCGGTTCAGAAAGACTTTCACGGATATTTTCCAGGACGGCGCGCAGTTTCCCGGGCAGCGGGTTTTCGAAGGTTTCCCAGCGCGTAACCAGCTCGCGCAACCCACCGAAAAAATCGGCCAGCTGCTGCACCGAAAATTTTACAAACGTGTATTCGTTGCGGTTAAACAGTTTCTGAAGCGAAGGTGCCAACTTGCCCATAAGGCCGGAGGGCGGTGCCACTACGCTGTCGGCAGCTTCAAAAAAACGCTCCATCATCACC
>JAEVZP010000055.1 GCA_023392185.1 Bacteroidota bacterium
ACCCTCGGCCCGGCCCTCGGCGGCACGCGGCTGTGGCCCTATAAAACCGACGGCGAAGCCGTTGTGGACGCCCTGCGTCTTTCCCGTGGCATGACCTACAAGGCAGCCATTTCCGGACTGAACCTCGGTGGCGGCAAGGCAGTAATCATCGCTGATCCGGCCAACAAATCAGAGATGCTCTGGCGTCGCTACGGCAAGTTTGTAGACTCCCTCGGCGGCAAATACATCACCGCTGAAGATGTCAACACTTCGGCCCGCGACATGGAATACATCGCCCTCGAAACCAAAAGCGTTACCGGCGTTCCGGAATACATGGGCGGCTCCGGCGATCCTTCTCCTTTCACTGCCTATGGCGTTTTTACCGGCATGAAAGCCGCCGCCAAGAAGCGCTGGGGATCCGATAGCCTCGAAGGCAAAACGGTGCTGGTACAGGGTGTAGGTCACGTAGGTCAGTACCTGGTGGGTCACCTGGTAGGCGCGGGTGCAAAAGTGAAAATCTCTGACATCAACGACAAAAATCTCAAAATGGCCAAGGATGCGCATCCGGGTATCGCCATTGTAGAGAACAATAATATCTTCGCCGAAGACATGGACATCTACGCTCCCTGCGCGCTGGGTGCCACGCTCAACAGCGAATCTATTGCACAGATGAAGGCCAGCGTGGTGGCCGGTGCTGCCAACAACCAACTGGCCGACGAAAACGTACACGGTCCGATGCTCATCGAGCGCGGCATCCTGTATGCGCCCGACTTCCTTATCAACGCGGGCGGCCTCATCAACGTAGCCGCCGAGCTGGAGACTTACAACGTGGATCGCGTGAAAGGCAATGTGGAAAAAATCTACGACCGCACCCTCGAAATCTTTGATTTCAGCGAGCGCGAAGGCATCCACACCCAAAAAGCGGCCATGCGCCTGGCCCAACAGCGCATCGACGACATCGCCAAAGTACACTCCAGGATGTAGGAATTTCCGGAAATAGAAACTGTTTTACGGCACAAACACCTGTCAGGTTTTCGGAAACCTGACAGGTGTTTGTGTTTCCGGGCGAAGAAGAACGCGCCTCCTGGCGCGTTCCTACAAAATCAATGTTTGCTGGTTATCTTTCGTTTCCTGTTTATTGATCTTACGTGAATCTCGTTTTACATCCCTGATTATCAATTGGTTATCGCATCATACAGGACACAGAAGGCACAGAGAAGGCACAAACCCTTCGACAAGTTCAGGGTGACAGCACAATGGCTTCTCCAATCTCCTCTGTGGAACGCTGTGGCACCTTTGTGCCCTCTGTGTCCCTTATCTACCCAAAACAGGATTCACGTTGATCTTGTGTCTTGATTCTTTTGTCTTGATACTTTCGTCCTCCTCTTTTGTCTTTCGTCTTTCTACTTTTGTCTTTCTACTCCCCATGCAATTCAACTTCCCCAACCAAACCGGTTTTTATAAAGGCAAAGTCCGCGACGTGTACAGCATCGGCAACGAGCGCGTCGTGATGGTGGTCTCTGATCGTATTTCGGCCTTCGATGTGGTACTGCCCCGCTCCATTCCCTACAAAGGCGCGGTGCTCAACGGCATTGCCGCCCAAATGCTCGACGCGACCGCTGATATTCTGCCCAACTGGAAAGAAGTCGTGCCCGCTCCGAACGTGACGATTGGCAAAAAATGTGAAACCTATCCGGTGGAGATGGTCGTGCGCGGCTACCTCACCGGTCATGCCTGGCGGACGTACCAGGCTGGCGGCAGAATGCTCTGCGGCGTCGCCCTTCCGGAAGGCATGGTGGAAAATCAGCCCTTTCCCCACCCGATTATCACCCCTACCACCAAAGCCCACGAAGGCCACGATGAAGACATTTCCCGCGAAGAAATTATTCGTCGGGGTATTGTTCCGGAAGGCGAGTATGAGCAACTGGAAAAATACGCCCTGGCGCTTTTCCAACGCGGCGGCGAAATTGCCCGGCAGCGCGGACTGATTCTGGTAGATACCAAATATGAATTCGGGCGGCGCGACGGCATTATTTATCTTATCGACGAAATCCACACGCCCGATTCCTCGCGGTATTTTTATGCTGATGGTTTTGAAGAAAGACTTCAGAAAGGCGAGCCTCAAAAGCAGCTTTCCAAAGAGTTTGTGCGTGAATGGCTTATGGCAGGCGGATTTTGGGGAAAAGAAGGCCAACAAATTCCCGAAATGACCGATGCCGTAGTGACAGGTATCTCTGACCGCTATATTGAACTGTATGAAAAGGTAACCGGCCATACTTTTCACCGACAAGATCTTTCGGCATCCGAAACAGAAACACAGATCATTACAGCGCTCCGGAATCTGGACGCTTAAAAGCACTTCGCCCAAATCGGGACATTCGGATAGCAAAGCCCTGTTGCAGGGCAACAAAAAACATCCGCCGCCATGGAAAGCCCGTAGCGGCTGAGCGTATCCGGGCGCTTTTGGGCCTCCCTACCTGTTGGCTACCTCTTAAAAGCAAACCATTTTGCGCAACCGCCCGGCTATTTCGGCTTCCCAGCGTGTCTGCATATCGCGATCGATGCCATGAAGGGTTTCGCGATCGTAGCGAGCCTGTTCCGCTGCAGTAGCGCGGTTGGCGTCGTCATAGATGCTGCGCAATTGCTCTTTAAAAGTGGCGGGGTGAAAATTGGCAGCAGTGAGTTCCTCGCGGAGCCGGCAGGCATAAATAGCGGCAATATCAAAGTGCGTTTGTTCATGTCGCAGCACTTCCGGTGTGCGCCCTTCCGGTTTCATCCACGATGCATCGGGGGCCATAACCAGCGAAAGCGTGATAATCGCCTCCGTCCGGTTGCCCACCGTGCGCGACTTCATCTGATAGCCGATTACGGCCACGGTTCGGGCCACATTTCCGACCGGTACGTTGGCCGGAATAACACCTGCAAAATCTTCATAGGTCAGGGGTCGCTGCCGGCTGTAGCGCAGGCTGCCGTCTGCAGGGAAGCTGTTGTCAAAACGTACGGTTACCACCATTTGTGCCGGCTTATTTGCAAATGCGGGTAGCCCCGATAGGAAAAAGAGCACCGGAAGCAGCAGGGCTTTTAAAAAACGTTTTTCCATTTAAAACGAATAACAAACCGGAAAGACCCAAGGCCTTGGGGAATGTTTAAAAATAGCCTTAAAATACCGGCACAGCAAAAATGCGTGGTATCTTTAGCCGCATATCTTAAAATACCTATTTCACTACTTTTTCCAATGAACACCACTGCTACCGGCCAACGGGTGATCCGGGCACCCAAAGGCACTACGCTTAATTGTAAAAACTGGGTTTCGGAAGCCGCTTTCCGGATGATTCAAAACAACCTCGACCCCGAAGTGGCCGAGCGCCCCGAAGACCTCGTGGTGTATGGCGGCATTGGGAAGGCAGCCCGCAACTGGGAGGCATTTGACGGCATTCTGGCCGCGCTCAAAAATCTGGAAGAAGACGAAACCTTGCTGGTGCAAAGCGGAAAACCGGTGGGCATACTGCGCTCCCATAAAGACGCACCGCGTGTGATTATTGCCAACTCCAACCTCGTGGGTCGCTGGGCCAACTGGGAACATTTCCGGGAACTGGAAGCCAAAGGCCTGATGATGTATGGCCAGATGACCGCCGGTAGCTGGATTTATATCGGCTCCCAGGGCATCGTGCAGGGTACTTATGAGACCTACCTCTCGCTGGCCGAGCAACACTATGGCGGCACCCTGAAGGGAACCCTGAACGTAACCGCCGGAC
>JAEVZP010000058.1 GCA_023392185.1 Bacteroidota bacterium
ATGACCGTTTGCGCACCGGTTTTAAGGATCAAATGGGTCAGCCGTTCGGCATTGCCGCCTCTGCTTTTGGGCGGAATGGCCAGGCCGTGTTTCCGGAAATGACCGGCCTTGGCCCAGTGCACATCGGCCACCACAAGGGTCGCCATTTCCGGAAAATAAAGGGCTTTTTCCGGAAGCAGAAGGGCCCGCTGACCGGCAATTTCAATCTCCATATAAACGCAAGAATTTCCGGAAATCCGGACTTTTTAAACCGGAAAATTGTGGTCTTCCCCGCCGGGCCGGTACGGGCGCAGCCGCGATTTGCTTTTATTGAAAACCGGGTTGCCGCTTTTGTCTTTGGGCGGCGGCGGAACGTTGTTCGCCTTATTCTCCCGGCATTCTACCGAGCAGCAAGCATCAAACTTTTCGGCGCACTTGGGGCACTGAATGAACAAGAGGTGGCAGCCGTCGTAGGTGCAGTTGATATGGGTGTCGCAGGGCGTGCCGCATTGGTGGCAATGGGCCAACACATCTTCGGTGATGCGCTCGCCCATGCGGGCGTCAAACACAAAATTTTTCCCTTTGAAAAGCACCGGCAGACCGGCCTCGCGCGCTTTGCGGGTATATTCAATAATGCCGCCTTCTACGTGGTATACGTCTTTAAAGCCCTGGTGTTTGAAGTAGGCGCTTGCTTTTTCGCAGCGAATACCGCCGGTGCAATACATCACCACCGGTTTGTCTTTAGCATCCTGCAGCATTTCCACCGCCATCGGCAGTTGCTCTTTAAAGGTATCGCTCGGCACTTCCAGTGCGCCTTCAAAATGGCCGACTTCGTATTCGTAGTGGTTGCGCATGTCCACCACCACCACGTCCGGATTTCCGGAAATCAGGGCATTGTACTCGGCGGCTTTGAGGTATTTTCCGGTATCGGCGGGGTTGAAATGCGGGTCGTCAATCCCGTCGGCCACGATTTGCGGACGCACTTTGATTTTCAAGACCCAGAAGGATTTGCCGTCGTCGTCTACAGCGATATTAAGGCGCATCTGATTCATTTCCGGAAAAGCGTAGAGCGTTTCCTTCAGGGCTTCAAAATGGGAAGACGGCACGCTGATTTGGGCGTTGATGCCTTCGGTGGCCACGTAAATTCTTCCAAAAACTTTTAACGCCTGAAGCTTTTGATACAGGTCGTCGCGGAACGCCTGCGGGTCTTCAATGCGGAAGTATTTGTAGAAGGAAATGGTGGTGCGGGGCTCGGTCTCGGCCAGAAGCGCCGCTTTCAGTTCTTTGTTGTTGATGCGGTTGTGAAGCAAGGGCATGGTACACAGATGCCTGATTCGGAGTTTTTATTGGCAGGGCAAAATTACGCATCAAAAACAGGTGCAGTACGGGATAAAGCAGTGGAAGCAAAGCTTGAGCGGAAGACACAAGCCAGATTTCATTGTTTCATAAAAAAGGTTCGCTGTCAAGCCCGGTAAAAGCAGTCAGGTCTGCATCCGTTTTATAGTCCTCGTAAAGCGCTTCTGCAGCTACTTCTAGTTCTAGATTGTTGTTTTTTTCAGACCGGATGCCTTGAATTGTCCGCTCCATAATCAGCAGTTTATCGGCCAGCGGCAGGCGGTCAATTTCCCTAATAATAGTGGCGGTGGTTATAATTCCGAAGATACTAAAAATTTCGCTACCAGTACCGCACCGGGTTTCGCCGCCCCAGCCCGATATAACGCTTCATATTCATCCAAAACGCCAGAATCATATAGATGATAATCGGGGAGCCGAAGGTGAGAAAGCTGATATACACAAACCACATCCGGATGCGGCTGGTGGCAATGCCCATGCGCTCGCCCAGGCCCGTGCACACGCCAAAAAGATTCAGTTCAATAAAATCCCGCAGTTTGGAAAAATCAGGTTTCATGGCAAAAAGGGATTTGCTTCAAAAATACGAATTTAATCAAAACAAAAATCGCACCCTGTGCTGTAGAGACAAGGCATGCCTTGTCTCTACTGAATTAAACAACATTTTTCCGGAAATCGAACAGATGAGGAAAGATAACAAAAGACAAGGCATGCCTTGTCTCTACATACCCCAAAAAAAACCCGCCTGGAGGAATGGTTTCTCCAGGCGGGTTTTTCAATAACTATTAATAATTGTCAGGCGTTTCCCTCGCGGGCCTGCTTGCCCTGATCGGCAAAATTTTCAACACCGCTGGAGCTGTGTTCCGGACCGATGGCGTCAGACATTTCCTTGTCGGTAGCGCCGCCGGCCAGTTCCTGCCGGATTACGTTGAGCGCGCCACCGGCTTTGAACCACTGGATCTGCTGCTCGTTGTAGGTGTGGTTGACCTGAATTTCCTCCGGCTTGCCGTGTACGTGGTGCAGCACAACGGTGAGCTGCTTGCCAGGCGCAAAATCCGTCAGGCCGAGGATGTCGATGGTATCGTCTTCGCGCACTTTATCGTAATCGGCTTTATCGGCAAAGGTGAGCGCGAGCATCCCCTGCTTTTTAAGGTTGGTTTCGTGGATGCGGGCGAAAGATTTTACCAGAATGGCCCGTACGCCGAGGTGGCGTGGCTCCATGGCGGCGTGTTCGCGGGAAGAGCCTTCGCCATAGTTTTCGTCGCCCACCACCACCGAACCAATGCCGGCAGCCTTATAAGCCCGGGCCGTATCCGGCACGGGGCCGGTAGCACCGGTCAGCTGATTTTTGACGTTATTGGTTTCCATGTTGAAGGCGTTGATTGCGCCGATCAGCATGTTGTTGGAGATATTATCGAGGTGACCGCGATATTTCAGCCACGGACCGGCCATAGAGATATGGTCGGTGGTACACTTGCCATAGGCCTTGATCAGCAGCTTCAGGCCGCGCAGGTCGGTGCCTTCCCAGGCCGCGAAAGGCGCAAGCAACTGCAGACGCTGACTGTCGGGTTTAACATCTACCACCACACCGCTGCCGTCTTTGGCGGGCGCCTGGTAGCCGGGATCGTCTACATCGAAACCCTTCGGCGGCATCTCGTAGCCTGTAGGCTCGGCAAGTTTCACCGTTTCGCCTTTTTCGTTGGTCAGCGTATCGGTCAGCGGGTTAAAGGAAAGCGAGCCGGCAATGGCGTAGGCGGTTACGATCTCCGGCGAAGCCACAAAAGCGTGGGTGCTGGCAAAAGAGTCGTTGCGCTTGGCAAAGTTTCGGTTAAAGGAAGTAACGATGGTGTTTTTCCGGTTGGGATCGTCGATATGGCGCGCCCATTGGCCGATGCACGGGCCACAGGCATTGGCCAGGACCACGCCGCCCAGTTTGTCGAAGGTTTTGAGGAAGCCGTCGCGGTCTACGGTGAAGCGCACCATTTCAGACCCCGGCGTAATGGTGTATTCGCTGCTGGCCTTCAGGCCTTTGGAAAGGGCGTCTTCGGCGATGGAAGCCGAGCGGGAAATATCTTCGTAGGAAGAGTTGGTGCAGGAGCCGATGAGCGCAACTTCAACCTTGTCGGGCCAGTTGTTGGCTTTTACGGCTTCGGCCATTTTAGAGATCGGTGTGGCCAGGTCGGGCGTAAACGGTCCGTTTACATAAGGCTCCAGCTCACTGAGGT
>JAEVZP010000076.1 GCA_023392185.1 Bacteroidota bacterium
GTCTGGCGCAGCACCGCATGACCATAGCCCGGAACCACCTTGCCTTCAGCGAGGGTTTGTTTGATGTATTCGGCAATTTGCTCTTTACTGGGCTCCTGGGTGCCCAGCTTCTGTTGCAGTTCTTCAATCCAGCGGATGACTTCCTGATTGGCCAGGCCATGGAGCGGACCGGCAAGGCCAGTCATACCAGCCGTCAGCGCGAGATACGGATCGCTGAGCGCCGAGCCCACCAGGTGAGTTGCATGGGCCGATACGTTGCCGCCTTCATGGTCGGAGTGGATGGTCATGTAAAGGCGCATCAGTTCCTTGAACTGCTCGTCTTTAAAGCCCATCATGTGTGCAAAATTGGCACTCCAGTCGAGCATGCCATCGGGCTGGATATGCTTGCCCCCTTTGTATTTGCGGCGGTAGATATAAGCGGCAATGCGGGGCAGACGCGCGATCAGGGTCATTGCGTCTTCATACACATAATCCCAGTAGTCTTTTTTGGAAATACCTTCGGCATATGCTTCGGCAAATTTGCTTTCGGTTTGCAGGGCGAGGATCGCCGCGCAAAACTGCGTCATCGGGTGGGTGGTCACCGGCAGCGCTTCAATCACGTCGAAAACGTGTTTGGGCACGTGGGAGCGGCGCGCCCAGGTAGCCGAGATATGGGAGGCGTCTTCGTCGGAAGGCAGTTCGCCGGTTAGCAGCAGATAAAAAAGGCCTTCCGGACAAGGTTCTTTGCCACCGTCGGCCTTGGGCAGTTTCTCCCGGAGCTGTGGGATAGAATAGCCCCGGAAGCGAATGCCTTCGTTGGCATCCAGCAAGGAGGTTTCGGTCACCAGTGCCGGGATGCCCCGGGCGCCCTGATAAGCTTGTGCCAGCGTGACTTCTCCGAGCGAAGTGTCACCGTGTTCTGTGATCAGGGTTTTGATTTCTGCTGCCAGTGTTTCGGCAACTTCTTTAAAGCGATCTTTTACGTAGCCCATGAGTATTTTAGAAGATGAAAGGCAAAAGAGAACAAAAAAATCCTCCTCCTTGTTGGAACGGCGTCAAAGTTAATGGTTATTGACGGGCCGCACGGAATTGGAATTTTCGAATGCGACGAAGGCAAAAACAATGCCGGAAAAAACCGGCAGAACGCTTCAAAATGCCTTTTCCTACCTTTGCGCCGCTTTTTTTTGTGAACCACCCGGTACTCCGCATTCCCCTCGCCTTACTGCTGGCGCTGCTGATTTTATTCGGCGGCACGGCCAAGGAAGCCGTGCACCAGTTTGCAGACCACACCGATACCGTTCACGCTTCATGCACTTCGTCCTGCGCCGAAACAGAAGACGGACTTGCGTTTCATACCCCGCACCATCACTGCGATTTTCTGCAACTGGCGCTTGCGGCTTTTGACGCGCCGCCCCTTTTAGTTTTTCAGTTCCGGAAACTGCCGCCCAAACCTGCCGTGCGCCACTGCGCTGTGCCGGAGCACCTGTGGCTGGTCCGGAGCTTTTCGTTTATTGTTGGGAGAGGGCCGCCCATCATGCTTTTCGCATAGCGCAGCTTCCCTTGCCGGGCCGTTTCCGGGCTTTTAAAGTAAAAGCCAGCGAAACCGCGCCCGTGCTTTCTTCTCTTTTAACAAACGAAACACACAACCATGAAGGCTTTTTTTCGGCCCTGGGTCCTGGCGGCCCTGTGCCTGTTCCTGTATGCTCAAACAACCGCTCAGCAGGCAGCACTTTTGCTCCGGGGCGTACTTCAAAATGACTCCGGCGTCCCTGTCTCTGGTGCGGAGATTGAGATTACCGGCCTGCACCGTACGGTGATCAGCGATTCGGTGGGCGCTTTCTCATTTGCCCAGATTCCCCGTGGCAATCATTCGCTTCAGGTGCGGGCACCGGGCTACCGGACGCGCCTGATTACCGCAACCGTTCCGCAACCCACATCGTTGCACATCACGCTGCAGGAAGCCGTGGTGGAAGCCCAGGAGGTAGTGGTGACCGGCATCAGCGGCAGCACCGAAAAACGTCGGACGCCGCTGGCGATTGCCACCATAAGGCAGGCCGAACTGTTGCAGGACGCCAGCACCAATATTGTAGATGCGCTGACTCACATTCCGGGGGTCAACCAGATCACAACCGGCCCGGCGGTTTCCAAACCTGTGATTCGGGGGCTTGGTTTTAACCGGACGGTGGTCATTACCGACGGCGTGCGCCAGGAAGGGCAGCAGTGGGGCGACGAGCATGGCCTCGAAGCCGACGATTATCAGGTAGAAAAAGTGGAGGTGCTGAAAGGACCCGCTTCCCTGACCTACGGCTCCGACGCACTGGCCGGTGTAATCAATATTATTTTCGGAAATCCCATTCCGCAAGGGCAGATTCGCGGGCAGTTTCTGGCCAACTACCAAAGCAACAGCAACCTGCGGGCCCTCCACGGCAAGCTGGGCGGCAACAGCGGCGGATTGTCCTGGAACGGTTGGGGGACCGGCAAGGAAGCGCAGGATTACCAAAATAAGCACGACGGGCAGGTGTTCAACAGCCGTTTCCGGAACCTGAATTTTGGCGGTATGTTGGGCATCGCCGGTATGAAAGGCTCGAGCCGGCTTACGTTTTCGCAGTTCGGGCAGCAGCTGGGCCTGGTGGAAGGCGAGCGTGATTCGGCGACCGGCCGGTTTGTGCACGTCGTTGATAACAACGGGACAGCGGAAGAAACGGTGGTTTGGGGGAAAGAGCATTCCTATAAACCCGTCGTACCGATGCAGCACATCCGCCACCGCAAGCTCATCTGGGCCAATCAATTGTATCTCCACAACGGCAGCCGGCTGGCACTCACACTGGGTGCGCAGGAAAACGACCGACGTGAATACGAAGACATACTGGCGCCCGAAGTGCCGGCCCTGCACCTGCAACTGCGCACCGGAACCTACGATCTGCAATATCTTTTCAAAGAGCAGGCGGGTTGGAATCTCACCCTGGGTGCCGGCGGCATGACACAGCAAAACCGCAATCTCGGCGAAGAATTCATCATTCCGGATTACCATTTGCAGGAAGGCGGTTTATACGGCTTGGCCCGCCGCCAAAATGGCCGCTGGCTGTGGAGCGGGGGCCTGCGCAGCGACGTGCGCACCCTGCATGCCGAGGGCCTGACCGATGACGGCGAAGAACGCTTTACCGATTTCAACCGCACATTCGCTAATCTTTCCGGAAGTCTCGGCGCATCCTACACCTCTTCAGAATCCCTGACGCTCCGGGCCAACGCAGCCAGTGGCTACCGCGCGCCCAATATTGCCGAACTGGCCGCCAACGGCGTGCATGAAGGCACGTTCCGCTACGAGTACGGTAACCGGGACCTTTCGCCGGAGCACAGTTTTCAGCTGGACCTGGGTGCTACTTTTTCCAACGAACACGTGCTGGTAGACGGCGCGCTGTTCTACAACCAGGTGGACAATTATATCTACCTGCACAAGCTTTTCGGCGCTTCCGGAACCGATTCCATTCCGACTGCTGCCAACCCGGAAGGCTACAGCGCCTATCAGTTTGGACAGCGCGGTGCGGCGCTTTTAGGCGGCGAGCTGTTTGTGGACCTGCACCCACATCCATTCCACTGGCTGCATTTCCAAAATACTTTTTCTTACGTAGCCGGACATTTCCGGGATGCGCCGGCCGATTCGATGCGCTACCTGCCGCAGATACCGCCCTTCCGCTGGACGAGTGAGTTGCGGGCCGACCGGCCCGAAATGGGCCGCTTTCTGCGCAACGGCTATTTGAAAATCGGGCTGGACTTCACTGCAACCCAATCCCGGATTTTCAGCGCCTACGAAACCGAAACAGAGACGCCCGGCTACTGGCTCCTCTCTGCCGGCACAGGCGTGTCGGTGGTCAATAAAAAAGGCCGGCCTCTGTGCGATCTCCTCATCGCAGGCCAAAACCTGACGGACGCCGCCTGGCAAAGTCACCTGAGCCGGTTGAAATATGCGCCGATCAATGAAGCGACGGGCCGCCGGGGTATTTGGGGCATGGGGCGTAATATTTCGGTAACCCTTTCGGTGCCGGTAGCGACCGGAAAAGGCCGGTAAAAAGTCTGGGCTTTTAAGAAATGGGACAGCGTCTTACTTTTGGCGCGTTCCGCAACGGCTCTCTTTTTATTCTCCCCTCAACCATCATGTCTCGTCTCGTTCAGAAAGAAGAAATTCCTTCCCTCCAACTCGTACCCGCTTTTGTTGACAACAGTCAGAAATGGCGTGAGGAACTTCAATATGCCACCCGGCTGGGCAACGAGTTTAAAGGCAAAACGGCCATTACATTTGAAACCACACAGGGGCCCTGCGAGGTGGAGACTACGGTATGGAGCGTAACCGAAAGTTACCTGCAACTGAAAGGTGGTGTGATGATTCCGCTCGAGTCGGTCATTCAGGTGCACTATTGATTTTTGCATTTCAGCTCTTTTAAAAAGCTTCTGTTCGATAAGGACAGAAGCTTTTTGATATTCGGAGAAGCAGCAATGGAGAGGAATTTCCGGAAATCTTCCTGTCAAAAGCGGCCGTAGGGTTAGGGGCGTGCCGGCATCTCTTGCCCCGGACAAATGCTGTTGCCGGAGCTCTTCCTTCGATTCTAACACAAGCCGGTTTTTTCCGGAATTTTCTTTAAATTTTCCTGTTTTGAAAAACAAGAAAAAGCCTTTGTTTTTGAATTTTGCGGCGCAAAAGCACTGTTGGCTCCCGGCACGGGGCGTGCTTTTGGACTTTATTTATGCGCAAGCTTCTGTTTCTCTCCGCCTTTCTCTTCCCATTTTCCGTTTTTGCCCAATACCGCACCCCGGCTCAGCAGATCGCTACCAACGAAGACTCGCTACACCAGGGGGTAAACACCCATAAGACGGTGATCTCCGGATATGGCAGCGCCTATTATCAGCGCGATTTCAATCTGGAGCAATCCAAAGCCTCGCTGGAGCGCATCGTGCTGTTCGTAGGCCACCAGTTCAATAACCGTATTTCCCTGTTTACCGAAATGGAACTGGCCGACGGCCTCGTGATCGGCGGAGAACAAGGCGGCGAGATTGCCATGGAACAGGCTTTCCTGAAGTTTACGCTGAACCGCAACCACTACCTCGTGGCCGGTCTTTTTATTCCCCGCATCGGTATTCTGAACGAGGCGCATCTGCCGGTCAATTTTAACGGGGTAGAGCGGCCGCTGGTGGAAACCTGGGTGATCCCGGCCACCTGGCGCGAACTGGGTGTGGGCCTCTACGGCAGCCTGGAGCGCGTGCCGCTGCAATACACGCTGGCAGTGGTGAACGGCCTGGACAATGCCCGCTTTTCGCACGGCACCGGCATCCGCGGCGGGCGCGCCGAGGGCAGCAGTGCCTGGGCCAACAACCTCGCCGTTACCGGCTCGCTGCAATATCCGTGGCGCGACTTCCGCTTCCAGGTTTCCGGCTATGTGGGTGGAACAACCGGCCTGAGCCCCCGCGGTGCCGACTCATTGGAGCTGCCAAGCGGTGCTTTTGGTGCACCGGTGATGCTGGGTGAAGCCAATGTCCAATACAACAACGGCCCGCTTTCGGCCAAGGCGCTGGGTGCTGCTATTTCGTTGCCCGACGCCGGAAAGATCAACGCCGCTTATGCCCGCAACATTCCGGCTTCCTTGTATGGCGCTTATGCCGAGGTGGGATATGATGTGTTGTATCACCGCCACAAAAAGGCGCAGCTGATTCCATTTGTGCGCTACGAAACCCTGGATCTCAACGCCCGATTGCCGGCCGATCCGGAAGGGATTATCGACGGCACGCTGAAGCAACAACACCTGATTGCCGGCCTCACGTTTCTGCCCATTCCCAACGTAGCCGTGAAAGCCGATGTGCGGTTGATGCAGACCGGCGATCAAAACCCACAACTGCTGATCAACCCGGCGCCCAATATGTTGCCGTATCAACCCAAAAATGCCTTTCTGAATATTGGTATCGGTTATTCGTTTTAAGGGTGACACAAGACACAAGACACAAGACACAAGACACAAGATAAAAAAGGATTGAGCCTTGGAGTGAATGCAAATCACCCAGCGGATAGATTACCCCATTTAATGAACCGAAAAGAATTTCTGAAATCGTCCTGTCAGTTGTGCCTTCTGGGTGCAGCGGGGATGTTTTCAACCACGCTGCTGAGCAGCTGTGGTGCGGCGAAGACGGCTGCCTACCGCGTTCCGGTGCTCGACGGCAGCATCCGTGTTCCGCTGGCTGTTCTGGAAGCAGATGGCAGCAAAGTCCTCCGGCCACAAGGCTGGGATTATGACATTGCTGTTCATAAAAACGAAGACCACTATGAGGCCCTGCTGTTGCGCTGCACCCACATGGAAAATCCGCTTTTCCCTGCCGGAAAAGGCTGGGTATGTCATCAGCACGGCTCGGTGTTCGATGCGGACGGCCGTGTTCGTAAAGGCCCTGCCGAAAAAGCGCTCACCCGCTACCGCACCGCTGTTGTGGGCGACGACCTGCTGATTTATACCACCTGAAAATTTTAAACCCCTATTTCTTTCAATTCGTGAAAAGAATCGTCCTGTTTATTACTGCTGCAACACTGCTGGCTGTGGGTTGCAAAAAAGATGAAGCACCGGCCCCGGCTGCGCCGGTAGATTTCCAAACCCTGAAGCGCGAAGTGCTGACCGACTTTTCCCATAAAGTAGCCCTTGCTTCTTATGCCGATTTGCGCGATGCCGCCAGTAAGCTTCAAGGCAGTGTTGCCGCGCTCGAAAGCAATACCAACGAAGCCCATCTCGACCAGGCCCGCGCCGATTGGAAGGCGATGCGCAGCATCTGGGAGCAATGCGAAGGTTTTCTGTTTGGCCCGGTAGACGTCAACGAGTATGACCCCCAAATGGACACCTGGCCTACCGACTACAATCAGATCGACTCGCTGCTGGCCTCCGGCGCCTCCCTGGAGCCGGGCGATATTGCACATATCGCTTATTCACTGCGGGGCTACCACCCGCTGGAATACCTGCTGTTTGGCAACAACGGCGAACGCAAGCCGTCAGACCTCTCGGCCCGCGAACTGAAATACCTCACTTCCTTGTCTGCCGATCTCTCCGGAATCTGCACGCAGCTCTATAACAGCTGGGCCGGTGCGCCGGAGAGCTATGCGCTGCAAGTGGCTCAAAGTGGCACGCCTCAGAGCACCGCTTATGAAAAGATGCAGCATGCCTACCTCGATATTGTGGGCAGCATGATTGAAATCTGCGAAGAAGTGGGCGAAGGCAAGATCTACGATCCTTTTATGGAACGCGACCCGCAAATTGTAGAGTCGCCGTATTCCGGAAATTCCTGGGCGGATTTTGAAGACAACCTGCGCGGTCTTCAAAACGTATACCTCGGTCGCTACAAAGAGCAGGGCCGGGGCGTAGCCGATTTGGTTGCTGCCAAAAACAAATCGCTCGACCATAAGATTCAGGGGCGGATCAATGCCGCCCTCAGCAGCTTTGCCACCGTGCGCGGCGTGCCCTTCGAAAAAGGTATTCTGATCACTGCCGAGCGCGTCAAAATCCAAAAGGTTATGGATGTGTTGAATACACTCAAAACCACACTGGAAGAAGAGCTCCAACCATTTGTAATCCAGTATGTCACGGATTAAGCGTTCCAAATGCCTGTTTCCCACATCCCGGAATTGTCTTTAATCCAGTTTTCCCGCTATGCCCCTTTTGAGTAAACGCCTTTTGACCCTGGGACTTTTGAGCAGTTCCCTGCTGCTCGCCATGTGTCGCAAGGCAGAACCCTTCCCGGATGAAGACTATGATCAGCGGCTTTCCGGCGGGGCGACAACTGTTTTTGACGAGTCGGCCAAAGCCTTTACGCATCCTGTAAGCGGCCTTTCGCTGCGCGATGCGCGGGTGCACACTCTGGGCGACCTGGCTTTCGAGCAAACCTATGTAGCCGCTCCGGCATTGATCAACGGCGGACTGGGGCCGGTGTTTAACAATGTGTCGTGCATTTCCTGCCACCACAACGACGGGAAGGGTTCGCCCACAGCCGGGCAGCGCAACTCTTCTATGTTGTTCCGCATCAGCATTCCGGGGCAAACAGCCGACGGCGGCCCGATGCCGGTTCCGGGATTTGGCACGCAGTTGCAGGACATGGCACTGCTGGGCACCAGGCCGGAAGCGAAGGTGAACCTCTCCTACGAGAACTTTACCGTGGCCTATAACGACGGCGAGCAGGTGCAGCTACGCCGGCCTCTTTACAGCATCACCGATCCGTATACGGCTTACACCGGAACGGCTTTCTCGCCGCGCATGGCACCGCCGGTATTCGGCGTTGGCCTGCTGGAAAACATTCCGGAAGCCACCTTGCTTTCTTTTGTGGATGAAAACGACCGCGACGGTGACGGCATTTCCGGAAAAGCGAACTATGTTTTCAATCCGGTGACCAAGCGTCGCGAGATCGGGCGTTTTGGTTTTAAAAGCAATACCGCCGATGTGCTGCACCAGACTGCCAGCGCTTTTCAGCAGGATATGGGGATTACGAGCTACCTGCTACCGCAGGAAAGCTGCTTGGGACAGCCGCAGTTTGTGCACCTGAGCGATCAGCCGGAAATTCCCGATAGCACGCTTCAACACGTGGCTTTCTACCTGCGCTCGCTCGCCGTGCCCGCCCGGCGCGATGTGGCCGATCCGGCGGTTTTACGCGGCCAGGAGATCTTCCGGCAGCTCAATTGCAGTGGTTGTCACAAGCCGGTGGTTCGTACGGGGGTGAATCAGACGCTGCCTTTCCTGTCTAATCAGCGCATCCAGCCCTTCACCGACTTGTTACTGCATGATATGGGGCCCGGGCTGGCCGACGGCTTTACCGATAACCTGGCCAACGGTTCGGAATGGCGCACCATGCCGCTGTGGGGAATCGGCCTTTTTGAGCGCACCAACGGAATCGCTTTCTACCTCCACGACGGCCGTGCCCGCAGCATCGAAGAAGCGATCCTGTGGCATGGCGGCGAAGCCGAAAAGTCCAAAGAAGCGTTCCGGAAACTTCCCAAAGCCGACCGCGCCGCGTTGCTGCGCTTTGTAAAATCGTTGTAGAAGAACGGTTTTAAAACAGCACACCCGTCAGGTTTCTAAGAGTCTATCCAGAAAATCATCAACCAAGCTGTTTCGGACACAAACTTTTGTCATCCCCGAAGGGGAACTTGCCGGCCTGCAAGCCGCAAAGACCCCGTTCCGGGGTGACACCACGAAGTAGCAGCGCAGCTAAAAGAATCGTACGAGAAACCAGCTTATTTCACAATCCTTTATTTTTAGGATAGGCTCTAAAACTAAAACCTGACGGGTGTGCTGTTTTCCGGAAATCTGCATTCCTTCCTTGCTGCTGATGTCGGGCACAACGCGCCTGCGGATGGAAGCGTTGTGCCGGATTTGTTTGAAACACAAGACAGCAGTCTCCGCAACAATAAAATCTTTTCAAAAACCTTTCCCTGGTCTGCTGATAATGGCTTTTCGCGGAGGGTAGGCAAAGACCTTAGGTGCCCGTCAAACCGTGCAGTTTTTTGGCTGCTGCACGCAGTGTTTCCTCTTTTTTGGCAAAGCAAAAGCGCAACAGGTGCTGATCACGCCCATCGTGATAGAAAGCCGAAACCGGAATGGTAGCCACGCCGTGCTCCCGTGTCAGCCATTCGGCGGCTTCTTTTTCCGGTTTGCTGGTGAGTGCGCTGTAGTCGGCTAGCTGGAAATAAGTTCCTGCAGCCGGACTTAAAACCCGGAAAGGTGTTTGGCGAAGCAGGGAAAGCAAGAGATCGCGCCGGGGTTGCAGCAGGGAGGCCGGTGAGTCAAAATGTTCGGGAGAAAGGTAGCGGGCCAGTGCTGCCTGCAGAGGTGTGCTGACCGAAAAGGCAAGATACTGATGCAGATTCCGGTAGGCTGCCGTGAGGGCCGTCGGCGCTACACAGGAACCCATTTTCCAGCCGGTGGTGTGGGTGGATTTGCCGTAGGAGAAGCAAACGAACGTCTGCTCCCGAAGGGCCGGAAATGCCAAAGCTGAAAGGTGCTTTCGCCCGTCAAACACAATCTGATCATACACCTCATCGGAGATGACATACAAGCCGTGTTTTGCTACCAGCGCTGCCAGTGTTTCAAAATCTTCGCGCTCCCAGATAGCACCGGTAGGGTTGTGGGGCGTATTGATGAAAAGCGCTTTCGTTCGCGGCGTGATGGCTGCCGCAATCCGGTCGAAGTCGGGACGGAAGTCTTCCTCCGACAAGGGCACAAAAAGTGGCTGTGCCCCGGCGGCCTCGATGGCCGGCACGTAGGAATCATAGGCCGGTTCGAGCACAATGCACGCGTCGCCCGGCTTCAAAGCGGTTTGAGCGGCCACATACAAGGCATAGGTAGCGCCCGGCGTAATGGTGATTTCCGTTGGGCCGTTCACCAACACGCCATAATCCCGGAAAAGCTTTTCCGAAATGGCCTGCTGGAAATCCGGGAGCCCGGCCATAGGGGCATACTGATTGGCGCCCGACTGGATAGCCTCAGTTACGAAGCCGGCCAGTGTTTCATCTATCGGAAAATCCGGAAAACCCTGTGCCAGATTGATCGCGCCACACTTCTGCGCAAGGGCTGACATGTGGGAGAAGATAGTCATGCTACGGACGGTTGGGTTGAAAGAAGCGGGGTTTGGGCAGCGGAACAGACGGGAAGAGGAACTTGCTGTCAGGGGGCTGTTTTCCGGAAAAAGCGTGTCTGCTTACAAAAAGCGCTCGCCTTTATTGCGTTTTACCTCGGCCACGTAGTCGCGGATTTGTTGCTCTTTATCTCGTTCGCAGATCAGCAGCACGTCGGGTGTATCTACGATAATGAGGTCTTCTACGCCCTGCAAGAGGAGCAGCTTGCCATTGTCGGCTTTCACCATGCAGCCGGCCGCATCCATAATCATGACCTGATCGCCATATACGGCGTTGCCCAGGTAATCTTTTTCCGAATTTTCATACACGCTCTGCCAGGTACCGAGGTCACACCAGCCAAAATCCGACGGGATCACATACACGTTGGCCGCTTTTTCCATAATGCCATAGTCGATAGAAGTGTTGGTGCATTGCGGATAAATCGCTTTCATCCATTCGGCTTCCTCGGGTGTGTTATAGGCTGCGCCAACGGGTGAAAAAAGCTCATCCATGTCGGGCATAAACTCTTTGAGCGCCGCCAGGAAAGTGCGTGCATTCCAAACGAAAAGGCCGGAATTCCACAGGAAATCGCCGCTGGTCAGAAAGGTTTTGGCCAGCTCGAGCGGGGGCTTTTCGGTAAAGGTTTTGACCCGGTACATCGGCGCCGGGTCCTCCGTATGTTCATACTGGATATAGCCATAGCCGGTGTCGGGCCGGGTCGGCTTGATGCCGAGCGTAAGCAGCACATCGTTTTGCGCTACAAGGCCGAGGGCTTCCCGCATCGTTTGCTCAAAAGCGCCTTCATCCAGGATGAGATGGTCGGCAGGGCTGAGGATGATGTTGGCATCCGGGTTGAGCGCATGAATTTTATGCGCAAAATAGGCGGCGCAGGGCGCCGTATTTTTCCGGAATGGCTCGGCAATAATGTTTTGCGCGGGCACGTCGGGGAGCTGTTCGCGCAGCAGATCAATGTAGTCTTTATTGGTAATGAAATAAATATTCTCCGGCGGACACAGTTGCAGAAAGCGCTTGTAGGTCCACTGGATCAGGGTGCGCCCGGTGCCGAGCAGATCCAGAAACTGTTTGGGTTTTGCCGTGCGGCTGACCGGCCAGAAGCGGGAACCGATGCCGCCGGCCATAATTCCGACGTAATTATTAGGGTTGTACACGCGAAGGAGAGAGAATCAATTTAAAAAGGACAAACAAGGGGTTTCGGATGGGTTAAAGGTACAGGTGGCCGCGCTCCAAATAAAACAGCAGCCCGACAAGAGACTGCTGTTTAAAAATCTTCGGGCAGAAAGGACTTACTCGGCTTCTGCCACTACTTCTTTCACTTCCGGAATCATACGCTTCATCATGCCTTCGATGCCGCTTTTAAGCGTAATCATGCTCGAAGGGCAGCCGCTGCAGGAGCCTTGCATCATCAGCTTCACGGTGCCGTTGTCGTAGCCGAGAAAACTGATAGCGCCGCCGTCCATTTCCACGGCCGGTTTTACGTAGTTTTCGAGCAGCTCCTTGATGCGTTTGACCACGTCGTCATCATCAGCGTTGATCGTGTTGTCGGCCACCTGGGTGACAATCTCAGATTCGTTAATTACCGCTTTGCCGCTTTCGAGGTATTCCTTTAAAAAGCCACGCACCGTCGGGATAATTTCTTCCCAGAGTGCTTCCGGCGTTTTGGTGAGGGTTACAAAGTTGGAAGCGATAAACACGCTGCGGATAAACGGAAATGCAAACAGCTCGGCGGCGAGCGGGGAAGGACGGGCAGAAGACTCCTCCGGGAAGTCAATGCTTTTACCCGGATACAGCAGTTTGTTGGCTACAAACTTCATGGTTTCCGGGTTCGGAGTCATCTCCGTATAGATGCTTACAATAGGGTTGCCTGTTTTCATCATGACAGTAAAATCTTAGTGCAAAAATACAGTCTTTACGGGCTGCTGCCTATGGAGATTCTTGATACGGGCATAATAAAGGGACGTCCTGCGCAGTCTCTGTTTGGATTTTTGGGATTCCTACATTTTCTTGTGGCATTACTTTTTGAGCTTCCCGATACTGTTCTCTCTTCCTCCACCTTTTCAAAACGTATTTCAATTATGAAAAAGCTCGTTATTGCCCTGCTCAGCCTTTTTGTGCTGGCCCCGGCAGCAGAGGCTCAATCCCGGAAAAAGCAGTCCGCCAAAAAGCAGACTACACGGAAGAAAAACTACGATATCAACTACCCGGAGTTTACCGGCTATAATGATCACGCCGGTCAGGAAGCAGCGCGGCGGCGCACCCAAATCCGCAACTACGACAGCACGTATTCGTTTGTAACCCGCCACCGTTATGGCGGCTGGAGCCGGCCTATCAACGAAGGAGCAGAAGGGGTAATGGGGCAGGATGAAATCCGGCTGAATGAGAAGGGTGAATACCGGAATCTGAACTCCAATACCGGGGTTCCGCTACCTGCCAATACAGGCGGCAGTGGTCGCTAACCCGGAGGCGTTTACCGTCTTTAGCTGCGGAAAAATAAATCCTTAATCCTTAACAGGGTTAGATACAAGCAGATATTACCTGCATCAAAATCCCCGGCAAATGCCTGTTTGCCGGGGATTTTTGTTGTCGATTTGGGGAGACCGGTTGCTATTTAGCCGTTTGCCCGCCGGTACGGTCTGCACCACCGTTTTTGAGGTCAATCTCGCGCTGGCTATTGAGTGGCGTTCCGGAAGTAGTATCCTGTGGATTATTGACTACAGTGTGTGGCGTAGCATTGCGCTGGTTTTCCTGCATCCGGGTATCGGTGCGCTGTTGCTGCTTCGTGCTGGTATTCTTCTGCGCAACAGAAATACCTGGTGCCAGCCAGGCAGTTGCCAGTAGGGTGATAACAAAAGTTTTCATAATGGGGAATGGGGGTTTAAAAGATTCCGGAAGGACAGTAAAACAATGCCAGAAACGTCCGGAGGTCTTGGATGGGCCGGCGGCATTTGCAGCCGCTTCCACCGCCCATTGCCGGAAATTTTTCATAGCAACTCCATACAAAAGTCCCTGCAAACCCGAAAGGGCCTGCAGGGACTTTTGTAAAAAAGGCTTTATTTCCGGAAACTACCGGCTTATACAGCGAAACTTTCACCACAACCGCAAGAGCGGGATGCGTTGGGGTTTTCAAAGTAAAATCCTTTGCCGTTGAGGCCGTCGGTAAAGTCGAGCGTGGTGTCGCAGAGATACAAAAAGCTTTTGAGGTCTGTCACCAGCTTCACACCTTTTTCTTCAAAAACCTGATCGTTGGGCTGCGACTCGTTATCAAAATCGAGCTTGTAGGAAAGGCCCGAGCAGCCACCGCCCACTACACTGACGCGCAGAAAATACTCGTCGCTCAGAGCAGCATCGGTTTTGAGTTTCCGCACTTTATCAACCGCTTTATCACTGATATAAATCATATGCGCACAAAAATCTTTTGCGAAAGAAATCCGCTATGACGCCGAACGTCACAAAAGGAGCCTTTTTCGCTTAGTGATGTTTCTTTTCTTCCATAGCCGGCAGGCCGTTCTTAACGCGGTAGTCGTTGATAGCGGCTTTGATCGCGTCTTCGGCGAGCACCGAGCAGTGGATTTTCACCGGCGGCAGGGCCAGCTCTTCTACCAGCTCCATGTTATCGATTGCGAGCGCCTGGTCTACCGTCTTGCCTTTGAGCCATTCGGTGGCGAGGGAAGAAGAAGCAATGGCAGAGCCGCAGCCAAAGGTTTTGAACTTCGCGTCGCGGATGAGGCCGCTTTCTTCGTCTACCTCGATCTGGAGGCGCATCACGTCGCCGCACTCCGGCGCGCCTACGAGGCCGGTGCCCACGTTGGGTTTGCTTTTGTCGAGCGTGCCCACGTTTTGCGGGTTGTTGTAATGGTCGAGCAGTTTATCTGAATATGCCATGATTGGGGTTGTTTTTGGGGTTGGGGTTGTTTTACTTGTAATGGCCTTTGAGAGAAGCAACCATAACGGTGCCTTCATCGATCCGGTAGATGAGCCGGTGTTCTGCGTTAATTCTGCGGGAGTAGTAACCACTGAAATGGTGTTTAAGCATTTCCGGTTTGCCAAGTCCCGTTTCCGGATGAAGTTTAATGTCTTGAATCAATGCCAATATCTCAGCCTGAACTTTTTTATTGCCACTGTCCTTCCACCACTTAAGATGCTCAAGTGCTTTCGTAGACTAGACTACTTCCAAAATTCTTCCAAATCTACCTTGTGAACCTCACCACGTTCAATTTGAGCAATAGATTCGTCCAGCATTGCCACAAACGCCGGGTTATAAGGAGCCTCCGTTTTCGGGTTTGATTTCTTGAACGGGTATTTCAACGCTTTCAAAAAAGCTTCCCGCCCTTTCGGATCG
>JAEVZP010000095.1 GCA_023392185.1 Bacteroidota bacterium
ACGCCGTTCAGGAAATGACTATGATTTCTGGTCAGAAGGCGGTGCCGACCCTGTCTAAAAAAGATATTTCCAACTTTAAGCTCCGGAAAGCCATGCCGATTGGCTGCCGCGTCACCCTGCGCGGTCAGAACATGTATGAATTCCTCGATCGTCTGGTTTCGATCTCGCTGCCCCGCGTACGCGATTTCAAAGGCATCAACGAGAAATCCTTCGACGGCCGTGGCAACTACACCATGGGCGTGACCGAGCAGATCATTTTTCCGGAAATCAACATCGACAAGGTGAATCGTATTTCCGGAATGGACGTAACTTTTGTTACCTCTGCCGAAACCAACGAAGAAGCCTACGAACTGCTGCGCGAAATGGGCATGCCGTTCCGCAACATGAAGAAAACCGAAACCGCCGGATAGGTAGCAAGTCGCTGGTATCAAGTACCCCGACGCCTGTTAGCACTCTATATTTTTCAATACCCGAGTCAAGTATTTTATCAGACCTGATACCTGATACTTTTTACTTGATACACTCGACCCTCCAATACTACAATGGCTAAAGAATCCGTAAAAGCACGCGAAAGAAAACGCGCCCGTCTTGTAGAACTGTACGCGGAGCGTCGTGCGGCCCTTAAAGCTGCCGGCGACTACGCTGGTCTCGACAAGCTGCCCCGCAACTCTTCGAAAGTGCGTCTCCACAACCGTTGCCAGATCACCGGTCGCCCCCGTGGCTATATGCGCCACTTCGGCATCTGCCGCGTGGTGTTCCGCGACATGGCCCTCGACGGCAAAATCCCAGGTCTGAAAAAGGCCAGTTGGTAGTATTTCTTCACGTATCCAGGTCGGTGAGGTTTTTCCGGAAATTTTATCTTTCCACACCCTTTCCGATACCAGTTACAACCTTAAAAGACCTTAAGCAAATTTATGGTTACTGATCCTATTGCAGATTTTCTGACCCGCATCCGTAACGCGCAAATGGCCCGCCACCGCATCGTGGAAATTCCGGCCTCTAATACCAAAAAGCGCATCACCGAGATCCTGTACGACAAAGGCTATATCCTGAAGTACAAGTTCGAAGACGACAGCAAGCAAGGCCTCATCAAAATCGCTCTGAAGTACGATCCTTCTACTAAAGAACCGGCTATCCGCAGCCTCGAGCGCGTAAGCCGTCCCGGATTGCGTCAGTACTCCAAGCCTGCCGAAATCCGCCGCGTACAAAACGGCCTCGGCATCGCGATTATCTCTACCTCCAAAGGGGTGATGACCGATAAAGAAGCCCGCGCGCAGAATGTTGGCGGCGAGGTAATGGCCCACATCTACTAAAATACTCCTACCGGCAAATACATTAATCCTCCCGATACCCACGGATGACCGGTTTGCCGGTATTTTTTTCTTCTTTTTTTAATTTTCAGGTATCATGTCACGAATTGGAAAACGTACAATCACTGTACCTTCCGGCGTAACCGTAACGGTTTCTCCTACCAACGAAGTAACCGTAAAAGGTCCTAAAGGCGAGTTGAAAGAACAGCTCGACCGCGATATTAAAGTAAACGTGGAAGACGGCGTTTTGTCCGTTTCCCGCCCTACCGATCAGATTCGTCATCGTGCCCTGCATGGTCTTTATGGCGCCCTCGTAGCCAACATGGTGAAAGGTGTTACCGAAGGCTTTACCCGCAATTTGGAGTTGGTGGGCGTAGGTTACCGTGCGGCCGTAACCGGTCAGACGCTGGATATGGCGCTTGGTTTTTCGCATAACATCATCATGGAGTTGCCGAAGGAAGTAAAAGCAACGGCTACTTCTGAGAAAGGTCAGAACCCAAAGATTGCCCTCGAAAGCATCGACAAGCAGCTGCTGGGCCAGGTAGCCGCCAAGATTCGCAGCCTGCGCAAGCCGGAGCCTTACAAAGGCAAGGGGGTACGCTACAGCGATGAAATCGTTCGCCGCAAAGCCGGTAAGTCTGCTGGTAAGTAATCCATAATCTAAATCCGGTAGCCCTCGGAGCCTGCTTTGGGGAGCCCGTACAACTTCTTTTTTCATGCAAACTGCACAAAAAACCATCCGCCGTCAAAAGCTTCGCTGGCGGATTCGTGCCAAAATCTCTGGCACGGCGCAAAAACCCCGCATGTCGGTGTTTCGCTCCAATAAAGACATCTACGTTCAGCTGATCGACGACCTGACCGGTACTACGCTGGCGGCGGCCAACAGCCGTCAGAAAGGCCTTGCCGATTCTGGCACCAAGAGCGATCGCGCTATGGAAGTCGGTCGCGAAATCGCCCGCAAAGCCAAGGATCTCGGCATCGAAACCTGCGTGTTCGACCGGGGTGGCTATCTCTATCATGGTCGTGTGAAGGCAGTTGCCGAAGGCGCACGTGAAGGCGGCCTGAAACTCTAATTCTCCCAACAAGCATTTATATTTAAGAAATGGCTGTTCAATCAACAAACCGCGTTAAAGGCGGCGATCTGGAACTCACTGAAAAAGTAGTGCAGATCAACCGCGTTGTAAAAACCACAAAAGGTGGCCGCGCGTTTTCTTTTTCTGCATTAGTGGTTGTGGGAGACGGAAACGGCGTTGTAGGTCACGGCCTCGGCAAAGCCAAAGAAGTTCAGGAAGCGATCACCAAAGGCATTGACGATGCGAAGAAGAACCTCATTCGCGTGCCGGTGATGAAAGGAACCATCCCGCACGAGCAGTTTGCTAAAGAAGGCGCTGCCAAAGTGCTCATCCGCCCGGCCTCTTCCGGTACCGGTGTAATCGCCGGAGGTTCTATGCGTGCCGTGCTCGAAGCAGCCGGCATCCAGAACATCCTCTGCAAGAGCCTTGGTTCTGCCAACCCACACAACGTGGTGAAGGCAACTTACAAGGCGCTGAGCATGCTCCGCGAGCCGATCGAAGTTGCTAAAGAGCGCAACATCTCCCTGAAAAAAGTATTTAACGGTTAATAAGTTGATGAGTTGATAGGTGTATGTGTTTGCATGGATCCATCAACTTATCAACACATCAACTTTTCAAGTCCAATCATGGCAAAAATTAAAATCACCCAGGTACGCAGCGGTATCGACCGCCCGGAGCGTCAGAAGCGCACGCTTCAGGCCCTCGGCCTGCGCAAAATGCTTTCTACCGTTGAAGTAGAAGCTACTCCGCAAATTCTTGGTATGGTGAAAAAGGTTTCCCACCTGATCACTGTAGAAGAACTTGCTGCCGAATAAGAATTTTTAAAAGTCGTTTTGTTTTCCGGGATTTCTCCCGAATAGAACGCTTTTCACCCTTTCTGCGAGCGGTTTCTCCTAATTCCGCGTAGAGTCCAAAAATTTTCATCTCATGAATCTCCACAATCTGAAACCCGCTGAAGGCGCGGTTCACAAGAAAAAACGCGTTGGTCGCGGCGAAGGCTCCGGCGGCACCACAGCCGGAAAAGGTAACAAAGGACAACAGTCCCGCACCGGTTACCAATCCAAAAAAGGCCACGAAGGCGGTCAGATGCCGATCCAGCGCCGGATGCCGAAGCGCGGTTTCAAAAACCCGTTCCGTGTAGACTACAAAGTGTTTAACCTGTCGCAGATCGATGCACTGGTTGAAAAATACGGCCTGCAGGAATTCTCCCTCAACGAGCTGTATGTAAACGGGCTGATTTCCCGCACCGACCTGGTGAAAGTGCTGGGAACCGGCGAGATTAAAAGCAAGATTCCGTTTAAGGTAAATGCCATGAGCGGAAAAGCAAAGGAGGCCATCGAAGCGCTGGGCGGTTCTGTTGAAATCCTGTAATTTTTTCCCTATAGCAGCATAGAACAGAAGACGCATTTGCCGAAGTGCGTCTTTTGTTGTTTATATTCGCACTCCTTTTTCGTTATTCATTACTTCCTTTCTCTGTGAAGAAATTCATTACTACGCTTAAAAACATCTGGAGCATCGAAGAGCTCCGTAAGCGTATAATCTTTACCCTCACCCTTATCCTTATTTATCGGGTTGGCTGCTACATCATCCTGCCGGGAATCAATCCCAATGGTTTGAGC
>JAEVZP010000165.1 GCA_023392185.1 Bacteroidota bacterium
GCATGGGAAAGGGGGTCGTAGCCACCGATACTGATCACCACCGATTTGTCGAACAAACCAAGGCCACCGGAAACGTTGGGCACAGCATTGATCTTGCTCCACCCCGATTTACCCACCAGGTAGGAGCGCAGGTATTCGACCTCCTGATACATGGGCCAGATCTGCGTCGGTACATTGTCCTCAATTACCCGCCCGGTTTCTACCGAAATCTTGCAGCTGTTTACCATGCGCATCGTGGCCCCGACTGCAATTACCCGCTTCTCGGATTGCAGGATCGGCATGATCATCCGCGAGAGGGCATCCTGCGCCAGGATACAATCCACATCCGTACAGATAAAGTAGGGATACTGAGCAACGTTTACGCCTGCGTTCGAGGCGTCGGCCTTCGTACCACCGTTGATTTTATCTACAATCGTCAGCTTCTCATAGAGCGGGTTGGTAGATTTGAAAATCCGCTTAAAAGGCTTGCTTTTGATTTTTTCAATGTAGAGATAAGGTGTCTCAACCAGTTCAAACGCCTCGATCATCTTTTCCAGGGTCTGGTCGGTACTCCCGTCATTTACGATGACCACCTCATAGACCGGATAATCGATCGTCAGCATAGACTTGATATTGATAACGATTGTTCGCTCTTCATTAAAGGCAGGCGCCACAATCGAAATCCCCGGCGCATAGGGCGACTTATTGAGGGCATCAAGATAATAATCCGACACTTTGGTTTTGTGTGCCTGACGCACCCGCAACGACATTAATACCAGCGTAACATATATGATGACAATTGCCAGCATATATATAAATATAGTGTACTGATAGAAGTTAAACAGCGCGTCCCACATAAAGGGTAAGGGTTAGAATTTCCGGAAAAAAAGCACCTGATGTGCCGGTCCAAAGCCGGAAAGGAGAAGAGAGAAGTCTGATACAGAGGTTATTAATAGTTCAGCTCAAAGTGCTGGAGGATTTTACGGTCCAGATCACTTTCGGAGTTTTTTAGCTGGGCAATGACGGTCTCACCTTCCGGTCCATAGTTTTGAATGGCATTGGCAATATGCAGTTTCGAGTCGATTGAGATGGCCATGTTGTATGCATTTTGGAAGAAAGGCATCGCCCGGCCGCTGCGGAAGTGCAATAAGGCATCAATCACATGATACTGCACTGACTCTGTCATAGTAGGATATTCCTGCATCAGCTCATCTTCCACTTCGGCGTAGCGCAGATCGCCCAGGGTATTCAGGATGGCATTACGGACTTCCTCATCGTCGGTTTTGTTGAATTCTTCCCATAAATAAGGAAGCGCATAATCCTGATTGAAGAATTTAATTTCATTCACGAGGAAAATGCGCATTTCTTTATCATTGGAGTTCCGGTACCACTGGATAAAACTCGGCAATCGTTCATAAGGGCGCTTTACCAGCATGTCGTGCAGAAAAATCTTATCCCAGTCCGTCAATCCTTTATCAAAATCTTCGCTAAAAAAGCGAAAAGGGGTATTGTCAGTCAAAAATACATAAGAGGAACGCGCCAGCCTTCGCAACGATTTATCCCGGCTATAGGCGAGCGTGTTGAGCGGCGCCTCGGAAATGCCGCTGATACCCAGCGCTGAGAGCTTCTGTATAGCACGGCTCTGCGTGGCTGCTTTTGTTGAAGACAACTGATTTTCCCAAAACGTGCGCAACCCGAAAGCTTCTTCTATCAACTGAAAATTATGAAAGTTATAGTTGATTACATCTTCGCGTACAGACAGTAAAAGGTTTGTAATAGTGTGCATTTGACCCGGATTAAATTCATCGGGTTTGATGTTGAGAAAAGACTGTACCTGCGCCAGGTCAAGATTGTCCGGACGGGCAAGCAAATCAGTAAACTTGTCCTCAAACCGGTTGTGGATCCGGTTGAGCGACTTCCGGGTACGCCGCACCCGCTCTGAAAAAACCACAAAAGAAATAAGTTTAAAAATGTAAACGATTGCAAAAGATATAATAAAAAGCCTCGCTATAATAATTACAAGCGGCATCGTATTGTCGAAAAGAAGATCATAGAAATAGCTACTGATCTCCGAGAGAACAATTCGAAAGGAGCTTACGTCAAAAATTAACATGTGTGGGTTGTTATTGAGTTCCGCAAGAAGCACTGGTCAAGCCGCAGGCGGGCTTTCAAAACGCGAATCAACGAGAAGAAAAGCAAAAAGGTTTTGTAAAAAAGTTTTGCTGCTATACGTTGAAAAAAGAAAGGTGCGTCCGGGTAATAGAAAGAAAAGGATGGTTTAATAGTGGTTTAAAATCTACACAAAATAAAAGGTTATAAAGACAATACACAAGCGGATGCATCCAAAACAAGATACACTTTATCGATACGAATGAATTATGCATTCCAGTAAGCCATGAAATTCTTGGGTCCTGTTTTTTCTTCTGCCCAACAAATACCAACAAATAAGATTTAAAACATTTACAAAAAGTACAAAACCTAAAACTTATGAATTTTTTTTGCATTACTATTTGTTATTACAATAGACGAGCATAATCGCATTAACCAAAATGAAATTCGATATCTTCCCTTATATAAAGGTAAAAAATATTGTTAACAACCTCTTTTTTTACTTTAAAACAGCTTTGTAGCCCGTCCGCCTCCCAATATCAGACCACCACTACGGTCTTTTTACAAGCGCTCTTTTTCGGCCTCCAGAAAAACAGAATCGATTCGGGGTATTCTTGGAGCAAGCCGGAATGGCTTGCCATATTAGCTTAACAGAACGTGAATCTTGCTTTAGAAGCCTTCATTTACAATTAGTTATAGTTGAATAGAGGCCACAAAAGGCACAAAGAAAGCACAGAGGTCCACAAAGACCTAACGGGTGTCTCTGTAGACCTCTGTGAGC
>JAEVZP010000226.1 GCA_023392185.1 Bacteroidota bacterium
TGCGCTTGTTGTTGCGAAAGGTGCTGTTCGACAGGTTCAGGATGGCGCCGGCGTTAGAAATATCGCCGCCCCAAGTGGTGATGGCGTTGCGGGCGTTTTCAATCAGGGCGTTGTTTTGAACGATGACGGTAGCTTGGTTAGCGGCGGTTTGGGGCAGGTGGGCTTTGCCTTCGGCCACGATGCCGCCCCACAGGCAGTCTTTGCAGCCGTTGGTGAGCGTGGCACCGTCCACTACCAGCTTTGCTCCGGCTTCGACCACGATTTTGCCGTCTTTGGGCAGGTGGATTTGGGTGTTGGTTCCGGTGATGGTCAGCGTGGCGCCGTCTTTGATGCGGATGCCGGTAGTGAGGTAGCGGGTGCCGGTCCAGGTGGTGTTGGTGGTGATGAGGTTGCTCTCGGTGATGGGCGGCACTTTGAAGGGCTCCCATAAAGGGGTGCTCCAGATGCCGCGGCCATCGGTGGCGGCATAGAGCCTGCCGGAGCAGTAGTTAATGTTGAGGGCCGGGGTGTTGATGCTCGGGAAATCCGGGTTGCCTACATCGCCTCTATTGAAGCACGTCCATTCTACGGAGTTATAAGCCGACATATCATCATTAATATCTGTATAGGCGAAAGTGGACATGTCTAACCGGTAAATGCCTGCGTCGGTAGCGGCATACACATAGGGCGAGCCCTCCTGGTACTGTATTTTGCCGATGGGGAGCATATTGGGCAGGCCTTTGGAAATATCAAACCAATGGTCGCCTGCATCGGGGGAGTAGCGAGCGCGGTTGCGATGTGAGTTATTCCAGTCTACCCCGCCGAGGGAAAGCCAGACGCGTTCTGGCTGGCGTGGGTCGCAGACAATATCAGTAGGGGGATTCCAGTAGGCAAAGCCCTTGGTTACGGTATCATAGCCCGTGGCGGGTTTGAGGTTGAATTGGTTTGTATAAGGCGCAGGGGTTGTCATGTCATTTCTATAAAACAGCGCCCCATCGTTATACATCACATAGCCGGTGAGGGAGTCGTAATACTGGCTAAAACTCATGCAACGGATGGGCATGGTATCTCCCTTTGCGTTTTTATGTAGATTTAAGTGGACGTCGTATTGGGGGTAAGGCACATTAATACCACTTACCCGAACTAGAGTGTCGCTGTTGGGAAGCACGCGCCAGAGGTTGCGCTGACCTACATAGTAGCCCCCATACTGGTCTGCCCAGAGGGGGATAATTTCATTGATGCGCTCTTGCCGGACATTAAAACCACCGCTACTGACGACAGAGTCAAACACGCCGTTGCTTCTCCGAAGGGTTTGGTTAAAATAATTGGTATATCCGGAACCACTACTGCCTATGTAAGCTTCCTCTTTAACCCGACTGGCTACTGCTTCTCCTCCATCACCGCTGCCAAAATTCTCCCAAGGTTTTGCCCAGGAAGGATTATGAGACCATTGAAAGTTATCCTGCATTCCGGCAAAGACGGTTCCGTCTTTTTCTAAGCTGGAGAGGCCCCAATACTTACCCGGAGTAAGTCCTTTCCCGTTGATATTTATGCAGGTATTTTCTTTCCGTATAAAGGGATTTGCGTTTGCAGGTTTCATCATAATACCTCCATCGTTGGCATAATAAACCCGGGACTGAACCCCGGCAGCGTCAGCGCCAAATTGATGAACATAAAAATCGCGGACGTCGCAGTGGGTGGGGTCTCCCGAGTATTTTGACATCGCCTGCATATTTGTCTTTCCGGTATCAGTAGAGATATAAGCCAAAGCCTGGAAAGTAGAAATAGGTCCATTGACATAGAGAAGGGCCGGATTTGCAGGAGAGGCTTCAAAACCGGCTTCTCCAACAGGCACGTTGATGGGGGGATAAAATGGTCCCTGTCCATTAGGGTCAGGAATCTTGAGTGTAGAAATAAAATTCCAATTATAGTTAGACAGGTTCAGGCGATAAAGTGCATTGCCGAAAGCGGTATATAAAAGGCTACTGGTTGGGATGCTGATATAAACAGATACTGATGAAACGGGTAACGGAATTTTAGTGAACGTATAAGTGTTTGTAAGAGGGTTGAGTGTACACTCAATGAGCGCTGCCCTGTTATAGAGGGGCAAATCGGGGTTGCCATGAGCGGCTAAAAAGAAGTGATTAGGATCATAGGTATTGCCGGAAAGCGGCACAAACTTCAACTCTTGGAGATGGACGGCGCTGTCCAGCATATTGGCAGGAGTGATATTGTGCCAGGCTCCGGCCACTTGCTTATAGAACAGATGTTTATCACGAAAAGCATATACCCGTTGACCATCGGGGGCAAAATAAGGCTTAGCGCCGGAAACGGTGTCTTGCCAGGGAGGATTACTGTTCAACGACAAAATTTCCTGATGCCAGGTGTCGCCGCCATCATTTGTTACCAGCATACCATGGCCATAGTTTGCATTATTGACAAAAGCGCCATTTAGGTATTCCATTACCTGTGGCCTTAAAACATGGTTTAGATAGGTATAAGACCCAACGTAAAAGTTGTCTGGATTGGTAGGGTTTACCGCCAACTTGTTAGGTGAGATAATGCCTGCCAGCACCGGTGCGTTATCGGTGATACAATGCCAGTTTTTACCGCCGTCGGTGGTTTTCCACACGCCGCCTTCGCCGCTATCAGCGGCCGTAAGCCCACGTTGCAGGTAGGTAATGATACTATCCAGGCGCAGTCCGGGCTGATTGTAGTCCGGCGCTTGCGGAGGCGTAACAACATTGTTTTGCGCTTTAGAGAAGAGTGCAATAAACAAACCGGCGAGAAAAAGAACTGACTTTTTCATAACAAGAAAGGGTCTAGAAAAAGAAGAAAATAAGTTTACTGCACGATCAGTTTTTTACATTGGGAAACTTTGCCTTTGGGCTGAAAGCAGACGAGATACGTTCCAGGCGGCCAGGAAGCCGTGTTTATTATTACGCTTTGCTCATCCTGGCTTATCTGCTGCCGGATCAATTGTTTGCCTTCCGCATTGATAACGGTCAGGATTCCTTTGGAGGGGTTGTTTTCAAAGCGCACTTCCACGCTGCTGCGGGTAGGGTTGGGTGAAAGGCTGAAAGCGCTTTGAGAGGTTAAGGGCTCGATAATAGAAAGCGGAATAACATCCAGGGCACTTAGACAAAAGGTGGCGCTTCCCTTTGTGGGGTCAAGCCAACAGTTTTGTCCGCTTCCCTGACTTAAATTTAAGGCGCCGGTCATTCCAAAAGCACCATACCCACCTCCAAAAGGAAATACCCGGTTAAAATAGATACCGCCGCCTGAGGTTCCGTTCACCCTATTCATATCCACCTGACTGCCATTGCTATCCACACTGAGAAGAATACCAGAAGCAATACCACTATTATTTATCGCTCCTGCCAGAAAATACCCTTTGTTTGGCGCCTTGCAGATGCTGCGGCCTTCATCAACACCGTTTGTTCCAAAAATATTGCCCCATTTGTAGTTCCCTGCCGTGTCTATCTTCATCAAAAAGATATCGTCGTAGCCATAAACAGGTAGTCCGGTGAACTCATGTATTGCTGCTGGAGTTCTACCAGTTACCAAAATGCTGTTATCCCGCCCGTCGTAAAGTACATCGCTCACGAAGCCTGCTCCATGGGCTTTGCTCCACAACACATTCCCTGAGCTGTCTAACTTAATGGTGTAGATAGCCCAGCCTGGATGCCCTGCCACATCGGCACAGTCGTGGTCTTTGGATTCAGTATCGCCTATCAGGTAATAATTATTGCTGCTGTCGCAAACCAACACCGCAGAAGTCAGGTCATCTCCCGATGTGCCCAATGTGCGTACCCATTGCTTGTTACCGAGGCTGTCGAGCTTTATCAGCACCCAGTCCATCGTATAAAAAGTACGGGGTGGATAATCGTAGGTTACGGTGATGTCGCTGTCGCGGTCGGATGCAAATCCCAGCATCAGAAACCCTTTGTCGGGAGTAGCAACAATTTTGTTGGTGCCGCTGTTTGCGTTTTTGCCGTAGTCTCTTCGCCACAGGAAGTTGCCTTGGGCATCATAGCGGAAGATGCTCATGGAAGCGGTGGTGTAAGTGCCGCCGTTGATGGCGTAGCCGCCATCGGCGGTCTGGCATACGGTGGAGGCGCGTATGGGCGTGTCGCAGAAGTTTTTGATCCACTCAATATTGCCCAAAGAATCCAGCTTGCCCATCACCGGGTTTCTGCCTGTTCCGGGGCAGGAGGGCAGAATGCCGCCGCCCGGCTTGGCGGCTATGCCGGTAAAAAAGAAGCCTTTGTCCTTTGTCTGGATAATATCGGTTATCTCGGAGAAGGTAGTGGGGTTGCCGTTGCAATAAAAGCGCGTGGAGTCAATGCACAGGGCCTGCGAATGGGCAGCAGCGACAAAGAACAGGCTAAACAAAAAGGAAAAGAGCGTTTTCATAAGGCAGGATTTCTTAACTAAATGTAAAGAGTGGTTTAGAGTTATGCAAATGCTCATTTTATTGAAACCTGAAAAGTACCTGTAAAGAATAGGTTCATTAACAAATAAGCTCAAAAAACTTCTGCTCCGGGTTGTGACTATCAGGCTTCACAGTCAGTAATCCAAAAACGGTCCATTTTCAAACAGGCCGGCAAAATGTTTATCCATGCAATGCAACGTGAATCCTGCCTTGGTGTTTTGATAAGCAGCGACTTACGTCCTTTTGCGCCACCTGTTCCTACAAGAACTTCACATTCTCAATAGCAGCGCACGGTCTGGATACCGTAAAGACTCCTGTTCCGGGGTGACAAAAAGGTGCATACATCATCTTTTGTCATACCGGAAAGGGAACTCCTGCCAGCCCCGGCAAAGCACAACCTCCAAAAGGCAGCACGCCTGATCCGGGATTCACCTTAACTTCAACAGCACAACTGGAGCCTGCCGTGGAGGTTCGGCTTCTGATTGCGACCGGTACCGGAAACTGCGCTACAACCGGGCTGCGGCGTAGCCTGCAACCCCCTGCTACAAGTAGGCGGAAAAACGCTTCCACAACTAAAAGTATCTCTTCTTCTAACCCTGGAAGCAACCTGTAAGATCCCGGTTCGCTTCGGTGAAGGCAGCCTTTCTGGTAGGAAAGCTAAAGTCATCAGTCTGCCTGAATGAACAGTCCGCCTGATACCGCGAGCCGCTTTTCTGCTCCGCTGCCAAACACTCAAAAGCCCTTTGCAACGCGTTGCAAAGGGCTTTTGAAATCAGGATCAAGGGGAAAGAAAGGCCTATTTCCCGCCGCCCCGACCGTTATTGTGCTGGTCGCTGTTATTACCATTGGATGCACCCGGCTGGCGGGTCTCGGTGTCGGCATTGGCTTGTCGCACGGTTTTGTCAAAGTCGGCAGCAGTCTTGGATTCCTGATCCTCGGCCAGTTTGCGGTCAATATTTTGCGGATTCAGGTTGCCGCCGCCTACCGTTGCCGGGTCCGTTTCCGAAGCGGCTTTAGACTGTTGTTCGGCCTGAAGCTTTTGAGCCGTGTCTTGTGGAAGCAGATCGTCTGTTGGTTGGTTCGTGTTCATAAGAGGTTCGTAGGTTTTAAAGGGGAAAAGAGCAGGGTTTCGGATTTACTCACCGCCCCCCCCGCCGTTGCTGTGCTGGCTGGTGTTGGTCGCCGTTTGGCCGGGATGCTGGGCGTCTGCCTTGGCGTCGTTTTCATCCACCGCGCGAAACTTATCAGCCGGAATCTTGTTGTCCTGCTCGTTTTTTGGCACTTTGTTGGCCGCTTGTTGGTTGAGGTCGGTCGAGGCAATTTTATTGTTGTTATCCATAACGAAAAAAGGTTTTCGGGTTTAAGAAAAGGTTCTAGGAAGCGACAAAAGCCGTGCCGGTGACAAAGGCTGCTGCTGCCGGGTTTATCTTTGGCGCCCTGCTGCAAAAGGTTTTTAAGAAGCCTTTTCCGGTACGTTACAAAC
>JAEVZP010000019.1 GCA_023392185.1 Bacteroidota bacterium
GGAAGTGCACGTCCACCACGGGACCAATGATTTGCTTGATTTTACCGACGCTGGGCATGGTATAAAAAGAGAAGAATTAAAAAGGTAGAAGCCGGAGGAACACATTCAAACGAATGCTTACCCCTGCGAAATTTTGCGCAAAGGTAGGAAACGGAATAGAGAAATACGAATGGCTTTGGCGGCTTCCGGAAAGCTGTTTTGGAAAGGTATCGGGAATGCCCGGACGCCGGAAATACGACGTTTTGCGTATAGGGGTGCGTGGTCGCAGCAGCAACCTTTGCCTTAAATCTGTTTCCCATGAAAATCCTTTCCCACGCCTTGCTGGCCATAGCCCTTGCAGGCACTTTTGCTTCCTGCAGCAAAGACAACAACCCAACGCCGGCCCAAAATCAAAACCAGAACCCGTCGGCATCCGGGCCCTTTGTTTGTAAGGTAGAAGGCGCGCAATTCCCGACCGACAACAGCAAAGCCAAGGCCAAATACATGGTTGGCAGCACTAAAATGCTGCAAATCATCGGGCAGACGTCCAACAGCGACCGCACGGTTATCGTCAACCTGATGCCCCTAAAAGCAGGCTTCACTGGCTGGAGTCCCGGAACTTATAAAATCGCGGACGGAACGTTGGCAACAGATGGGTATCTGGCAACCGGGTCCTACGACTACTGGCCCAACGGCTTGTCGGAAAACTCAGAACTGTGGACAACCAAGCCGCAGAATGGCGACACCGACGGCGAAATTGTAATTACTTCTATTACGGACACCCACGTCAAAGGCAGTTTTAAGTTTAAGGGGTACAAACAGCAGAAGAACGGGCAGTATGACTACAGCAGTACCAAAAACGTGACCGACGGCGCTTTTGACCTGGATATTATCAAGTATTAAACACAGCCTAAAAGCCTGATTGGCCCATCGCTTCCTGTTTCCTTCGGTTTGAAGGAGACAGGAAGCGATTTCTGATTTTACAGACGGTTCACTTGTAGACAGTTAATTTTTTGTCACCCTGCCGAAAGGCAGGGTCTCAGAAGCAGCCTGTGGGATTCTGCCTTTCGGCAGAATGACAAAACGGGGGCTGGAACCGATTGGAAAACTTTTTTTCGGTCCGGAAAAAGTGCCTTCAGTTAAGAATCAGAACAGCTACTCCAGCCACCACTGCGGCCATTCTTTTTCGCCGTCAAAAAGCGCTACCACTTCGCCGATTTTGGGACGTACCAGATGCAGCGGATTTGGGGAATTGAGTCGCGTGAGGCTTTTCATGGGCTCGTTCCAGGCATGCGGCGCAAGGGCGAATTTGGAGTTATGCACCGGCATTAGATTCTTTGCGCCCAGGTCGCGGGCCGCCTGCAGGGTTTCTTCCGGCAGGCAGTGGATGTAATGCCAGGCAGGATTGTATTGCCCGTTTTCCAGAATAGCGAGGTCAATAGGGCCATACTTCTCGCCAATCAGGGCGAAATGTTTTCCATAGCCGCCGTCGCCCCCCAGAAAGATTTTTCCGGCGGGCGTTTCCAATAAATAACTCATCCACAAAGTGCCGTTGTGCTTCAGCCCGCGACCGGAAAAATGGCGCGTGGGCAGCGTCCGGAGGGTAATGCCGCCTTGGAGCGGGTGCGTTTCAAACCAGTCGGCCTCAATGAGTTGCTCTGGCGCAAAGCCCCACTTTTCCAGAATGGCCCCCACGCCGAGGCCGCACACGACTTTGTCCACTTTCGTTCGCAGCACCTTGAGGGTGGTTTTGTCCAGGTGGTCGTAGTGGTCGTGGGAGATAAACAGGTAATCGATTGGAGGCAGGTCGGCTACGGAATAGACATTCGTTCCCGGAAATGCCTTTGTAAATCCGGCCACCGGAGAGGCATGGCCGCTGAAAACCGGGTCCACCAGGATCTGCACGCCACCAACTTGCAGGTAGTAAGACGAATGCCCAAACCAAACAAGCAGGTCGCGGTCGGGCGGCAGGCTTTTAAGGTCCGTTCGAATGCCCGGAATCGGGTGGGGCGGGACGTTGTGGGGCGTCTTCTTAAACAGGAAGCGGTACGACACCTTCCAGATGTTATAGCCTTCAGCAAACGGCGGCGTGTACTCCAGGTTTTCAAATTCCCCGTTTTTATAGTGCGGCGACTGCCGGATGCGCTCGCGGCGTTCGCCCTTCGGCTTTTGCCCAAAAACGGGCTGAGAAATCAAAACACCGCCCATCACGAGCAGGGCCGCAGCAGCAAAAAGGGTTCCGGAAAAAAGAAGATTCATACCTGTCGGGAGGATAACGGGCGAGGGGCCGGGAATGTTGAGACGCACTATTTCCTGCAATCGCAGAAAAACCTATAAGGTTTTTAAAACCTTATAGGTTTGGTCCGAGGTCTCCACAAGTCGACTTACGACCGGGCGGCCAGCTTCTGATACAGGTCGCCGGAGGCTTCCACGAGCGGCAGGCGCAGGATGTTTTCGCAGAGGCCCAGCTGGTGCATTACGGCTTTTACGCCGGTGGGGTTGCCTTCGGCAAACAGGAGGCGAATGCCGGGCAGCAGGCGGTAGTGCAGCTCCCGGGCTTTCTGAAAATCTTCGGTCAGGGCCGCACGCACCATATTGGAAAAATCCCCGGTGTAGCAGTTGGCTGCCACCGAAATAACGCCCTGCATGCCCACCGCAATCTGGGCCAGCACGAGGTCATCATCACCGCTCAACACTGCGAAATGATCCGGCGCGCCGGCCACCAGCTCCATGCACTGCGGCAAAGACCCGCTGGCTTCCTTGATGGCCACAATATTGGAAAAGGCCCGCGCCAGGCGCAGCGACGTTTGGGGCAGCATATTGGCTACCGTGCGGCCCGGCACGTTGTACAGGATAATGGGCAGGGTCGTGCTTTGCGCAATGGCCGAGAAATGGCGGTACAGCCCTTCCTGCGACGGCTTATTGTAGTAGGGCACCACCGAAAGCAGCCCGGCAACACCTTCGTTTTGAACCTCGCTGATCCATTGCACTACTTCGGCGGTATCATTGCCACCTGCGCCACACACCACCGGCACGCGGCCGTCGGTTTTGCGGACAATCGCGCGCAGCACCGCCAGCTTCTCGGTATGAGTGAGGGTAGGGGTTTCGCCGGTCGTGCCGAGGGCTACGATGTAATTCACGCCGCCGGTGATCACATGATCCACGATGCGGTCAAGCGCCCCAAAATCTACCTGATTCCGGGAGTCGAAAGGCGTAACGAGGGCTACGCCGGTGCCGAGGAAAAGATGCATAGGAGGTTGTTGGAGCCACTTTGTGGCGTTGGAGGATTTGCCGTTGGAACTTCGTGTTGGAGCCTTCGGCGTTTTTTTTAAAGAGAAATAGGGTTGCTTACGCCTGGCCTTCGCTCGCTTCCAATTCCACGAAGCGGCCCATGCGGCTGTATTTTTCGATGCGGGTGTCGATGCGGGCTTCGGAATCCTGCGGGGTGAGTTCGGCGAGGGTTTTGAGGAGATAAGCTTTCAGGGTAGCGGCCATTTCCTCCGGGTGGTTGTGGGCACCGCCCATGGGCTCGCGCAGGATGTCGTCCACCAGCTCAAAGCCTTTCATGTCTTCGGACGTCAGGCGCAGCTGGGTAGCCGCCTGCTCTTTGTGGTTCCAGTCGCGCCACAGAATCGAAGAGCAGCTTTCCGGCGAAATCACGGTGTACCAGGTGTTTTCGAGCATCGCCACGCGGTCGCCGATGCCGATGCCGAGGGCGCCGCCCGAAGCGCCTTCGCCAATGATGACGCAAATCACCGGCACTTTCAGGTTCACCATTTCAAAAAGGTTGCGGGCAATGGCCTCGCCTTGTCCACGCTCTTCGGCTTCGATACCGGGATAAGCGCCGGGCGTGTCGATAAAGGTGATGACCGGACAGTTGAATTTTTCGGCAAGCTTCATCAGGCGCAACGCCTTGCGATAGCCTTCGGGGTTGGCCATGCCGAAGTTGCGCAATTGGCGCATTTTGGTATTGGTGCCTTTTTGCTGGCCAATGACCATGACCGGCGTGCCGTCGAGTTCGGCCATGCCGCCCACCATAGCTTTATCGTCTTTTACCTGACGGTCGCCGTGGAGCTCGGTGAATTCGTTGAAAATCTGCTCGATATAGTAGAGCGTATAGGGCCGCTCAGGGTGGCGGCTCACCTGCACGCGCTGCCAGGGCGTGAGGTTGTTGTAGAGTTCGCGGCGTTTTTCCTCAATGGTGGTTTCGAGTTCGGCGATCGAGGCGCTGACGTCGAGTTTATTTTTCTCCGACACTTCGCGCAGCTTTTCGATTTGCTGGTAAAGTTCTTCGAGGGGCTTTTCAAATTCGAGAAACTGCATGATGCGGCGGGGGCTTTTTTAGGAAAAAATGGAATAGGGCCTGCAAAAGTACCACCGGGCCGTGGTTTGACGGCAAGGGGGCCAGAAGGGCTTTTTGTAGGTTTGAAAAATAATTTTGAACGAAAGTTTGGAAGTTTGAAAATCTGCACGCTACATTTGCATTCCCAAAACGCGAAAGCGATGCGGGAAGTAAGTTTGGATCGGTAGGCCAGTTGGTTAGAATGCCGCCGGGTCACGGTCCCGACCGTAGGTTGGGACGGGTTCGAGGCTCCTCCGGTCCGCAAAAAAGCTCTTTCATTTTCCGCTACTTTTGTAGCTACTACCTTGGATCGGTAGTTCAGTTGGTTAGAATGCCGCCCTGTCACGGCGGAGGTCGCGGGTTCGAGTCCCGTCCGGTCCGCAAAGCCCCAGCGTTTATCGTTGGGGCTTTTTTGTTTTATGGCTTTCTACGTTTACATGCTGCAAAGCGAAAAAGACGGTTCTTTTTACAAGGGTTTCACAGAAGACCCCAGCCGCAGATTGCAGTTGCACAACGAAGGCTTTTCCCAATACACCAGTAACAAAGTGCCTTGGACGCTTGTTTATGTGGAAGAATTATCAGATAAAAAAGTGCTTTAATTCGGGAGAAGGCACTTAAGAAATATAGCCACAGCCAAATTGAAAGCATAATGGCTTCTGAAAAAAATATCGTTTCGCAGTTCCGTTGATTGAAGTGCCGCCCTGTCACGGTCCCGACCTTAGGTTGGGACGGGTTCGAGGCTCGTCCGGTCCGTAAAAAAAGCCTCTTCATTGGAAGAGGCTTTTTTGTTTTCTACGCTTCACTCCTGAACTATTTCCGGCCAGACAGACCGCCAGGCGAGTATGTGGTCAGAAACGTCAATTTTATTCTCATCCTCTTTTTTAGCAGCAATTACAGGTAAAACCTGAAGCTGCGTAATGCGTGCTGTTGAAAAGCGCGCTGCTATTACTATGGAAGAACCCGCCATCGAACGCCAGGTAAGGAGTCGCAGAAGAATACTCGGTCAGGCAATCCGGCGGCATTTTGTAAATAAAAGATTGGGCACCTAAGTAGGTAGCTATAATTGCCTTTTATTATTTGTGGGTCATTGCGAGCGGAGCGAAGCAACCTGCACCTATTCCCGACGTGGCCTGTGCAGGTTGCTTCGTCGTTCCTTCTCGCAATGACCCGTATGATGTAGAAAAATCGGTATAGACAAATTGCCTTTCCATATCAGGTGCCGGGTTCTACCCCCGCTGCACGACTTCTTCCCGGTACTGCACACCCCATTTCCCCAACACCTTTACTACTTCGCTCAGGCTTTCGCCCAGGGGGAGGAGCTCATATTCCACCGTTACGGGTTTGGTGTCGTAAACGGTGCGCTTCACGAGGTGGTTGAGTTCCAGGTCGCGCAGCTCGCCGGAAAGCACCTTGGGCGCAATCGCGCCGATATGGCGTTGCAAGTCCATAAACCGGAGCGCGCCGTGGTAAAAAAGAGTGGAAACGATAATTAGCTTCCATTTCCCATTGAGCAAGTCCTGTGCGTCTTTAATGCCCTGCACGTGTTTGTGGCACTGCGGCGAAAGAGTGGGTGTTTCTTTTTTAACCATAATAAAATAAAGCAACTGGTTACCAATGGGTACATGGTTACCAAAGGGTAAGTAGTTACCAAAGGTAAGCGGCTGATTCTAATTTTACACCATGAACACCGATCAACCAACAACTGCTCTTTTAGACAGCCTTCACTGGCGATATGCCACTAAAAAGATGAACGGCCGGCGCGTGCCGGCCGAAAAGCTCCACTATATCCTGGAAGCCGCGCGGCTGGCACCGTCGTCCTCGGGCCTGCAACCCTACCGGATTCTGGTTGTCAGCAACCGCGAACTATTGGAACAACTGCGCCCCATTGCCAATGGCCAGGGCCAGATCACCGATTGTTCCGAACTGCTGGTCTGGGCAGTGCCGGAACAATACTCTTACGAAAGTATTGGTGAGGTATTTGCCCACACAACCACCGAGCGCGGCATGCCCGCCGATGCCATGACCGACTATCAAAACCAACTGTGGAACCAGTTTAAAGAAATGACGCCCGAAGCGCAGCAGGCGCACGCCGCCCGGCAGGCCTACCTTTCCCTCGGGCTGGCCATCGCCGCCGCCGCCGAGCAACGCGTGGACGCTACGCCCATGGAAGGCTTCGATACTGCCGCACTGGACCAAGCGCTGGGGCTGGACGAGAAAGGACTGAAAAGCGCCGTGATTCTCCCGCTCGGCTACCGCGATGCCGATAACGACTGGCTCTTGAAGATGAAGAAAGTGCGTACGCCGGAAGAAGATTTTTTTATCCACCTTTCGTAGCGGGGGAGGAAAGGGGCCGCGGCCAACCGGCTAACACTCCGTTTACCATTAAACCTTTACGGTTTTCTGCCCCGTCGGACATACGTCCAGCAACACACAATGCCGGCACTCCGGCCCGCGCCAATGGCAGATTTTCTGGCCATGCCGCATGAGGAGCTGGTGGTGGTCATACACGTCCTGCGCCGTAAAGCTGTCGGGCAGCAGGGCTTCCAACACCCGGTTGGCCTTGCCTTCGCCGATTTTTTCCAAAATAATGCCCAACCGCCACGCCACCCGGAAGTGATGCGAATCCACCGGCAGCGCACGGGCACGCAGCGAGGAGAACGAAAGCGTGGCCGCACTGGTTTTGGGGCCTACGCCGGGCAGCTTTTCCAGCCAATCACGCGCTTCGGCTACCGGCATCTCTTCTAAAAAATCCAACGAAAGGCTGCCGTGGCGCTCAGCGATGTCTTGCAGGATTTGCTGGATGCGCGGCGCTTTTTGCTCCGGCCACGTGCAGGGCCGGATGGCTTCTTCCACCGCCGCTACCGGCGCATCGCGTACGGCCTCCCAAGTGGGGAAGGCGGCTACGAGCTGGTGGTAGGCTTTGGCCGACTGACTGTTTTTAGTGCGGTGGGAAAGCACCGAAGAAATCAACTCGCTCAGCGGGTCGAGGTCGTGGAAGTAGGGCAGGTTGCGTCCATAAACCGGCGCGAGCCGTTCGTGAATCAGCACGACGAAAGCGGTGTTTTGATTGGGCGCGGGTGGGGAAGGCGGCATAAGCAGCTTAGCTGCTTTTAAATCCTATGCCGGAAGCGGGCATTTTTCCGGAAAATTCAAGGCCGGGGCTCACAAAACATTGGATCTTTTATCCGGTTCGGCAGGCACTGCCGGTGCCCTACTGGAAAGACTGGTGATACCGCTTGTAAGACTGCTGCAATTCTAAAACTGTTGCCTGCGCCGCCGCCGGGTCTTTTTCTTCCTGAAGTTTTTCTACGAGTTCCAGGTGGGGTTGTACCCACTGGTGCAGGGCGTCGTGGCTGGCCCCTTCCATGGAGCAGTTTTGAATCAGTTGCTCATTTTGCGCATCTACATCCTGAGCCAGCGCTTTGTAATCGGTTTTGCTTTGCCGCACATAATCGTCAACCAACTGCTCGCCCTTAAGGATATATGGGCTCATGTCGTCTTTCACTTTCCATTTCTGCCCTTCGTTTAGTGCAATCAGCTCCGGGGGTGCATCCGGGGTGGGGGCGGTATGGCTTTCCGTTGGCGCGACCGCCGTTGTTTCCGGGGCGGACGGAGTGCAGCTCCATAAAACAAAACTGCTGACGCCGAGGGTAATCATCTTTTTCATAATTAAAAACAGCGGCTTCAAAATAAAAGTACCGCAATGCTTCAAATGTACGCCACTCCTGCTTTTGTCTTTCTCTGGCCGAAGTAGAAATTTAAAAAGCTGCGTAGTTTGAAACAAAAACGAGGACGCCAACTGCGTCGCCAGGAGCTGGTCGGAGGCCAAACGGATTTAAACAGAGGCCCGGAACCGCTGCGTTCTTACGGGAATTTTGTCCGGTTCCCCCTCGTTATTTATTGAAAGCGCCTCCCGGTTGTTTGCTCCGTCCATCGCTAACTTGCCGTTTTCCCGAAAACAAAACTCTTATGGACGTCCGCAGCCTCTCTCCGCAACCAGTCTGGAAGCATTTCGCCGACCTGAACGCTATCCCGCGCGCTTCTAAACACGAAACTGCTATCAGCAGTTTTATGAAAGCGTTCGGTGAAGGGCTTGGATTGGAAACCATCCAGGATGCCGTTGGTAACATCATTATCCGGAAGCGCGCAACGCCCGGAATGGAAAGCCGGCAGACCGTCTTACTGCAAGGTCATATCGATATGGTGCAGCAGAAAAATGCAGATGTGGATTTTGACTTTGCTACCGAAGGCATCCGGATGTATGTGGACGGCGACTGGGTAAAAGCAAAAGGCACCACCCTCGGCGCTGATAACGGACTGGGCGTGGCTGCCATTATGGCGATTCTGGCATCCAACAACATTCCGCATCCGCCGCTCGAAGCTTTGTTTACGGTGGATGAAGAAACCGGCATGACCGGCGCGAAAGAGCTGCAACCGGGCATCCTGCACGCCCGCATGATGCTCAACCTCGACACCGAGGAAGATGATTCCCTCACGATTGGCTGCGCGGGCGGCGTAGACGTAACCGGCACTGGCAATTATGAGACAGAAACCCCCGGCAGCGACGTGCAGGGCTACCGCGTCTTTGTTTCCGGATTAAAAGGCGGCCACTCCGGCGGCGATATTCACCTGGGCCGCGCCAATGCCAACAAGCTGATGAACCGGCTTTTGTTGCAGGCAGCACAACAGTTTGGACTGCGCGTGTCGGCCATTGACGGCGGCGGGCTGCGCAATGCCATCCCGCGCGAATCCAGCGCTATGGTGACCGTGCCGGCTGGAAATACAAGTGCTTTTGAGGCTTTTGTGGCCGAAGAAACGGGAACGCTCCAAAAAGAATACGCTGTTACCGATCCGGAACTGAAAGTGGAAGCTACCCAGGTGTCCGCCCCCAACCATGTTTTGAGCGGCGATTTTCAGGAGCGGCTCTTGCGGGTAATTTATACCCTGCACAACGGCATTTTCCGGATGAGCCCCGATATCGCCGGACTGGTCCAAACGTCCAACAACCTCGCGCGCGTGCTGATTGGCGACGGTCGTTTTACGGTCCAATGCCTTACCCGTTCTTCGGTGGATTCCGAAAAATGGGACTTGGCCCGGAGCCTCGAAGCCGCGCTGCAACTGGCCGGAGCAGACGTTACGTTTACCGGCGATTATCCCGGCTGGACACCGCTGCCCGGCTCGCAGGTGGTGCAACTGGCAAGCCAGGTGTATGAAGATCTTTTTGGCGCGCCGGCGCATGTAGATGCGGTGCATGCCGGCCTCGAATGCGGCATTATCGGCGGGAAATACCCGGATATGGAAATGATTTCTTTTGGTCCTACCATCACCGGCGCCCACTCGCCGGATGAGCAGGCGCAGATCAGCTCTACCCGGAAGTTCTGGAAGTACTTGCAGGCGGTGCTCGCCGCCGCTCCGGAATAGGCTGTCAAAAAAAACCTCGAAACACAAGACAAAAGAGCGGCGCGCACCTTGGTGCGCGCCGCTCTTTTGCAAGAATTAGTACTTAAGATTTCCGGAAAATCTATTTCACATCGCCCATAGCAGATGCACTCCAGACCCGGTATTTCAGCTGAAAACCGTTTGGTACATACACCACAATCGGCAGGCGACTGTTGTAATCGAGCATCTCCGTTTGGCCATACACAAATTTGTCGGTCATCTTGTTATCGGGGCAGGCCATTTTGGTAGCAGCCATATTGCCGTCCGACTTGAACTCGTAGTAATCATAGCCAAAGCCTTGGAGCTCTTTTTTCTCCAGATTTCCGGAAAGAGAATGATGGTTGCAATCCACTTTAGCCATTTTTCCGGGAATGAGCTCTACTTTGTAAGCGCCTTCCTGCTCCCGGGTTTTTTCCGGCAGGTAGATGACCATACGCTCATAGCCAGCCTTGGCCGAAGGGTAATTTTTCAGTTCGCCGCTCACGGTGGCCGCAGGGTTGGTGTTCATAACCGGTGCTTTACTCATGTTGCCGGTCGTGGCGCAGGAAGCAAACAGCAGCGCCGCCGCAGAAAGACTGTACAGAATCGTTTTAGATGTTTTCATAAAAAATATTTTGAAAAGAAGAGACCTTCCGGGCCGGTTTGTCCTTTACAAAGACTCGCCGGCCGATCGGTTTAGATGTTTCTCCAAAAGCAAAAGATGTGCCGGTAATGTCTGCGCCGGAAAACTTTAAGATTTTACAGCATCAAAAAAACAGCCGGTGCTTTGGACAAAACAGGGGGCGACTGTTTCCAGCTTTTAATGGTTTGCGTCTGTACGAAAGCCTCTGGTCCGCCGATGTTCAGCGCAATACACAAACGGGTGTGGGGCTGGCAGTTTTGCAGCAGATCGGCCAGCAGCGCGTTGTTGCGATAAGGCGTTTCGATAAAAAGCTGCGTTTGGTTTTCTTTATGGGCCCGCTGCTCAAAAAAACGGATTTGCTGGCTTCGCTGGGGATTCTTTACCGGTAGATATCCGTTAAAGGCAAAAGACTGTCCATTGAGGCCCGAAGCCATCAGCGCCAGAATCAGAGCGCTCGGTCCGGTTAAAGGCGTTACCGGAATACCCAGCTGATGTGCGGCAGCCACGACCAGTGCGCCGGGATCGGCAATGCCCGGGCAGCCGGCTTCACTCATGACAGCAACCGTCTCACCGGCCTGCGTCCAGGCGCGCAGGGACGCGAGGTCCGGCGGTTCATCTTTTGGTATTTCTTCAAAAAAGCACCTGTCAATATCTTTTTCAGCCCACACGCCTTTGAGGAAACGGCGGGCGCTGCGCAGGTTTTCCACATAAAAATGCCGGCAGGAGCGGGCGGCTTCCAGCGTTTCTGCCGGCAGGGTGTGCCAGGCTTCCGGCACAATCGGGACCGGCAGGAGCAACAGGCGCGGCCCTGTTTTTGAAAGATTGGTTTCCGTCATGAAAGCGATAAAGCTAACACCGGCGTTTTTTATGCGCCCTGATGTGGTAGAAATTGCCCGCGAACTGCTCGGTATGGTGGTCGTCACACTGTTTGACGGACAATACACCGCCGGAAAAATTGTAGAAACCGAAGCCTATGCCGCCGATGACAAGGCCTCGCACTCGCACAGCAACCGCCGCACCCGGCGCACCGAGCCGATGTTTGGCGCCGGCGGCACCAGCTATGTGTATCGCTGCTACGGGATCCACCATTTGTTCAACATCGCAACCAACATAGCCGATGTGGCTGAAGCGGTGCTGATTCGCGGCATCGAACCCTTGGAAGGAGCCCAAATCATGCAGGCGCGGCGCGGCCTCGACCGGCTGAGCCCGAAGGTGGGCGCAGGGCCCGGAAACGTGACTGTTGCGCTCGGAATTTCCGGAAATTTTACCGGCAAAGACGTATTCTCAGACCTGTTGTGGATTGAAGACCGGGGCCTGCAACCGCCACCGGGCGAGATCGCCACCGGACCGCGGGCCGGCGTGCTGTATGCGGGAGAAGACGCCCGCTTGCCGTATCGCTTCTGGATACGGGATAATCCCTGGGTAAGCAAGCCGCCCCGGTCTGCTTTTCCGGCTGGTACGGTCGAAAACCCTATAAGCTGATGCCGGGCGGCAAAACAGGGTATTCAAAAAAAGAAATCTGTACATTAGCAGAAATTCTTTTAGATGATTTTACAGATACGAAGATCTGCTTTATTCCTTCTTTTTTGTTTTCTACCCCTGTTGCTTCGGGCGCAGGATTATACGCTTCGATTGCAATCCGGAACTTTCACGCCTGGGGCCAACGGTGTAAAAACGGCTGCGCCGGCTATTGCTGAAATCTTCCACGGCAAATATTACCGGTTGATTCAGTTTTATGACCTGCCGGATGAGGCCGAAAAAGAACGGCTGGAAAGCCTGGGAGTGCAGCTTGCCAATTACCTTCCGGCCACTACCTATACAGCCATTCTGCCGGCTTCCCTGGACCCGGCCTTGCTCGGAAGCAATGTACGGGCGCTGTTTCCAATTGCGCCCCGGCTGAAGCTGAGTGCGGAGCTGGCCCGGAAGCAATATCCGGCACATGCGCTGAAAGGCGGAAAAATCGAACTTTTTGTAGTGCACCAGCCGGGCCTCCGGACGGCTGAAGTCAGCGCCTGGCTGGAGCGCGACGGTGTTACCGTGCTGCACACGCTCGAAGAAGTGCAGACCCACCGGGTTGTGGTGCCTGTGGCCGCTGTTGAGGCCCTTGCCGCGCTTCCGTATGTTTTTTTCCTGGAGCCGGTGGAAGCGCCGCCCACGCCTGAAAACCTTGGCGGACGCACCTCGCATCGCAGCAATACCCTGATGACCGACTATGGCGCCGGTCCTAAATTCGACGGCTCCGGTGTGACTGTTGCCCTTAATGATGACGGCTTCATTGGGCCCCACCTGGATTATAGCGGCCGCATTGCAGCCCAATATGTTCAGATCGACTATGGCAATCACGGCGATCACTGTGCCGGCATCATTTTCGGCGCGGGCAACCGCAACCCGATTGCCCGTGGCATGGCACCGGGCGCAACGATGCGGGTTTACAAGGCCGGTTCGGGCGGTCCGACCGGCTACCAGGGCTTTGATTCTATCTACAGCCATTATCAAAATCTCAATGTCCGTATTACTTCTACTTCCTATGGCAACGGCCTGAATGCCGGATATAATACCCTGGCCCGGACCATGGACCAGCAAATAACCGATCTGCCCCAGCTGATGCACGTTTTCTCGGCAGGCAACAGCGGATATTCTGCTTCCAGCTACGGCGCAGGTACCGGTTGGGCCACTATCACCGGCGGACACAAAGCCGCCAAAAACTGCATTGCCGTGGGCAACCTCGATTCGCTGGATGTGCTCAACGGATCGAGCAGCCGGGGACCAGTCTCCGATGGACGCATCAAGCCGGAAGTAACTGCCGTGGGCACCCGCGTGTTTTCTACCGTTGATGTAGACGACTATGACGTGATGACCGGAACGTCGATGGCGTGTCCCGGTGTTTCGGGCACATTGGCCCAGCTGTATCAGGCCTGGAAAACGGCTCATTCCGGTGCCAACCCGCCGAGTGCCCTGGTGAAAGCGGCGGTGCTCAACACGGCTGATGACCTTGGTAACCCCGGTCCCGACTTTAAGTATGGTTTTGGTCGCATCAACGCCCGGCGTGCACATCAACTGCTCGAAGGGCAACAGTTTTTTTCCCAGTCGGTCTCGCATGGCATCACCCGCACCCACAGTGTCACGGTTCCGGCCGGCATCCGCGAGCTGCGCGTGTTGCTGTATTGGCACGACAAACCGGCGACCGCCGGTGCAACCCGGGCGCTGGTCAACAATCTGGATCTGAAAGTCACCACGCCTGCTGCGACAGTGCTGTATCCCTGGAAGCTCAACACCGCACCTAATGCTACCGCGCTGAACCAAAACGCCTTTCGCGGAATCGATAGCCTCAATAATACCGAGCAGGTAACCCTGTTGGCCCCGGCTGCCGGGACATACACCATCTCTGTAGCCGGAACCGCGGTGCCCATGGGCCCGCAGCCTTACTATGTGGTTTATGAACTGGTAAACGACGACATAACTCTTACCTATCCGATGGGCGGTGAGGGGCTGGTGCCAGGCGTTCCGGAGGTGATCCGTTGGGATGCCTTTGGCGGCAGCGGGAATTTTACCCTTTCTTACTCTGTCGATAGCGGGGCTTCGTGGACTGCAATTGGCGGTGCCGGTCCTTCCTCGCGTGCCTATAACTGGACGCCGCCCGCCATGCCTACCGGCCGTGCGCTGGTGCGGGTGACGCGTGGCGGCAACACAGCCACTTCAAAAGCCGTTTTCAGTATTCTGGGCATTCCGGCCCATGTGCGGGTCGACTGGAAATGTGCCGATTCGATGCGGGTCAGCTACAACGCCGTTCCGGGAGCTGCGCGTTATATCGTTAGCATTCTGGGTGCCAAATACATGGACTCGGTTGCGTCTTCGGCCACTCCCTCCTGTGTGGTTCGGGGGCTTACCACCGTCAACCCGCAATGGCTGGCCGTGCAAGCTGTGGCCGCCAATGGCGTGAAAGGACGCCGCAGCGTAGCCCAACAAACACCGGCCGGTATTTTCAATTGCGTGTTGCGAACAGACCTGGTCCTCCAAAGCCTCCGCACACCCGCTGCCCGCATTGCGCAGTGCAATGGCAATGCAACGCCCGATAGCGTTCGGATCCTGGTTAAAAATATAGGGCAAACTACGCTGGATACGATACGGGTAGGGTATGATGTCAATGGGGGCACGGCTTCCACAGCAGTCCTGCCCCGCTCGCTGGCCCCGTCCGACAGCCTTTATTTTACCTTTTCAAGACCTGTTCGCTTCAACAATCCCGGTGCCTATCAGGTGCGGGCATGGGTGGCGCATGCCAGCGATACCGTGCGCAGCAACGATACCGCGAGGCGAAGCGTAGCCGTGTCCCGGTTGCCGGCGCAGCCCTTGCCCCTTGCGCAAAATTTTGAAACGTTTTCGCTGTGTGATACGGCTGCCGGTTGCACCAGTGCGGTTTGTATGCTCTCAGGAGGCTGGCAAAATGAGGCAGCCGGCGACGACGATATCGACTGGCGCATCTGGAGCGGTCCTTCGCCCAACACCTCGCGGGGCACCGGCCCACAAGCGGATTTCAATCCCGGAAATGCTACCGGAAAATATGCCTATCTGGCGGCCAACGGGTGCTATGGCAAAACGGCCCATCTGGTGTCTCCCTGCATCGACCTGACCGGCGCGGGAGCTGCAAAACTTCAGTTTGCCTACCATATGAAGGGCGCCCGGATGGGTTCTTTGCATGTGGATTTGTTGGTAGACAGTGTGTGGATGTTGGATGTCAGCCCGGCAATTTCCGGAAACCAGGGCAACAGCTGGAAGCAGGCTACCGTGGCGCTGCCCGCAGTTGCAATCGGAAAGGTAGTCCGGCTGCGGTTTCGCGGCATTACCGGCGCCGGGGCAGCGGGCGATATCGCTCTTGATGGCATTTCGCTGAGCGACCCGACCGGCGTTTCGACTACCAGCGAAACCGTAGCCATAAGTGTATTCCCCAATCCTTCGGCCTCCACCTTTACGGTGAATCTTACCGGCCTGACCAGCGCATCTGAGCTGACCGTTACGGATATGCAGGGGCAGGTTGTGGAGCGGCAGCGGCTGATGCCACAGGGCGGACAGGTTACGACTTTGGTGCCTTTGCAGGGCGCAAGCGCCGGGGTGTATTTCCTTTCCGTCCGCAGCAGCGAAGGCGTGGTGGTGCGCAAGCTGATCCGGCTTTAGCGAAGGGCGTAACTTGATGTGGAATGATCGGCGCGTTTTCCGGAAAATCCGGCTTTTGGAGGAGCCTTTTTGCCCCTGTAAACAGGCGGCGGAGGCCCGATTTCCGGAAGTTTCTAAAAAACCTCGCGTCTTTCCTGGTTACCGGGTCACAGATGATATTCCCTGGGCTGCGCATTACAAGGGGGCTATATAAGCACTTATCTTTAAGAAATAAAAGTTGCCTTTTATGAAAAAAATAACCTGCCTGCTCCTCCTCGTGCTCGCGGCTTTGCCGGGGCGGAGCCAGCAGTATGCGCCGCTTCAACCGGGTATTAAGCGCTATTTCATCAACAAGGTCGGCTATTTGCGTGGCATGCGGGTCGATAGCGTGGTGCAGGAAAATGGGTATGTGCGCTACAAAGCTTTCGGACGCCGCGTATTACCTCCGGGAGCAGTTCCGTCGCCGATTCCAATGGCGCGTGCTGGATAGGGCAGGACAGTCGCGCCTATCCGGACGGAACCTGACATTTTTTCAATAGAGACAGCGTTCCAGTCGTATTAAAGCCTGATTCTGCCCTCCATGAAACCTGGAGTTTCTATGCAGATACCTCCATTTTCTGGTATGAAGCCAAAGTCGTCTCTATAGACACAGCGAACGTATTTGGTGTGCCGGACTCGGTGAAGACGATCCAGCTGACGGCTATGAAAGGGCCCCTCGTCCAGCAGAATCATCCTGTCACCGGTATTCAAATCCAGATTTCCAAAAACAACGGTTTCTGCCAGGTGAATGATTTCTATGAATTTCCAGATAATAACTCTCCGGATAGCTGGCGGCGCTGGGCAGTGCGCTGGGGTGGAACGTATGCAGAGACGATGCTGTTTCGTCAGGTGGTGGACTGGAATGTGCCGAAGGCCGAAATTTTCGACTTCAGCCTGGGTGAATATTTTGGGGAAGCATTGAGCGTAAATCTTATTACTGGGTCAACGGGAAGTATCGGGACAGCATCGTTGGGAAGCGCATTGTGCAGGACACGATTTTCTACGATATAAAGCGGTGGATGTGGGGCCAATCCTGGTATAGTCAGCCCTATCAGGTTGTTCCGTTTAACAGAGGCCTGATGGCGCTCCGGAACCGGATGTTGTATAGCGATACGCTGTTCATGCCGGAAGAATACCGCGGGGGGGGGGCTTATAGCTGCCTGTATTATCTGCCAAACGATTCCGGCTTTTGCGCCACCGGTTCATCCTGGGAGGTCGTTCGGGATATGGCCTGGGGAACATATATGAGCGGGCTTATTTATCCCGCCTTTGAAACCTATCAGAGGGGTAAGGGATTGGTCGCTTCCCGGTACAGCGACGGCGACGGTGCCCGCTGGGGGCACCACATGAAATATTTCCGGAAAAACGGCGATTCCTGCGGTGCGCCACAGCCGATTCCATCTGCCGTGACCGAGGTGGAATTTGGGGCAGAAGTAATCCTCTTTCCGCAGCCCGCGACGGATGTTCTCTACCTCAAAGGGCCGCTACACTTTCCGGTAGCAGTTTTGCTGCTCAACCAGCAACAGCAGGTGCTGCGTTCCCGGACACTACAGCATGAAAGCGATGGGATAGATACGCGCCACCTACCCGGCGGGTTGTATTTTCTATCTGTAAAAGACGCTTCCGGAAACACCGGCATCCGGAAGGTGTTGCTACAGGCACGGTAGAAAGGAGGGGAATGCCTGAAGGGCATTGGACGGCTAAAGCCATTGGACGCCCTTTGAGCACTGGATAATTGGAAGATTCTTCATTCTCTAACAGCGAAGCTGTCCAATTCTCCAATACCGCCTCCGGCGGTGTCCAATCTTTTGCCTGATTCCTTTTATAGTCCGAACTTCGCGGACCTTGTCTGCCGACTGTAACTCAAAAAGATGAAAGATTTCTCCTACATCACCGCTTCCCACCCCTCTTATGTAGAGGCGCTTTATAAAGACTACACCCAAAATCCGGAGTCGGTGGACCCGGAATTGCGGAAGTTTTTCGAAGGGTTCGATTTTGCCCTTGGTGCCACTGCCGACGGCGTCAAAACCAATGGGAGCGCTGCTAAAAGTGCGGCACCCAGCGCAGAAAACCTGCAAAAAGAATTTGCTGTCTTTGAAATGATCCGGTGTTACCGGAAGCGCGGTCACCTGCTGGCCGATACCAACCCAATCCGCAAACGCCGCGATCGCCACGCCCAGCTGGCACTTTCCGACTTCAACCTGAGCGAAGCCGACCTCGACAGCACTTTTGCTGCCGGTGCGGCTGTAAAAATGGCGGGTGCCAAGCTGCGCGACATCATTGCCCGGCTGCAACATCTGTATTGCGGTCCTATCGGCATCGAGTTTATCTATATCAACAACAGCGACACCTTTGAATGGGTGAAAAATGCTTTTGAGGAAATGGTGGACACTACGCTGCCGGCGGAGAAAAAGCGCCGCATTCTTGAGAAGGTAAACGAAGGCGTTATTTTCGAGAAATTCCTCCACACCAAATACATTGGTCAGAAGCGCTTCTCCCTCGAAGGGGGCGAAAGCGCCATTGCAGCACTTGATACTGTGATTACCGATGCGGCTGCCGACGGCGCCAAAGAAGTCATTATCGGCATGGCCCACCGGGGCCGCCTTAATGTGCTGGCCAACACGCTCGGCAAGACGTACAAGCAGATTTTTACGGAGTTTGAAGGCATTGCTCCGACCGATACCATGGGCTCGGGCGACGTGAAATACCACCTCGGCTTCCGTTCCGATATTACCACGCCGAAGGGCGATACGATTAGCGTGCAACTGACGCCCAATCCTTCGCACCTTGAAGTGGTGGACCCGGTGGTATGCGGCCTTTCCCGCGCCAAAGCCGACACGCTCTATGCCGATGAATACGACAATGTATTGCCCGTTCTGATTCATGGCGATGCTGCCGTTGCCGGTCAGGGTGTTGTATATGAAGTGCTTCAGATGAGCCGGCTGGAAGGTTATAGTGTAGGCGGGACCATTCATTTTGTAATCAACAACCAGATTGGTTTTACCACTGATTTTGATGATGCCCGATCCGGCGATTACAGCACTTCGATTGCTTCGATGGTGCAGGCACCGGTGTTGCACGTGAACGGCGACGACCCGGAAGCAGTGGTGAAAGCGGCTGCTTTTGCCGTCGCCTACCGGCAGAAGTTTAACGCCGATGTCTTTATCGATATGGTGTGCTACCGCCGCCACGGCCACAATGAAGGCGACGACCCGAGCTTTACCCAGCCCGATATGTATGAGGCCATTAAAAAGCATGCAAACGTCCGGGAGGTTTACAACGATATGCTGGTAGCGCGCGGCGATGTGGATGCAAAGCTGGCCAAGGAAATGGAAGACGACTTCTGGGGGAAACTGCAGGAGCGCCTCGATGAGGTCAAGCAAAAGCCGCTTCCATACAAAATGCAGGCACCGGAAGAAGCCTGGGATAATATGCGCGCTTCGACGCCGCAGGATTTCGAAAAATCGCCGGAAACCGCCATTCCCGAAGCAGAAGTGCGCCGCCTTGTAGAAGCTCTGATGGCCATTCCGGAAGATTTCAAACCGCTGCCCAAGCTCAAGAAGATTCTGGAGGAGAAAGTAAAACTGCTGGAAGACAAAAGCCTCATCGACTGGGCTACGGGCGAACTGCTGGCTTATGCCTCTATCGTAGCTTCGGGTGCTGATGTGCGCCTTAGTGGCCAGGACGTGCAGCGCGGTACCTTCTCGCACCGCCACGCCGTGCTTCATGACAGCACTACCAACGCCGAATACAACCGCCTCAGCCGCCTCGGCGAAGGACAGGGCCGCTTCCGGATTTACAACTCGCTTTTGAGCGAATTTGCCGTTCTCGGTTTTGAATACGGTTACAGCATCACCAATCCGGCAGCGCTCACGCTTTGGGAAGCCCAGTTTGGCGATTTTGTCAACGGTGCGCAAACGGTTATTGACCAATACATTTCTTCTGCCGAAACGAAGTGGAATATGCAGAGCGGCCTGGTGCTGTTGCTGCCCCATGGCTACGAAGGACAAGGCCCCGAACACTCCAGCGCCCGCCTCGAGCGTTTCCTCCAGGCCTGCGCCGAGCACAATCTGGTGATTACTAACATCACTACTTCGGCCAACCTGTTCCATGCCCTGCGCCGTCAGGTAGCCTGGCCGTTCCGCAAGCCGATGGTGAATTTCTCACCCAAAGCCAACCTGCGTCACCCGCGTTCCTACTCGCCGGTTTCTGACTTTACCCAGGGCGGTTTCAAGGAAGTAATCGACGACGCGACGATTCAAAAGCCAAAAAGCGTGAAGCGCGTGCTGCTGTGTTCCGGAAAAATCTCGATCGATTTGATGGAAAAGCAGGAAGCCGAAGGCCGCGCTGATATTGCGATTGTGCGCCTGGAGCAAATCTATCCGACACCCGTGGCCCAGCTCGAAGCCCTGCGCAAAAAATACGCCGGCGCCGAGTGGGTTTGGGTGCAGGAAGAGCCGCGCAATATGGGCGCCTGGTCTTTCCTGGCAACCACCTATGATGCGCCGCTGCGCTGCATTTCCCGGAAACCGGCGGCTGCACCGGCCACTGGTTTTGGTAAGGTACATGCCAAAGAGCAGGCTGCCATTCTCGAAGAAGCGTTCACGCTGTAATATTCAATTCTGATTTTTTTATGGAGACGTCCGGCTTCGGGCGTCTCTTTTTATTTGAGGGCGTACGTCTTGTGTCTCCCTGCGCCTGTCGAAGGGCCGGTTCCCCAATAACGCATGTGCTGGTACGGCGGGCTTCGACAAGCTCAGCCTGACACTCTGACAAGCTTGTCCCCCTGAGCTTGTCGAAGGGCTCAGCCTGACATCTGTTGCGACCTTTTCAAATACCTGTGAGGTCGGTATGCGCACAAAAAAAGACGCCCGATACAGGCGTCTTTAAAACGTAGTCCGGATTCTTTACGAAATCTTATACAGACCCCAGGCAGCTATGCCGAGCCAGACCAGCCCTTTGATAAGGAAAAACAGAAACGCCCAAATGCCCAGTTTACGGAAACGGTTGACCAGATTTTTGGAAAAAGGAAGTCGGGGTGCAAGCATGTCTAAAAGGTCTTTTGAATGGTAGAAGGAATAAGGCTTCCGGAGCAGGGAAATCGGCCCTTGTTTTCCGGAATTTTTTTTGGAAGGGCAAAAATGACGTACTTATTACAAATGCTGTTTTCAAAATCGGGAAAAAAGCGCGAAGCGGCAAGCCATTGAAATTCAAAAGCGACGCAAGGTGCAACAGGATGACTAAATCATTTTCAACGCCCGAAGGGCTCCAACGTGCAACTCCAACACATAGTTCCAACGCGAAGCTCCAACACATCCCAAGGGTCTAGTTCACCAGTCCCCAGCTCACATTCAGCCGGAAGGTGGCACTTTGTGCCGGATAATGCAGGTAGCGCTGTACATTTTTGCGGATGACCAGCTGCTGCAACTGATCGGCGCTAAAGCCGATTCGGAAACGCTTTACCCGGAAATTGAAGAAAGCAGTAAGTTCCGGCGGATTGGAAATGGTTTCATCCGACTGATGATAAAACCGGTTGAGCAGTGGCGAATAGCCGTCGGCCTGCCAGGGCGTGTTGTAACGTACTTCCACGCCGGTATAGGTCGCAATGGCATCCCGGAAAAGAGAACGTTCATAAGCAATGCTGTGGCGTCCGGTATAGAGCGGCAGGTTCAGCGGCGCATCGCCGTTGCGCTGCTGCAGAAGGATTTCATTGTCCCACACCCAATGCCGGAACCGGAATTGCTTTTGCAGCCCCGCCTGTAGCACCTGAAACACACCGCTGTGTTGCAAAGCCCGCCCGCTGCTGTCGTGATACAGGTAATTGCCCGCCAGCAGGCTGTGAAAAGAAACGTGGAGGCGCTGTTGTGGAAGCGCTATGCTGCCGCCGATGCGGGTAAACGTTTCCTTGGCGAAAGAAAGGTCGCGGCGGAAAAAAGCGTTCTCGTAATGGCGAAAGGCATAGGGTGCATCACCGATTTGCTGCCGGAAATCCAGTTGCAGGAGCAGGTCGCGACCCAGGGTGCGCCCGATGCTGCCCCAGGCGTCGAGATTGCCAACCGCCGGTCCGGCCACAAAGAAAATACCTTGTGCCCGGAAGCGCCATTTGCGCAGCGAATCGGTGTTTTCGTTGGTGAGCGTTCCGGAAAGATAGGTGTTGAAAAAAGTTTCACCCGATTTGGAAAGCGGCGTCTGAGTGGTAAACTTATCGGTGCGGATGCCGGCCCCGGCGCTTAGCAGCAGCGGTGCTTTCCCCACAAAAGTTTGCAGCAGCAGGCGGTTGTCGGTCCACTCGTGGCGTTGCAGACTGTAAACAGAATCATTGGTCTGAAATGCTTTGGGAAAAATCGAAGCATAGCGGGCCGAATCGGGCCGCAGATCGGTGTAGATATGACGGGCGCTGCCAAGCGCCAGTTCGTGTTGCAGCCGGAAGCGGGGTTGCAGCCGCAGGTCGATGCGGGTAGAATCTTCGTTGTAAAGCGTGTCTATCGGCCCGAAAGTGTAGGCGTGGCGCAGGGCAAGTCCGCCGTCGCGCAGGGTATTAAAAACCGGCGAGCGTCGCGTGCTGTAATTGGCCGATGAAATCCGGGTAGGCACCGTTGCCCGGTCAGTATAGGCGCTTTCGGTAAGCATGTTTTCCGACACAATGCCCCCGTTTTCATCCTGCTGAAAATTATTGAAAACGATATTGCCGAATACCTCGTAGCGCAGGTTTTGGCTTTGGTAATGGCTGCTCAGGCTGGCGTTGTCGTGGTTGGTGCGCTGGCCGCGATAAAAGCCCGGCGAGGTCAGTTTCCGGTAGCGGGCCGCGAAATTCCACTGCGGACGGATGTTTTGCGTATGCAGGATTTCGGCCGATTGCTCCAGCTTGCTGCCCAGCCGGTAGCTGAAAACGGAATACGGACGCGTGGTGTTGAAATACAGCAGGTCGTCGCCGCCGAAGCGGTACGCATCGAAGACCGGATAGCCAAAGCTCGGCGCAGCGGTTGCGAGTGCTGGTTGCCAGCGGATCCACTGGGCCGCGCTGCCGAGGTTGCCCAGGTCGCGGTAAGAGAGGCCATAGAGCGTGGGGCGGTGCAGGTTCTGAATGCCGGTGTCTTCAAAGGGCGTTTGCACCTCAAAGGCTTTTCCGGCCCGGATGACCGGGCGGGTATCGTCCCAGTCGCTTGACATCTTGTGGCGGCTCGTGTCGCGCTGCGGCGCATTGTTGAGCCCTATGGGCTGACCGGGCAGGTCGGGGGCCTGCGCCGCGCCGCGCAAAGCGGGCAGACAAAGCAAAAAGAAGAAAAAAATCCGGCGCGAAAAAGCCAAAACAGAATGCTTAGTTTTTAAAGAAGCGCACGGTGGTGGTTTCGGTTTCAGAAGTTAATCTGATGAAATACAACCCTGCCGCGGCTTGCGGCGGCAAAGGTACGCGGAGGGCCGACGTGCCCCCCGGAAATTGCATTTCCAACACCAGTTTTCCGGAAATTCCGTCCAGAAAAGCAATCGTTGCAGCCTTATTTAAAGGGCTTTGCAACTCTACATCCACATAAGTGGTCGCTGGATTGGGAGAAACCGTAAGGTGGTTTTGAAGCGTATTTTCCGGAAATTCTACCCCCAAAGCTGCCGAGGCATCCACCACATACAGGCCGGTCTGCATATCGGAAATCAGGACTTTATTTCCGGAAAAAAAAGGGTAACAGCCCCAGGCGCCGGCAAAGCCGCCGCTGCCCGCCGGAGGCGCATAAGTGTCGAAGTAACCGGTGCGCACGGGCCGGGACGGATCAGCCAGCGAGTAGATTTGCAGCCCCTGATAATAGTGTGCGATAAAAGCATAGTCGCCTTTCATCAGGGTGTTGTGCGGCACGCAGGTGTCGCCGCTGCACGGACTGAAATAGCTTTCGATGCGCAACCGGGGCAGGCGGCTGGTGTTGAGCGCTTTCATTTGCAGGCCGTGGGTTTCGTCGGCCATGATGCCCGCGCCGTTGGCGCCGATCCAACTCGAGTGGTTGTAGCCCTGCTGCGGATAACCGGTCAGCTCGCCAATAATGCTAAACTGATCTGCAGCGTTGAACCGCCCGATAATCAGGCCGTAGTTGGAGGCGCTGAGATAAGCCGTGTCGTTGCGGGCAAAAATGGTGTGCACCTTGTCGCGAATGCCGGCCTGCGCGTTGAGGCGGTGGGTCAGGCGCGGCCTTTTGGGATCGGCGAGCGAATACACGCGCAGATAGTCCATACCGAATGAGGCGCCTTTGGGCGAGGCGAGATACAACCGGGCCGCAGCCGTGTCAATGAAAAGTGTGTGGGCCAGCAGGGGCGTATCGGGTGAGCTCTCATATACCAGGTGAAGCGAGTCGGGCAGAAAGCTGACATCAAAGACCTGAAGCGTAGCGGGACCTTCGTCGGCTACGGCATAGAGGTAATTCCGGTAGGTTTTATAATCGCGGTGTGGAATGGGCAGGCCGCCGTTGCGACCCGAAAAAAAAGCCACTTGCTGGCAGTCGCTGATGCGGATGATGTGTGCGCCTTTGGTAGAGCCGATCACGCCGTATTCCACCCCTTTATCGGTAAAGCCCCATACATCACTGAAGTACTGATTCCCGCTGGGCGTGATACCGCTGGTGTCGAACCAGCGGCAGCGCAGTTGCACGGCCTGCGCCGGCTGCGCGCGAGCCGAAGTGGTGCAAAAAAGTAAAAGGAAAGAAAGCAGGCGCATAGCGGGTTTATAAAGGTACGCCTGCTGGCGGTGTAAGAGGCAGGCGCAGCCTGCGGGATAGTTCGACGAACCCCACATTTTGCGAGGATTCGTCGAACGACTTATGGGGAACCTAACCTGCTTTAGAAAGCAAATCGTTCGGATTGATAACCGGCAGCACAAAGTTTTGCAAAGCCGTCCCTTGGAGCCGGGTCAGAAGAATGCCCCTGGAGGTCGAGTATGTGATAGAGGATAAAGCGTTGGCCAAAGCCGGGTGCAGGCTAATAAGGTTATCGCTGCCGACCTGTGCTAATGCCTCGAGATTCTCTATCCGGTAGATAAAAACCAGGTGAAACCTGCCGCTTGCTTCTCCTATGTTGGCACCGTGGCTTTTGGAAGTAATAGCAGCGGTAAAGTCTGCCTTCACGAGTTTTTCTTCCAAATGGAAAGAAAGCTGCAAGGTATTATCAAGGTTGTGGCCAATTACCTGGCTGCTGTCAAAGGTTTCCGGCACATCTACCTGGCCTTTAACCATTTTAAACTCTACAAAAGAGATTTTTTCCGGATTAAATAAAGCGGGGCTATCCGACATTGCTTAATGGATTAGGTTGGTTGTAGGGCTGCCAATCTATGATTACCGGCTTTT
>JAEVZP010000040.1 GCA_023392185.1 Bacteroidota bacterium
GGAAGCCCACGCGCCGCACGGCGCTTTCGATCTCGCTTTCGTCGCGGATGATCACACCTTTGGGCACCGGCACTTCGGCGGCTTCGAGAATGTTTTTGGTTTCTTCCTTGTTGCAGGCCAGCTCCACGGCAATGCTCGAAGTGGTGGAAGCAATCGTTGCCTGAATGCGCTTTTGATTTTTACCGTAACCAAGTTGCACCAGCGAGCGCTTGTTGATGCGGATCCAGGGGATGCGGCGGCGGCGCGCTTCGTCTACAATAGAGCCGGTAGAAGGGCCGAGGCGGTCGTTTTCCCGGATTTCGCGCAGGGTTTGAATGTCGTGAGCAAGGTCATAATCGTCACCGCGCAGCACGGCTTCGATGAGCGCTACCGATGCTTTGGCGGCATAGACGCCGGCTTTTTCTTCATAGTAGCTAAAGACGACGTGATAAACACCCGGCTTTCCGGCACTGCGGGTGCGGCCAAAGCCTACTTCCATACCGGCGAGGGTTTGCATTTCCAGCGCGACGTGCTCGATGATATGGCCCATCCAGGTGCCTTCATCCACCCGTTGCAGAAAGCCGCCTTCCACCCCCTCCGAGCAGCGGTGGGTATAGAGCGACGGCATCAGCGCTTCGAGGCGCTGCCGGAAGCCGGGAATTTTGCTGCTGGGATATTCTTCCAGCAGGCCGAGGTCCAGCAGCATCACGATCAGGTGGAAACGGGTATCCGACCAGTAATTGGGTCCGTTCATCACGTTAATGCCCAAAATTTTCATCTGGCCTACGAGCTTTTCGGTTGGTGCATTGTTTGCTTCGCTCATAAATTGTGTATCATTAGTGTAGGGAAAAGGCAGTTTTGCGGCTCAAAAAGTACACCGTACTTCACAAGTTGCAAAATGTACTTTTGCAACTTTACCTAAAAGAACGGTTTATGCAAAATCCAAAGGGCATACTTGTAAGCGTGGGCGGTGCAGAAGATAAGGGCACAGATCTGGAGCAAGGGATCATTCGCCGCAACAACCTCAACTTTTTTGAGCTGGCAATCCTCAAAACCATCGCCAGGCTTATCGGCCCTTCGGACAGCCGTATCGAAGTCGCTACCACTGCCTCACAGATTCCCGAGGAAGTAGGCGAAAACTACATGAGTGCCTTTGCCAAATTTGGTTATCACAACGTCGGCATTCTCAATATCCGCAACCGCGAAGACGTGCAGCAGCCGGGTGTAGTAGAGCGTATCCGGGCTTGCGACGGGTTTCTGTTTTCAGGCGGTAACCAGCTGCGCCTGTCCTCTATTTTTGGCGGAACGGAAGTGCTCGACATCCTCCTCGACCGTTATCAAAACGAAGAAGGGTTTGTAATTTCCGGAACGTCTGCCGGCGCCATGGCGATGAGCAATACCATGATTTATGAAGGCAATGCCGCCGATGCCCACCTGAAAGGCGAAGTCAAAATCACCACCGGGCTGGGGCTCATGCAGGGCGTCATCATCGATTCACACTTCGATAAGCGGGGCCGCTTTCTGCGACTGGCACAAGCCGTTTCGGCCAACCCGGGCGCTATCGGTATCGGGCTGGGCGAAGACACCGCCGTGATTGTACGGGAAGGCACCAAACTGGAGTGCATCGGGTCCGGCGCGGTTATCATTGTAGATGGCCGCTCCATCGGGCACAACAACATCGCCGATATCGAATTCGGCTCGCCCATTTCTGTTGAAAATATCAAAGTTCACATTCTGGAGTCCGGCAACGGTTATGATCTGGATATGCGCGAGTTTATGCCGATGCGCAGCGAAAGCCCGCGCATGCCGCCGGTGATGGGCAGCGTGTAAGACCCCATTTGGCAAAAAGGCTAATGTCGGGTGCACACAGACTTGCCAGCCCTTCTGTTTGCAATTCAGGCAAGCGTTTTTCCGGAAATTTCCGGAAAAACGCTTGCCTGAATTGCCTTAAAAGAACTGCCGGCTTCGAGGCTTGTTGTGAGCCGGTCTCCTACACCTGAAGCAGTTGCTTCGGTCAGCGAATTTTGTCATTCCCAAAGGGGCCGCGAAGCAGCCACGTAGCTCATCTTCACGATTTCAGAAGCTGTGAAGTCCGGCCGCTGCGAGGGCGACAAAAACGAAAAAAAACAGTAGCCTCTTAATCAGGAGACCGCTTTGTGTAACAAAAAGGTGGACCGCAAACTTTTCCGGCTAAGTTGCCGGGGGATTGGGAAGTCTTCGCTTTTTGCCAAAGGGGCAGCGCAAAAAGCGAAAGGCCGGCGGTGCTTAGAGGAACTCTCCAACTCGCCGTAATAGCCGGTTTTATCGTCGCGTTGTTGCTGATGGTGTTTAAAACAGCTCTCCAATCCGTATTGTAGTATCTGCGCTCCGGGAGAACGCCTTGCGGGGGTCGGAAAGAACCCTGTTTATAACGCCCTCGCGAAAGCGCAATTCTTTTCGTTTTAAATCATCGTGTCGGAAGGAACCCTGTTCATAATCTGCGTTCCGGCGGAACGCTTTGCGGGTAGAGAGAAAGGGGGGTTGATGCGAATATTTTGGAAAGAATCACGAGGCGTTCCGCCGGAACGCAACGGAAAAATAATCTTTATTGCTACCGGCAAAGCATTCCGCCGGAACGCGGTCGATGTCGTGAACCCTTTTTTTACCGGCAAAACGTTTGTCTGAACGGTATCATTCCCTTCACAGGTTACCCACGACACCGGTTCCCACAAATTTTAAACAGATTCAGATTTTGTGTTTTAAAACATTTTAACTATTTTGTGAACTTTGTCTAAAGTAACTTTTTTTAAATCCTTGCATTTTATGAAGAAACTGCTTCTTTCTTTAGCTGTCCTGGGCGCATCGGCGGCGGTCGTTCAGGCACAAAACCATGTGTTGCTGGCCGACACTGCTTTTACTACCACTATTGCCAATGGCAACAAAGTCAGCCAGCTGTCGGCGCCTCTGGGAAACAACTACGGAATGTCAATGAGTACGGTCTCCGGCTTCTACATGGCCGAGGATTTTACGGTTCCGGCAGGCCAGACCTGGACAGTCGATACGCTGATTGTTTATGGCTACCAGACCGGTAGCTCCACGACTTCTTCTTTTACTGCTGCAACGCTGGAGGTTTTTCAGGGTTCGGTAACCGGTACTTCCGTTTTCGGCGATGATTTTACCAACCGGATGGCCGGCACCGGGTTTACGGGCATCTATCGCACCACCGAAACCGACACAACCAATACGCAGCGCCCGATTATGGAAGTCAAGATTGCGCTCGTGCCTGCCCAGACGTTTACTGCCGGCACGTATTGGGCGGTATGGAGCGCCAGCGGCTCGCTTGCTTCCGGCCCGTGGTGCCCGCCGAAAGTGCTGCCCGGAAAAATCAATCCGCCGAATCAAAACGGCATGCAGTTCACCGGTAGCTGGGTGCAGGCCAAGGACAGCACAGCAGCAGGGGTGCAGGACCTGGGCTTTAATATGATCCTCAAGGGGACACCTCCCTGCAACCCGGTTGTGGTGAATCTGGGCAACGACACGGCCATCTGCGCGGGCGCTTCCCTGGCACTGGATGCAGGCGTGGTTGGCTCTGCCTATCTGTGGAGCAATGGCGCCACCACGCAAAGCATCTCCGTGACTACAGCCGGTTCTTACTGGGTGGAAGTAACGGATGTCAGTGGATGTTCGGGCCGCGACACGCTCCACGTAACGGTGAACCCGCTGCCGGTTGTAAACCTTGGGGGCAACAGCACGATCTGCTCCGGCACCAGCCGCATGCTCGATGCGGGCAACGCGGGTGCGGCTTACTTGTGGAGCACGGGCGCAACTACTCAAACGATCAACGCTACAACAACCGGTACTTACAAGGTAACGGTTACCAACGCCAATGGCTGCGCCGGGAAAGACAGCGTGGTGCTGACTGTAGATCCTGCACCGATGGTGAATCTGGGGCGCGACACGGCCATTTGTTCCGGAAATATCCTGAGCCTTGACGCCGCAAACACGGGCGCGACCTATCAGTGGAGCACAGGTGCTACTTCGCAATCCATTTCTGTGAATGCTGCCGGGGCGTATAGCGTAGTTGTGACCAGCGCAAACGGATGCATGGGCCGGGATACGATTAACGTAGCGGTCAATCCGCTGCCGGTAGCCGGCACTATTGCCGTATCCGGTCAGTCGCCCACCTTTACGTTCACCATTTCCGGAAATCAGAACGGCCCGTCTGGCGGCTGGCACTTTGGCGACGGAACGGTGGATACGGCCAGCGCGCCAACGACCGCTACGCATACCTACAGCGCAAACGGCACTTATACCGTGAAATTTTACGCCGCAAACGCCTGCGGTAAAGACAGCGTCACTACAGTTGTAATGGTGAATAATGCAAGCGTGAAAACCATAGATCTGGATGGCACAGTTGCGCTGTTCCCGAATCCGGCATCCGGCTGGGTAACCATTCGCAACACCGCCGGCGTACCGATGCAAAAGATTATAATCTTCAACACGACCGGCGCAGTCGTTCGGCAGGAGGCCGCAACCGGCGCACCAGAGCAGCGGTTGGATATCAGCGGCCTGGCGGCCGGCATCTACCAGGTGCGGATTGAGCTGGACGGCGCTACCCTGGTACGCAAACTGCAAATCGGAGACTAGACCTGCGCTTTTATTTTAAAGCTTTTCTAAAGAGTCGTTTCGAAAGAGACGGCTCTTTTGTTGATTGGAAGGTATCTGGCGCAGCAAGACGTTCAGAAACGCATCGAAAACGCTTCGGGCGTGCATCCCGGAACAGCAGCTACCGCTTTCGGGTAGAACTGCTGGTTTTTGAGGATCTTACAACCTATTCCACGGCTCCTCAAGAGCGGCCTGATTTCCGGAAATTCTCTTACCGGGAAACTCCTGAAGCGGCAGTTGGGAAGGCATCAGCACACCTAATTTTAAAACTTTTGGGCTGCTTTTACCGGCCCCCTTCTCCGTAGATCTCCACGCCTTCGCCGCTGTCGTTTTTCCAGGCGCGATACATGCCCTCTGAGTTAAAGGAAAGGGAGATGTTTCCGGCTACGTCCACCGCCACAAGGCCGCCTTCGCCACCCGACCGGACCAGTTGTCCATTCACCACTTCTTCGCAGGCCTCTTTCAGAGACAGTCCTTTATAGGCCATTAGCGCGTGGATTTCATGGCCAACGACGGCGCGGATAAAATATTCGCCTACGCCCGTACAGGAAACCGCACAAGTAGCGTTGTCGGCCCAGGTGCCCGCTCCAACGATGGGGGTGTCTCCGATGCGGCCCCAGCGCTTGTTGGTAAGGCCGCCGGTAGAGGTTGCTGCTGCCAGATTTCCGGAAAGATCGCGGGCGACACAGCCCACTGTGCCCATTTTTCTGCCGCCGCTGGCCGTGTGGTCGAGCTGCACACGGTCGGCAGCCACCGCTTCCTGCCACTGCTGGTAGCGCAGGGCATCATAGAAATAGCTTTCTGGTTCGAAGGCCATGCCTTCAGCACGGCCAAAAGCTTCGGCACCTTTTCCGGAAAGCAGGACATGGCCGGATTTTTCCATCACGCGTTGTGCCAGCTGCACCGGGTTCTTAACGCCGGCCACGCCGCAGACAGCACCTGTTTCCCGGTTGACTCCACTCATCACGGCGGCGTCCATTTCATGGGTACCTTCGTGATTGAATACGGCGCCGCGTCCGGCGTTGAAAAGCGGGCAATCTTCTAAAACCGTAACCGCAGCCACTACGGCTTCGAGGGCGGCGCCTCCTTGCCGGAGGACTGTATAACCGGCATCACGGGCCTGCCGGAGGGCGGTGCGATACTGGGCTTCTGCGTCTGGAGAAAGCGAATCTCTGGGGATGGTGCCGGCGCCGCCGTGCAGGGCAATAGAAATCATGGGCTTCGGGAAAAGAAACTACAGGGTGGAAGGAAAGGTAGAAAAAGAATTCCGGATGCCCGGAAATTGGCGTCAATTTTACAGCTTTCCCAAACAGACTTTTGGCTATGACCCGTCTTTCTGTAAACATCAATAAGATTGCCACGCTGCGCAACAGCCGGGGCGGCAACAACCCTGATTTGCTCCAGGCAGCCCAGGACATTGAAACCTTTGGCGCTGACGGCATCACCGTTCACCCCCGGCCCGATGAGCGGCACATCCGCTATGCCGATGTGCGGGCGCTCGCACCGCTGTTGCGCACCGAGTTCAATATTGAGGGCAATCCTAAAGAAGACAAATTTGTGGAGTTGGTGTTGGAGGCGCAGCCGGCACAGGTAACGCTGGTTCCCGATGCGACTGGTCAGTTGACTTCCAACCACGGCTGGGACACAGTTAAAGAAGCGGCGTTTTTGAAGGAGATCATTTCGGTTTTCCGAAAAAAAGGCATTCGGGTTTCCATTTTTGTGGACCCGGATCCGGAGCGTGTTGCCGGCGCGGCGGCTGTGGGTGCCGATCGAGTAGAGCTGTATACAGAGCGTTACGCGAAAGCATTTCCTCAAAATCCTCAAAAGGCCATTGCGCCTTTCCTGGCAGCTGTAGAAAAAGCGGCAGCAGTAGGGCTGGGACTTAATGCCGGACATGACCTGGACCTTTACAATCTGGAATACTTTTCCCGGAATATTCCGGGATTGCTGGAGGTTTCTATCGGACATGCCCTTATCAGCGATGCGCTGTATTACGGATTGGAAAATACCGTACGGATGTACCGGAGCCGGTTGAACGCCTAAGAAGAGCAGAGAGGGCTTGAGAACAATTGATTAGCAAATACAAAATTTGTTTTCACGAATGGAATGTTAAGTTAAAGTAGTTACTTTGTAAGCAATTTTCTAAAGATTGACACTCCTGTGAATCCTTTGATGTCTATGGCTGAGATTTTTACGTCCTCCGGCAAGCTTTTTACGAGATGGTTTTTCGCTTTGGCATGGGTGCTGTTGGGGACCCTATCAGCGAGCGCCCAACTAACAGCCAATTTTACGGCAAACCTTACCAGTGGTTGTGAGCCATTGGTCGTAAACTTTACCGATGCTTCTACCGGCAGCCCAACCAGCTGGAGCTGGGATTTTGGGAACGGCAGCACTTCTACGAACCAAAATGCTTCGGCCGTGTATCTAACGGCAGGTACTTACACCGTGAAGTTGACGGTATCTAATGGTACGCAGTCCAACACGGTGACCAAAACCGGTTATATTACGGTTGCTGCGAAGCCTAATATCACGTTTGCCGCTTCGGATACGCTCGGCTGTGCACCCAAGACCCTTACGTTTACTTCTGCGGTGACGCAACCGGGTCCCGGTCCCCTGACTTATACCTGGGATTTTGGGAATGGCGCTACGAGCAGCGTGGCTAATCCGGTCTATATGTATCCGGCACCCGGTATTTATACAGTTGCGTTGGCGGTATCCAACGGGGCAGGTTGTGCCAGTTCGGCTTCCCGGGCCAACTACATCAACATCCGGCAAAAGCCGGCTGCCGGTTTCAACTCCAATACGGTAGCCAGTTGTTCGGCACCTGTTACGGTAAACTTCAGCAACACGAGCACGACGCCCTCCGGAAACCTGAGTTATTCCTGGGATTTTGGAGACAATACAGCTGGTGCGACCACCACTTCGCCCAGCCATGTGTATGCAGCGACCGGCACTTACACCGTTCGTCTGATTGCAAATAATGGCATTTGCACAGACACGTTTTTCCGGACGATAACAGTGAGTACAAACGGGTCTGTGCCCAGCTTCACGGCTCCCACTTCCGGCGTTTGTATAAACACGCCGCTTACATTCACCAATACTTCTGCACCCGCGCCTGCCTCTGTCCGGTGGACTTTTGGCGACGGAACGAGCAGCACGGATCCGAACCCTACTAAAACCTATTCGGCACCCGGGACTTACACGGTAACACTGAACAATTTCCGGGGTGCCTGTACGACGACGACCACCCGTACGGTGCAGGTATCCGGTTTGCCGACCGCTTCTTTTACGGCCAACCCAACGGCGAGTTGTACGCGTCCGCTCACAGTGAGCTTCAGCAGCACTTCTACGGGTGCTACTTCGTACCAATGGGATTTTGGCAACGGAAATACCGGAACCGGGGCCAACGTCAGTTATACGTATGTAAATAACGGTACTTTTCAGGCTACACTCACTACGACAAATGCCGCCGGTTGCTCGACGACTTCTGCGCCGGAGCCTATCCGGGTGGGTGCTGCCCTTTTGGTTGTAGGCGTAAACGGTAACTATTGTGTGAACACACCCATACGGTTCAACGCGTCTGTGAATCCAAACCTGGCCGGCACCACCATTACATGGAATTTTGGGGACGGAAATTCCACAACGACGACCGGCACTACTACAAACCATGCCTATGCAGCAGCGGGTACCTATACCCTCCAGGCTACGGCGAATCTTCCGGGAGGCTGCACCGCCACCGCCACACGGACCGTGGTCATCAGCACGAAAATTTCTTCTGACTTTACGGCAACGCCGCTGACGGCATGCATCGACAATCCGGTTACATTCTCAGCTACGAATAGCGGAGCTTCTGCTTATTACTGGATTTTTGGAGATGGAACCTCCAGCGTCACAGCGCAACAAAAAGATACTACTCATACCTACACCGGCCTTGGCACTTATGGTGTGCGCCTTGTGGTAGATAACAACGGTTGTAAGGATACGCTCTCAAAGCCGCGTTATGTATCCGTTTCCGGTCCTAAAGCGCAGTTTACCAATACTTACAGCTGTGCCAATATTCGTGCGCAGAGCTTTACCAACACTTCGCTGCGAGGCACTTCGTACCTGTGGAATTTTGGCAACGGCGCTACCTCAACGCAGCCCAATCCAAGCTATACCTATCCGGCTTACGGGACTTACACCGTTAGCCTGACTGCTACGGACGGTACTTGCAGCTCGACCGTTACGCGGGTACTGCGGCTGTTGAACACCGACAGTTTTTTCACAGCCACTTCCACAACGGTTTGTCCGGGTGCCCCGGCAACCTTCAATCTGCGCAACGCTGCCGGGATCCAATCGGTCCGCTGGTTGTATGGCGACGGTGATTCCAGTGGTTCGGTAGCGCCTGGGCCTGTGAGCCACGCGTATGCCGCCCGGGGGAGTTATAGTGTTACCGCAATCATTACCGACAGCCTCGGCTGTTCCAAGACTTTCACCCGTCCGAATTATATCACCGTGCGGGGTGTCACAGCTGATTTTACAGCGAACCCATTGCCACCCTGTGCGCCGGGTAGTACCACCTTCACCGACCAAAGCAGTGCTCCGGGCACAACCATTACTTCCCGCACCTGGTATTTCGGTGACGGCAGTGCTCCGGTGAGCAGCAGCACTTCTTCCGTCTCCCATACTTACAATGCTTTGGGAAGCTATGATGTTAGCTTGGTTGTAACAGATGGATTTGGTTGCCGCGACAGCATTGCCAAACCGGACTTTATTACACCCGCTAATCCGCAGGCCAGCTTTACGGTGCCCGGACGGGTGCGCTGTGTAGGGGAGTTTATTTCATTTACCAACACTTCTACGAACTCGGTTTCCTATTCCTGGAATTTTGGCGACGGTACTACTGACACAGCCCGTAACCCAAGCAAGGCGTATAGCGCACCGGGTACTTATTCTGTACAACTCACTGCCAGAGCTGCCGGTGGCTGTACGAGCACATCCACAACAGTTGTCAATATCACGGTTATTCCAAACGCGGCGGCTTTTAACATGAGCGATTCGGTTGCCTCTTGTCCGCCGCTGGCCGTGCAGCTCACAGCAAGCAACGCTACGCCGGCTGGAACTACTTATAGCTGGGATTTTGGCAATGGAGCCACTTCTAATACCCGCAATCCAACGGTGGTTTATACCTATCCGGGCAACTATACCATCCGGCTCGTCGCTACCACCCCTACCGGCTGCATCGATACCTTCTCCCGGGTGGTACGGGTATTTGGACCGACGGCTACCCTGACCTATACGCCGACCGGCGGTTGTATCCCCCTTACCGTCAATTTTGCCGTAAACGGACAATCCACTACAAGCGTTACTTATGACTTCGATGACGGAACCGTTTTCACTACTACGGCCGCTTCTTCGACCCGGACGCATACCTATGCAACAGCGGGCGTGTATGTTCCAAAGCTGGTGTTGGGCAGCCTGACCGGTTGCCGTGTAGCCCTGGTCGGAGCCGATACGATACGGGTTGGACAACTAAATGCCGGCTTCAGCCAGACACCTAACAGCACCAATATCTGTGCCGGTCAGTCCATTCAGTTTACCGATACTTCCCGAAGCACTGCAGGGCCGGTTACAACCTGGGCCTGGAACTTTGGTGACGGCACGACCGACAATGTGGCGGCGCCGGTTAAGATCTTTACCCTGCCCGGAACCTATCGCGTGCGCCTGACGGTGACGGCCGGAAACTGTACCGATACCATCAGCCGCTTGTTTACCGTACGGCCCAGCCCAACGGTTACGGTATCGGGTGGCGGTACAATCTGTACCGGTACTTCCACGCAATTGACGGCCAGCGGTGCGAATACCTATCAATGGATTGCGCCGACGACCGGACTGAGTTGCACCACCTGCGTTAATCCGGTTGCATCCCCGACGACACAGACGACTTATACGGTTGTCGGAACCAATACGGTGGGTTGTTCGGATACGGCGCAGGTACTGGTTGATGTTCAGCCGAAGCCGACCGTGACAGTGAGCCCGAACGTAGCGATTTGTTCCGGAAATTCTACCCAGCTGACTGCTTCCGGCGCAACTGCTTATGTGTGGAGCCCGGCAGCCGGCCTCAGCAATCCGAATATTGCCAACCCAACGGCTGCACCGGCGGTCACGACTACTTACCGTGTTATTGGCTCCTATGGTTCCGGAAGTTGCAGTGATACCGATTCGGTGGTTGTTACTGTGAATCCTTCCCCAATCCTGACAGTCAGCCCTAACACTACTACCATCTGTTCCGGAAATAGTGTTCAGTTGCAGGCAACAGGGGCAGGAACGTATACCTGGACGCCTGCAGCCGGCCTGAGCAACCCCAATATCGCTAATCCGGTGGCAACACCGCTGGTAACGACCACTTATACTGTTACCGGAACCAATCCCGGAAACTGTGTGGCCACCCGGACAGTAACTATCACCGTTAACGCGTCGCCTGTCCTCAACGCCGGACCCGACAAAGGCCTTTGTCCCGGACAGACTTACACCATCCCGAATGTGGGAACGGCAGATTCCTATAGCTGGACCCCGACGACCGGTTTGAGCAATCCTGCCAGTCCAAGCCCAACGGTAAGTGCCGCCAGCGTTCCCGACACGACGCAGTACGTCGTTACAGGTACCAACCTGAATGGTTGTATTAAAACCGATACGGTCAATATCATTACTTATCCGGGCATAACTGTGAATGCAGGCAATGATACCACGGTCTGCTCCGGTGCCTTTTTTAACCTGTCAGCGACTGCTACTGCCACGGCTACCTATCAATGGACGCCCACAACTGGCCTGAACAATCCTAACACGGCGTCGCCCGTCGCAAGCCTGAGTGACACTACTACCTTCTATGTTATTGCTTTGAGTGCAAATGGCTGTAGCGACACCGACTCCGTAGTGGTCAATGTGCTGCCTTCGCCTGTGGTAACAGTTGGCAATAATCTGAACCTCTGCCTTGGAAGCAGCACCCAGTTGAATGCTACCAGCGGTCCGGGAGTAACTTATGCCTGGACCCCTACCCTGGGTTTGAGCAACCCGAATATTCCAAATCCGATTGCCAGCCCAACTTCGCAGACCACTTATCAGGTGGTCGGAACGGCAGCCAACGGTTGTACAGATACCGCTACCGTGGGAATCTATATTCTGCCCAAGCCAACGGTTACGGCTACGGCTTCCCAGACTACGGTCTGTTATGGTCAAAGCATAACCCTTTCGGCCACGGGCGCCAACTCCTATACCTGGGACCCGGCTCTTGGGCTGGTTTGTGCCACCTGCCCGACCACGACAGCCGTGGTAAACACTACCCGCAGCTACTATGTTGTGGGTGCTACCAACGGCTGTACAGATACCGCCTTACTGGCTATCACGGTAAATCCACTGCCGGTGGTGCGCGTGCAGCCCGACACCGCTACTATCTGTGAAGGACAAAGCATTCGCCTTGTAGCCACTGGCGCAGCTACCTATGGCTGGTCGCCGGTTGCCGGCCTGACTACAACCAGCCGGGATACCACTTTTGCTTCTCCGGTGGTCAACACGGTATATCAGGTTACCGGCCGCTCTCTCGAAGGCTGTACGGCCACTGCCAACAGCGTAATTGTCGTAAACCCGGTTGCCCGCGTTCAGGCAACTGCCGACGACACTACTATTTGTGAAGGCAGCAGCACCACTTTGCGTGCTTTTGGCGCACTGAACTATGAATGGTATCCGGCAGCAGGCCTCAGCTGTACCACTTGTGCCAGCCCGGTAGCAGATCCGGTTATTTCCACCACCTACCGTGTTATCGGTACCGGACCTTCCCTTTGCCCGGACACCACTTATATCCACATTACCGTTACGCCAAAACCGGACCTGTTGGTGACACCTGGCTCCGCAACCCTCTGCGCAGGTGACAGTATATCGTTTAATGCTTCCAGCACAGTAGGCGGCGTATACAGCTGGGCCCCGGCAGACGGCCTGAGCTGCACCAATTGCACCAACCCAACCGCGCAGCCTGCGGCAACCACTGTCTACACCGTGAAGCTGACTGCCGGCACCGGATGCTCCGTCGAGAAACAGGTGCCGGTTACGGTGAAAGCACTCCCCGAGGTGGATGCCGGTCCCGACCGGGCTATTTGCGCAGGCATTTCCACACAACTGACTGTTACCGGGGCAGCTACCTACGTTTGGTCGCCTGCCAACGGCCTTTCCTGTACGGCTTGTAAGGATCCATATGTAACCCTGAATGGTCCGGCTACCTACCTGGTTACCGGAACCGATCTTTCTGGTTGCAGCAACACCGATACGCTGAATCTGACTGTTGTTCCGAGCGCTGCAGCGTTGATTACTCCGGACACTACCCTGTGTCTTGGAAGCGCTATCCGCCTGCAGGCAACAGGTGGCACTTCTTATCTCTGGATGCCGGCGACCGGGCTTTCCAACCCACGGATCGCCAACCCCACTGCTAGTCCGACGCAGACCACCACTTACCGGGTCGCTATTGCCAATGCCGACTGCTATGTCGACACTCTTTCGGTAACCATCACCGTGGTGCCACTGCCGGTAGTCAATGCAGGGGCAGATGCCCATGTAGCAAGCGGTTCCAGCAGCACGCTGAACGGAAATGTGCCCGCAGACGTGGTCAAGTACTACTGGACCCCAGTGGACTTCCTCAGCTGCAACGACTGCCTCAACCCGGTTGCCACGCCGCGTAATACGATTACCTATACCCTGCACGGCATCTCTAACTACGGTTGTGAAGGAACTGACGAGGTTACACTCTTTACTAAGTGTAGCAGCAGCCAAATCTTCATGCCCAACACCTTCACGCCCAATGGCGACGGACAGAACGACCGGTTCTATCCACGCGGTAGCGGCCTGAAAACGGTCACCTCTTTCCGCATCTTCAGCCGCTGGGGCGAAATGGTGTATGAGGCGCAGAACATCAACCTCAACGATGAGTCTGCCGGTTGGGACGGAACCTTTAAGAGCCAGCCGCTGAAGCCGGACACCTATGTCTGGATGCTGGAAGGCGTCTGCGAATCCGGTGACCCCATTACCATCAAGGGCGACATCAGCATTATCCGTTAAATCCTCTCTCAACCGCAAACCACACGCAGATTATGAGCCTTTTTAAGAGCGCGGTGAAAACTTCTTTCCTGCTGGCGCTGCTCACCGGAACGGCGCAGGCACAGGATATCCACTTTGCGCAGTTCTACGAGAATGCAGCCCTGCGCAACCCGGCCCTCACCGGTATCTATACGGGTGACTACAAGGTAGGCGCCAATTACCGGAGCCAGTGGTCGGCGCTGCCCACTCCCTATCAAACCCTGCTGGCATCCGCTGAGGCGCGCACGCGCCTCAGCGAGGCCACCAACGACTATTTTTCTTATGGACTGACGGTAACCTATGACAAGGCCGGGGCGATCTCGCTGAACACCCTGCAGATCATGCCGACCATCAACTATAACAAGCACCTGCGCGACGACAATAATTCCTATATCAGCGTAGGCTTTGGTGCCGGATATATCCAGCGGTCCTTTCTGCTTTCCAACGTAACAACCAACAACCAATATGGTGGCAATGGATATGATCCGGGGCTAAGCAGTGGCGAAAACTTCAACAACGTAAAGCTCAACCAGTTTGATCTGGGCGGGGGCGTATCCTTCAACTCTTCCATCGGCAAAGCCCGGCGGGCCAACTACTACGTAGGGATCTCGGCCTATCACATCACCCGGCCCAAAGAAAGCTTTATGCAGGAAGACCGCACCTTCAGCCGCCTGACCGGAAAATACTCGGCGCAGGCCGGCCTGTCAGTGCTGATGACGCCCAACTTCGGACTGACAACCCACTTCAACTACACCAACCAGCACCCGTATCAGGAGTGGATCGGCGGCGGGTTGCTTTCCTATCACTACCGCGATATGTATGACGCAAAGCGCAGCCTGTCGCTCTCGGCAGGGGCGTTCTACCGGCTCAACGATGCCGTTATCCCAACCGTGAAGATTGATTACCGGAACCTGGGTGTTACTGCCAGCTACGAGATCAATACCAACAAGGCCGCACAGGGCCTGGGCAATACGCTGGAATTCTCCCTTTTTATGCGTGGTTTCTTCCCCCGTGCCGACCGGGCTACCGAGCAATTGATGTGTCCGCGCTTTGAAACCGGCAGCGGTTCGCCTTACGAAGTGTACGAACGGAACTATTACTAGCGGACCCGCTCCGGATTCTGCTGAAGAAAACTTTCCCAGGCAGCTGCATTCTTTTTGCGGCTGCCTTTTTTCATCGCTCCGGCAGCCGGCAGCGCCTTTTTTTCGGAGGAAATATTTCCGGAATGCTGACTGAAAACATGCACCGAAGGTGCCAGGCAGGAATAGTAATGACACAAAGCAACCGCCAGCGCATCGGTCGCGTCAAGCGGCGTCCGGTCATCGCCCTCAAACCGGAGCGTCAGCTCCAGCATCGCCCGTACGGCCTCTTTGGAAGCACTGCCTTTTCCGGTCGTTTTCTGCTTGACAGTGCGCGGGGAATACTCGGCTACTTCCAGGTTGTGCAGCATGCCGGCTGCCATAGCTACCCCCTGTGCCCGGCCCAGTTTAAGCATACTTTGTACGTTCTTTCCGAAGAAAGGCGCTTCCAGTGCCATGCACTGTGGTTGGTATTGACGGATCAGGTCTTCGATGCGGCTAAAGATCCGGTGAAGCCGTTGGGGGTGGTCGCCGCATTTTTCGAGGCGCAAGACGCCCATTTCCAGGAGCGAAAGAGTACCTTTGGACACCCTGAGAAGCCCATAACCCAGCACTACCGTTCCAGGGTCAATTCCCAATATCACACAGCTTTCCTCCGGTTTCATGCGCTCTTTGTTTTATGACAAAGCTATTCGAAAGAAATTCTTCCGGCGAATCGGCTTTGGCGCAAGCCTGATTCTGCTGCTGCTGCTGCTGCGTCAGATTCACCTGCGGGTGGCGGAGAGCGCCGGTGGATGGGCAGCCGTCTCCACCGCCAGCCCGCTTTATTTCATCGCTTCTCTGCTTTTGCTGCCAGTTGGTTTTGGCGTGGAAGCCCATAAATGGCGACAACTGCTGCGGACGGCTGGCGCGCCCTGGGTCGGTCTTCAAAAGGCCTTCGTCTCTGTCTTGTGTGGCACGGCTGCCTCGGCAGTAACGCCCAACCGGCTGGGCGACTATCCGGGACGCGTCCTGGCGCTGCGGGGCGTCTCCCTGCAAAGCGGTACCGTTGCCGGTGTATTGGGCGCTGGCTCGCAGTTGGCCACACTGTTTATCTGGGCCATTCCGGCCGTGCTGTTCACTGACATTCCACCTAATTTTCTGCCCCAGAAAGTGCTGGCTGCCCTGACGATTTTGGGTGCGCTTGCAGCGCTGGGCGTGTATTTTTATTCAGGCCGCTGGGTAGCCCTCTTGCTACGTATGCCGTGGCTGCACCGGCTCCTGGCCTCCAAACAACAGCACGTGGACGAGCGGGTGCCGGCCGGTACCCGCTGGATGGCGCTGGGCTGGTCGCTGTTGCGCTTTGCCGTCTATACCACGCAGTTCTGGCTTTTGCTGCAATGGCTCTCGGTACCTATCCCCTTGTTCCAGGGCTGGTTGCGGTGTGCTTTTTTCTTTAGCCTGCTGGCCGTTATTCCCAACTTCGCCTTGGCCGAGATTGGCATCCGGGGCGCTGTGGCACTATTTCTGTTTGATGTTTCCGGAAACAGCAGTGCAGCCGTCTTTCTGGCTTCACTCGTGCTGTGGATTACCAATCTGGCGCTGCCCTCCCTTGTAGGAGCGTTGCTTTGGTTCCGGACCATAAAACCTTCGGAACAAAAGCGCGCCCAAGCGCCTGCTACCGAAACCTGAAACCTTTTATTTTTTGCTTATGCATACTGTGCTTCGATGGATAATGGGTTTGCTGCTGCTTTGCGGCGGAGCGGCTTATGGCCAGGAGAGCTGCTTTATCCCCAATACCGCCTGGCAGCCGGGTGAGGTGCTGCGCTTTAAAGCATGGTACAACATGAGCGCCCTGTGGGTAGGTGCCGGAGAAGCCACTTTCACGGTGAGCAATAGCTCGGTGGGCGCCCGACCGGCATATCATCTGGTAGGGGAAGGCCGCACTCTGCGGAGCTACGAATGGTTTTTTAAAGTGCGCGACCGCTACGAATCGTTTATAGATGCCGAAACGCTGCGGCCCCTGCGCTTTTCCCGCCAGGTCAACGAAGGCAGCATCCATTTTACCGAAACCGTCACTTTTGACGTTGCCCGCAACCGCGCCACTTCGCCCAAGAAAGTGCTGTGGCTGCCATCCTGCTTTCAGGATGTGATCTCTACGCTGTATTATGCCCGCAACATCGATTTCTCCTCTTACCCACCGGGTACCCGCATTCCCATCAAAATGTATCTGGAGGATAAGATTTACGACTTCTACGTAAAATATCTCGGCAAGGAACGCATCCAGACCCGCTACGGTACTTTTAATGCGCTGAAGCTCGCGCCCCTGCTTATCGAAGGCAATGTGTTTAAAGAAGGTGGGGAAAAGATGACCCTTTGGATCAGCGATGATGCCAACCGGCTGCCCCTGCGCATCAATTCACCGGTGGTAATCGGCTCCGTAAAAGTGGATTTGATGGGTTTCGAAAACCTGCGCAATCCGCTTACCAGCCTTGTCAGCCGCAAAGGCGAACGCGATTAAAAAAAGCTGCTCTTACAACAGCAGCGCCTTTGTTCTGCACCCTGTTGTGCAGGCGGTTGATGGAGGAAAAAGGCCTTATTTCCGGAAGTTTTCCGGAAATAAGGCAGGCTGTTTTGTTGATTGGAAGGGCCTTTCAAAAAACGCTTTCTAACCTACTTTCGCAGATATATGCTTCCGCGCTATCTGCCTGACAAACCGGCAAAAGTTTTCTTGGCCATGACGGCCTTTTTCGTTGCCAACGCGCTGATTGCAGAGTGTATTGGCAACAAGCTTTTTTCGCTCGAAACGTTGCTGGGCCTGCCTGTCCGGCCTTTTACGCTTCTGGGCCAGGAAGGGCTCACCTATACGCTCACCTGTGGCGTTTTGCTGTGGCCGCTTGAGTTTGTACTGACCGATATCATCAACGAATACTACGGCGCCAGGGCGGTGCGGCGTATTTCTTATATCGCGGTGGCGCTCATCAGCTATGCTTTTATTGCTTTTTTCATAGCCATTAAAATGCCGGCCGACCAAAGCTTCTGGACCGGCAGTCAGCAGGAAAACGGCGTGCCGGATATGCAGGCTGCTTTTAATTCCATCTTCGGGCAAAGCATGCGCATCATCTTCGGCAGTCTCGTCGCTTTTCTGGTGAGTCAGGTGCTGGATGTCTGGATTTTTCATCGCATCAAACGGATTACCGGCGAAAAAAAAGTGTGGCTGCGGGCCACTGGCTCCACGGCCGTTTCGCAACTAATCGACAGCTTCGTAGTGCTTTCCATCGCCTTTGGTCCGCTTTGGGGCTGGCAACGGGTGCTGGCCGTTGGGCTGGTCAATTATTCCTATAAACTGACTATGGCTATCTTGCTGACACCGTTGATATACCTGGCCGAACACCGGATCGAACGATATTTTGGACGCGAGCTGACCCTCCGGCTGAAGGCAGATGCCATGCGCAAGGCATAAGGGCTTTTTTCGGGAAAACACAGTTTTCTGGATCACATCCCTGAAACCGGTATGAATTTTGTTGTTTTCCGTTTTAAACGTATTTCATTATGAGACACCTTTTTATAGGCCTGGCTGCCGGGCTTTTGTTAGGATCGACTTCCGTGCAGGCGCAGGGGCCGGAAATTCCGGCAAACGTAGTAAGCCATTTTCAGGCGAAATATCCGGGTGCCGAAAACCCGGATTATGACAAAGAAAAAGATGGCTACGAGGTAGAATTTCACCTTTCCGGCATCAAGTGGGAAGCTTTTTATGATACCCGTGGCAACTGGGTGAAAACCGAACGGGACGTGCGTCGGGCAGATGTTCCTGATGCCGTCTGGACGGCTCTTTCAACATCTTCCTATGGTCGTTGGAAGGTTGACGATATTGAGGAGCACCAAACGCCCCAACACGAAAAATTGTACGAGATTGAAGTCAAAACCAAAGGGCAGAAAAAGTATCTGTATTTTCTGCCCGACGGGCAAATGGTGCGCTAAGCTGTCGTTTGCTAAACCGCTTAAACCGTCAAAAAGCCGGCTAGAAGCATGCTTCTGGCCGGCTTTTTCAGGAGGCGAAAAAAGAGGTTTTGGAGCTTCTGAACACAGTGCTCTTGCTTGCAGGGCAGGTCTTTTTTGAAAGCCTTTCTAGCGATGCTTTTCGAGCTGGCGGCGCAGCTTTTCCTCTACGCTTTTGAGGATGGCCATAAAGTGGTCGCCGGTGTCGGAAGCAAATACATCGGGGCCGGGAATGCCCAGGCGCATGGTTACTTTTTTAGGTTCGGTTGACTTGGCAGCATGATCTTCAAAATGCACATCTGCCCAGGTAATGGTGGAGACATGGCGGCTGAGGCGGGCAAGAATTTCCCGGACTTCACGCTGTACGTTTTCGCCCAGTGTGATGTCTACTGCCTGGATGTCCAGCTTAATGCCATTGTAATGTTCGGTGTTGTTGCTCATAAGAGGAATAGATAAATAAAGTGCACCGGAAGGCTTACCAAAACCGTTCCGCTCGGGCCTGCCAATGGTTCTAAAACTTTCCGGCCTATTTTAGCCCCGACTATCGGGTCTTTATGCAAAACCTTTTCCCTCTTCAACTTTCCGGAAAAAAGGCGCTGGTGTGTGGCGCAACGCAAGGCATTGGGCTGGCGACCGCACAGGCGCTGGCGCAGCTGGGCGTTTCCTGCACGCTGCTGGCGCGCAGAGAAGCTTCGCTGCAAAAGGCGGTTGCGAACCTGCCGCAGGTTTCCGGAAATACCCACGATTATCTGGTGGCTGACTTCAGCGATGCAGCCGCTTTAGGCCAGGCGGCCGAGAAAGCGGCGCAGGGCGGCTACGATATTTTGGTTAATAATACTGGCGGGCCACCTGCCGGACCGGTGACGCAGGCAACTACCGGCGCTTTTTTGGCGGCTTTTCAGCAGCACCTGCTTGCCAATCACACGCTGGCACAGGCCGTGTTGCCCGGGATGCAGGCCAAAGGCTGGGGCCGGATCGTCAATATTGTTTCGACTTCGGTGAAGATCCCGCTCAAAGGGCTGGGCGTTTCCAACACCATTCGCGGCGCGGTAGCCAGCTGGGCCAAAACCCTTTCCAACGAAGTGGCACAACATGGCATTACGGTCAATAATGTGTTGCCGGGCGCTACGGCTACCGGGCGGCTGAGCAGCATCATCGACGGCAAGGCGGCCAGGGCCGGCGACGACCGCAGTGCGGTAGAAGCCGAGATGCTTGCCGAGATTCCGGCGGGCCGCTTTGGCAGGCCGGGCGAGGTAGGTGCTGTGGCTGCTTTCCTTTGCACCGAAGCGGCCGCCTATATCAATGGTGTGAGTCTGCCGGTGGACGGTGGACGTACCGGAAGTATTTGATTTTAAAAGCCTCTTTGTCAATCTTTTAAGCAGATTGCAAGGGGGTGATGATCGCCTTTTTATGGGTGTAAAAACTATAAGTCTGTTTATACAGATGCCGGAAGGTGCACTGCTGCCTGTTTGATTCATTGGTAACAATGGATATATAGCCGGTGTTCCTATTCTCAAAAAAGATTTTTGTGGGAATACTGGACAATTTGATGACAGAGCGTAGTTTTGCCGCCCAATAAAGGGGTGAAAAACTAGTTAATTTTTACCTTCTTTTTGTCGAAACTCTTAATCATTCAATCGTGTTTCTACCCAATCCTGTAACTGGCCGTCGAGGCGGGTTTTTCCGCTCTTTGCTGTTAGCGCTCGTTTTGGTTCTTGGTTTTCAGCAAGCCTCTGCGCAAGTAGACGGCAAAGCGATTTTCCAGGCAAACTGCGCCTCCTGTCACAATCCGCTGAAAGACGCTACCGGCCCGGCGCTTAAAGGTGTGGACGGCCGCGTTCCAAGCAAGGAGTGGCTCTACAAATGGATTCATAACCCAAGCGGCATGGTGGCCTCCGGCGACAAATACGCGGTGGACATCTTCAACAAGTGGAATAAAACGCAGATGACAGCCTTCCCGCAATTGAGCGAGGAAGAAATCGACGCCATTTTTACCTACGTAAACTCGGTTGAAGACAAGAAAGCAGCCCCGACCGGCACTGGCAATGCAGCCGATGCCAACGCCAATGCGGGTGCCAATGGCTGGATTTATACCAGCATTAGCGTGCTGCTGCTGCTGGCCCTGTGGGTAATGTGGCGCGCCAATAAATCGCTGAAGCGCGCAGCTGCCGAGAAAGTGGCTGTGCCGACTACAAAAGAGGTTCCTTTCTGGCGCAATAAGGTAACCCTTACCTTGCTGGCAATCGTAGTACTGTCCTTCTCCGGCTACTGGCTGGTGAACGGCGCGGTGAACCTGGGCCGCCAGACCAATTACATGCCGAAGCAGCCGATTTTCTACAGCCATAAAGTGCACGCCGGCATCAACCAGATCAACTGTCTGTATTGCCACTCGGGAGCCGAGAAAAGCAAACACGCTATGATTCCGTCGACCAACGTGTGTATGAACTGCCACAAGCAGATTGGTGAATACACCGGCGCCGAAGAACATCCGCTGTTTACGGCTGAGGGCAAGGAAGTAAACGGTACGGCAGAGATACAGAAGCTGTATGAGTATGCCGGCTGGAACAACGATAAGAAAGATTACAACCGCGATGCTGCCGGCAACATCCTGGCCACCAGCCCGGAGTGGGTGAAAATCCACAACCTGCCCGACCACGTTTACTTTAACCACAGCCAGCACGTGGCCGTAGGAAAAATTCCTTGCCAGCAGTGCCACGGCAATGTGGAAGAAATGGACGAAGTCTATCAGATGGCACCGCTGAGCATGGGCTGGTGTATCAACTGTCACCGCCAGTCAAGCGTGCAGTTTGCCAACAACAATTACTACCAGATCTATGAAAAATACCACGAAGAGTTCAAGCAAGGCAAGCGGGAGCACGTTACTGTGGAAGACATCGGCGGTCTGGAATGCCAGAAGTGTCACTACTAAACCCAGCATGAATACCGGCCATTCCAGGTATTCAGACTTGTAAGAGAAGCGACCGAAAGCATCACAATCATTAGCAAATCAGCATATTTGCACATCAGCAAATTACTAAAATGAGCGAAAAGCAATACTGGAAAGGACTCGAAGAGCTGCATGACACCGCAGCTCATAAGGAAGTGGTAGCCAACGAATTTGCGGATTCCCAGCTGCCCCTTTCCGATCTGAGCGACTCGCTGCTGGGCGCCACTGCGCCTCGCCGCGACTTTCTGAAATATCTTGGGTTCTCTACGGCTGCTGCCGTTGTTGCATCTTCCTGCGAGATGCCGGTGCGTAAAGCCATCACCTACGGAATCCGTCCGGAAAACGTAGTGCCGGGCGTGCCGCTTTATTATGCCTCCACCTACGTGGATAACGGCGACGCCGTGCCGGTACTGGTAAAAACCCGTGACGGCCGTCCGATCAAAATTGAAGGCAACGAGAACAGCTCGCTTTCTATGGGCGCCACTACGGCCCGGATGCAGGCATCGGTGCTTTCGCTCTATGACGTAGCCCGGCTGCGCGGCCCGCGCCTCAACGGCAAGGAAGCCACCTTCGACACAATCGATCGCACTGTTTCCGGAAATATGGGCAAAGGCCCTGCCGTATTGGTGACCAGCACCATCAGCAGCCCGACCCTGCTCGACGCCATTGGCCGCTTTACTGCCAAAACCGGTGCCCGTCATATTCAGTGGGATCCGGTGAGCTACAGCGCCATGCTGCAGGCCAACGAATCTTCTTACGGTCGCCGCGCCATTCCATTCTATCACTTTGACCGTGCTGCTACGATTGTCAGCCTCGGTGCCGACTTCCTCGGCACGTGGCTCAGCCCGGCTATACAGGCAAAACAATATGGGCGTGGCCGGAAGGTGAGTGCGCAAAACCCGCGCATGAGCCGCCACTATCAGGTAGAAAGCCTGCATACCATCACCGGTGCAGCGGCCGACCGCCGGGCGACCTGCCGCCCTTCTGAGATGGGTGCAGTGGCTGTAGCCCTTTACAACGCCGTGATTTCCGGCGCAACTCCGAATCTTTCTACTCCGGGACTGAACAAGCTGGTTTCGCAGGCAGCAGCCGACCTCAAAGGCGGCCGTGGCCTGGTTGTGTGCGGGTCAGACGATGTAAACGTGCAAACGGTTGTCAACGCGATCAACAACGCAGTAGGTGCCAACGGTTCTACAATTGACTGGGGCACTACTAACAATACCAAGAAAGGCAACGACGCTGATATGGTGGCGCTGCTTGGACAGATGAAGGCCGGACAAGTAGGCACTCTAATTTTTCACGGTGTGAACCCGGTTTACGAATGGCCCAACAGCAAAGAATTTGCCGACGCGCTGGCCAAAGTGCCGGTGCGCATCAGCACTTCTGACCGCCTCGATGAGACGGCACAGCAGTGTAATGTCCTGCTTCCGGATCACCACTGGCTCGAAAGCTGGGGCGATGCCGAGCCACGCACAGGTTATCTAAGCCTTATGCAGCCAACGATTGCGCCGCTGTTTAAGACGCGCAGCCTGGGCGACACGCTCCTGACGTGGGCCGAAGCCGGCACTTCTTATGCCGATCTTTGGAAAAGCTACTGGCTCGGTCGCCTCGGCTCCCAGTCGAACTTTGACGCTGCCCTGCAGGACGGCTTTATTGAGCCGGCCGGCGCGCGCAACAACAAAACGCACCGCGCCACCGGCATCGGGGAACAGCAGCCCAACGTAACGACGGCTTCGGCGGGTATGGCTGCTGCCGACACGGCAGTTGCCATGATGCCACACACACCGGCCTCCCCGGGGCTGATGTCGGCGCCTTATTCCGGCGACATCGGCGGTGCGGTTTCTGCCATTGGCGCAGCGCCGATCAGCAAGAACCCGGAATTCATGGTGTATGAAAAGGTGTCTATAGGACACGGCGGTGCCTGCAGCAACAACCCGTGGCTGCTGGAAATGCCCGACCCGATCACCAAAGCAACCTGGGACAACTACGCAACGCTTTCTCCGCAGCGCGCCAAATCCCTTAATGCCGAGCTGACCGGCATCAATCAGGTAGATCCGGCCAAACGCGTGGTAAGCATCAAATACAACGGTGTAGAACTGCGCCTGCCCGTAGTGGTGGTGCCCGGTCAGCACAATGATGTAGTAGGGATTGCCCTGGGCTTTGGCCGAGATCCGCACGTAGGTCGTGCGGCTGCCAACACGGGTAAAAATGCTTATCCGCTGCGGGTGTGGAATGGCAAGGCACTGAGCTGCGTCAACACGGCTGCTACTATCGAAACAACGAAGGACAAGTATGAGGTAGCCATTACGCAAACGCACCATAGCTACGAAGCCCGGCCGATTATCCGGGAATATACCCTTGGCGAGTTTTCGCAAGACCCGATGCACCTGTATAAGGAGCGGGAAAAGGAACTGGGCCATTATTCACACCTGCCGTGGGAAGATCATGGCAAGGCCGCTGCTGCCGGTCATGAGCCCACAAGCGTAAACCATGGTGGCACCGGCGATCCCGGAATGGGCGCTGCGGGTGCAGAAGCCAATAGCGTAGAAGGT
>JAEVZP010000053.1 GCA_023392185.1 Bacteroidota bacterium
TTGAACAAACTGCACAGCGTAAGCCATGAGATTCGCGCCCGCGAAATTGTGAACGGCTGCTATGTGGTGACTTCTCAGGCTTCTACCCCCGATGGCCGCCACACCGAATCCATTGGTGCGGTGCCGATAGAAAATCTACGCGGCGACAACCTGTGTAACGCAATGATGAAAGCGGAGACAAAAGCCAAACGCCGCGCGACACTCGACCTCCTTGGATTGGGCATCCTGGATGAAACAGAAGCCGATGCCATTGCACCGGCGGAAGCCAAAATTCCCGCCCCGATAGCTGCTCCGGCCAGGCCGGTTGCTGAGGCAAAGCCTGCTGTACCTGATGCAGAGCCGGAAGGAGCTAAGAAGGCACCCGCTAAAACCACCGAGAAGGTGAAGATGCTCGCCCCGGATGCCGAAGCGGTAGACCCGATGAAAACCAAGTACAGCACCGCTGCAACCCTCGAAGCTGCTTTAGGCAAAGCGTTCACCGTTAGCCAGCTCGCAGATCTGTATTATGTGAACATCGAGACGATCGAAAAAAATGCAGCACTGAAAGCTCTTTTCACGGCCCGCAAACTGCAGATTACCAACGGGACGCTGCAAGCAGATGCCATGGCTGCGTAAGCAAAGCTTTTTCCTTTAAATTTTAAAACTGTTTCTAACAGCCCTTGCAATCAAGGGCTGTTTTCTTTTGAATATTGGTTTAAGACGTAGGATGTCTTTCGGGCGGCTTCCAGTCTGTGGCACTATTAAGTGGCCCTTCGACCCGCTCCCGGAGACAATTGTGTCGAAGCCTCGTAATACCGTCAATGCTGGGATAGCCTCTGAAGCAAAAGGAAATTAACCTTTCGGGTTCAACTCCGCGTTGCGGTCGTTATCTTTCCGGCCTGCAAAAAAATACTTCTTATGCAACTGGTTCTGGCATCCAACAACGCAAAAAAGATAGCCGAGATTACAGCACTGTTACCACAGATTGGTTTATTGTCGCTTCAGGATGTGGGCTTCTCAGGCGATATTCCGGAACCCTTCGACACATTTGAACAAAATGCGGCACAGAAAGCGGAAACAATCTGGCGGTTCTGCGGGCTGCCCGCCCTTGCCGACGACAGCGGACTGAGCGTTGCTGCTCTTGGTGGCCAACCCGGCGTGCGAAGTGCGCGCTATGCAGGCGAACCCACAGACGACCGGCGCAATAATGAAAAACTTTTGGCCCAAATGAAAGGGGTGCAAGATCGGGACGCTTTTTTTACCTGCGTGATTGCTTTGGCAGGGATCACCGGAGAGATTGTATTTTTTAAAGGCCAGATGCCCGGAAACATTGCCACTAGCATTGCCGGAGCCGGTGGGTTCGGGTACGATCCGCTTTTTATTCCGGAAGGCGAAACGCAAACACTTGCCGATTTGCCGGCTGCATTTAAGGCAGCACGCAGCCACCGGGCGCAGGCACTTCTTCGCTTAAAGGATTATCTGCGTCAAACACTTAGGGCTCTTTAGTGTTTTTTAAAGAGGCGCTATGAAATTCACTGTGGGCGACGCCGTATGGCTGCGACAAACTGAAGAAGAAGGTATATTGACCGGCTTCATTTCCCCTACGATCTACGAGGTGGACGTGGCCGGCGTGCGCTTTCCGGTATTTGCCGATCAGCTGGAGCACCCTTACTTGCGACGTTTCCGGAAATCCGGTATCCTGCGCAAGGAAGTGGAGTTGCCGCTACCTGTGCCGGAGAAAAAGAAAGCAACCCGCTTGCCGCAGGGTTGTTATCTTTCTTTTTTTCCCTTTTACAAAGAATCTGCTGACCCCAGTGCTGCAGGGGAAATTGAAGCCGTAAGCGTGCATTTGGTAAATGAACTGCCTGATTCGTTGCGCTTTGAATACGATGTGCGAACGGCGGCCCGGGCTTCTGTCTTTCACCTGGCCGGAACGTTACCCCAATACTCCAATGTGTATCTCCACCGTCTGCCTTGGGAGGTTATGGCTGCGCAGCCGCGCTTTAGTTGGATGTTGCAGCCAACCTACGAGGGGCGGGTAGGGCCGCTCCAGGAAGGAACGGTAAGTCTCCGGGCCCGGCAGCTGATCCGGCGCATTCAGGGATTGGAAGAAAGCGGGCATCCCGCTTTTTCAGAGTTGTTAGTAGATCATTTTATCGAAGCACCGCTGCTTGCTCTGCCGCAGTTGAAAGGCAGCAGGACGGCCGATCCGTTACCCGGCCTCAAACATTTCTCGGAAATGATTGACCTGCATGCCAACATCTTATTGGCGGATGCAGAGGACTATCTGCCTGCCGAAATTTTTCGGGTCCAGCTCGATGCCTTGCACCATTTTATGCAGGAAGCAATCGTGCATCAGGCGCGTAATCTCTTGATTGTGCATGGAGTCGGAAACGGCTTACTGCGCCGTGCGGTTGCTGAAATCGTTCAAACGTTTCCGGTGGTGAAGCGCCTGAACCATGACTGGCATCCCCGGTATGGCTTTGGCGCTACGGGCGTGAAGCTAAAATATAATTAATAAAGTCCCTTGAATAATAAAGACTTTAAAAGTACAATAAAATCGCTGTAATATTTATTATGTAAAACAAGAAATTCCTTTATACAGTTTTTTGGTTTAGATGGGGCATGACTTCTGTTACCACATTCCTTCGAAACCTGCAATCACGGTTCCTCCTCTGCTTCTTTACTGATGTCGAAGCTGCGCAAACGCGGTGCTGCAAAGCCTACGACCGTCGCTACCACGATTGTGAGTACGCCGCCGAGTACCACCGACGGAACCGTTCCAAACATGCGGGCTGTCAGTCCGCTTTCAAGACTGCCGATTTCGTTGGAAGAAGAAACGAACATTGTGTTGACCGCCGCCACCCGTCCGCGCATGTGGAGTGGGGTTTTCAGTTGCAGGATAATGCCCCGCAGTACCACGCTCACGCCGTCGAACATCCCTAAAACAACCAGACTGCCCAGCGACAGCCAGTAGTTTTTAGAAATGCCAAACACGATGGTGCAAATTCCAAAACCAGCTACCGAGATCAGCAGTTTCCAGCCGGGTGCATTTTTGAGCGGTTTCCAGGTAAGCAGCAGCAGTGTGGTAATGGTGCCGATGCCGGCGGCGGCTTTCAGCCAGCCGTAGCCTTGCGGTCCTACGTGCAGAATCTCGTTGGCATATACCGGCAGCAGGGCCGTGGCACCGCCGAAGAGTACCGCAAAAAGGTCCAGGGAAAGTGCGGAAAGTAAAAGCTGGTTTTTAAAAACAAAGCGCAGGCCTTCACTAATACTTTGAAAAGCCGATTCCTTTTTCTCTGGGGCAAAAACTGCCTGCCGGGGCACCGGTGCGAGCGCCCAGCCTGCCAGCAGTAGTAAAAAGGTGACGGCCAGAAAACTGACTTCATAGCCGAGCGGTGCCAGCAGCAATCCACCCGCCAGCGGCCCGAGCACCGAGCCGGCCTGCCAGGCCATACTGCTCCAGGTAGTGGCATTGGGCAACAGGGGGCGCGGTACCAGCAGCCCTACCAGCGAAAAAGCTGACGGGCTCCAGAAAGCGCGCGCCAGCCCGCCTATAAAAATGCCCCCATAAAGCGTCATCAGGGTTCCGCCCATTCCCAGTGCTGCCTGTATGCCCGGAAAGGCCACCGCAATAAACAAAAGCGACAAGGCGGTGTACAGCAGAATGCACGCCATGACAAGGCTGCGCTTTTCGCGCCGGTCTACAAACGGTCCCGAAAGCAGTGAGCCGCCTACGGCGGGAATGACTTCTGCCAATCCCATAAACCCGAGATACAATGCCGGCCCTTCCTTGCTGTAGCGTGTTAATTCATAAACCAGATACGCTACTACTGCCGTCTGCCAGTTGAGCGAGAAAATCAAAAGAAACCGGGCTTTGAGATAGCGCCGGTAGTCTCTTATCTGCAGCGATTCATTCTTGCGGAGGAATCTTTCCATCTTCATGCGGCCTGCAAGCTACACCGGCGCGCGTCACGCGCTTTATCTTTGAAGCCCTTTTTCTGCCCATGCCCGCCTTCGCGCATATTCTTTCCAACAGCATTGGACAGGCTTTCTCTGAAATCCGGTCTAATAAGTTGCGCTCCGCACTTTCGCTCCTGGGCATTACGATTGGCATTTTCTGCATTGTAGCCGTCTTGACGGTCCTTGATTCAATGCAAAGCAATATCCGGAAAGAAGTGGCTTCTCTCGGCGCTGATGTACTGTATATCGGGCGCTGGCCCTGGACCGACGAGGGTGGATCCTATAAATGGTGGGAATACATGAACCGGCCGTCGATGTCGCTCGACGAACTACGGGCGGTGCGGGAGCAGGTGCCGGCTGTGGGTAATCTGTCGCTGGTCCTGAGCACGCAGATTCCGGAATTACAGTTTGGCAGCGAGGCGGCGGAGAATGTTACGGCCTATGCCGTAACCCTTGGCTTTGACCGGCTTCAGAGCATAGAAGTAGAAACCGGACGCTACCTGACGGCTGCGGAGCTGGAGGGGGGAGTGCCCGCTGCGGTAATCGGGCGGAGCGTTTATGAAGCGCTTTTTCCGGCAAATACTTCTGCACTGGGTGGGGTGTTGCCGGTGGAAGGCAAGCGCTACCGGGTAGTGGGCGTGCTGAAAGCTACCGGTGCCAATGCCGCCGGCTTTGATTTTGACCATGCTGTGATCTATCCTTACCTGGCAGCCAACGTGGATCTGCGTTCCCTCAACCACGATCCTTTGCTGATTGTAAGGGCGCGGGAAGGCGCTTCAGTAGCCAATATGGCGTTGGAAGTGGAAGGTGCGCTGCGCAGGGTCCGGAAAATAGCACCCGGCAGCCCGAACAATTTTGCGGTGAACCAATTGAGTCAGATTTCCGAAAAGCTTGATAGTATGTTTGCGGTTATCAACGGCATTGGCTGGCTTATCGGTGGCTTTTCGCTGGTGGTAGGGCTTTTTGGGATCGCCAATATTATGTTTGTTACTGTCAAAGAACGCACCCGGTTTATCGGGCTTAAAAAAGCCATTGGTGCCAAAAGCACCGAGATTCTGGCCGAGTTTCTGACCGAAGCGGTCGTGTTGTGTCTGATCGGCGGCGTCATCGGGCTGGCTTTGGTTTGGGGGCTGGCCCTGGTGATGCGCACAGCAGCAGATTTTCCGGTAAGCTTGTCCCTGAAAAACCTTTTGATCGGCATGGGAGTCTCCACGCTGGTAGGGCTTGTTGCCGGATTGATTCCTGCCCGCCGGGCCGCCCGCCTGAATCCGGTAGTGGCCATTCGTTCCAACTAAATCCCAAAACGTTTTTTCCTCCAATATTTATGCAAAAAAACATCTTGCTCGATGCCGACCTCATACAGCGCAAGCTGGCGCGGATGGCGTATGAAATCTGGGAACGTTATAGTGGAGAGGAAAAGATATTCTTTCTCAGCATCGAGCAGGGCGGACGGGCCGTGGCCGAATCGCTGGCCACGCAATTGCGCAGTTTTTCGCCGCTCGAGGTGATTATCCTGCCCCTCCGGATGGATAAAAAAGCGCCTTTGTCGCCTGCTGTGCTGCCAGAAGGTACAGATCTGTCCGGGCAATCGGTTGTGTTGATAGACGACGTGGCAAATTCCGGAAAAACCCTTTTTTATGCCCTGCGTCCGCTCCTGGCCTTCAACCTGCGCTCGCTGGCTATCGCCGTGTTGGTTGATCGCCGTCACAAATCTTTCCCGATCACGCCAGACGTGGTGGGCATTGCTGTGGCCACCACTCTCGAAGACCATATCGAGGTTGCTGCCGAATCGGGCGTTCCGGTGGCTGCTTATTTGCTTTAAAAAAAATGCTTACCAGATTTCCTTTATGAATCAACCCCTGACTCTTGTTATTCACGGCGGTGCCGGAAACATTCACCCCGGCATGCTCACACCCGAAGCGGAAGAAGCTTATCGCCTTGGGCTCCAGATTGCCCTTGATGCCGGTTATAGTGTGCTCCAAAAGGGCGGCACCTGTGTGGATGCAGTCTGCGCTGCCGTTGTGCAGATGGAAGACAATCCCATTTTCAACGCCGGGCGCGGCTCGGTCTTTACCAAAAAAGGACTGCACGAAATGGACGCCTGTATTATGCGGGGCGAAGACCGGGAAGTGGGTGCTATTGCCGGGGTTCGCAATATCAAAAACCCGGTGATGCTGGCCCGGGAAGTTTTGCTGCATTCCAATCATGTGTTGCTAAGCACCAAGGGCGCTTCAGAGTTTGCCATGACCCAGCACGTAGAGATGGCGCCGGACGATTATTTTTTCAATAAAGAACGTTATGATCAGTGGGTGGAAATCCGGGATTCGGATTACACGCAGCTCGACCATAAAGGCGATAATCTGAAGGGCGGAAAAGTAGCTTTTGAGGGCAAGAAATTCGGGACGGTAGGTGCGGTAGCACTGGATGCACACGGCCATATAGCCGCCGCTACTTCAACGGGCGGAATGACCAATAAGCGGTTTGGCCGTATTGGCGATTCGCCGATACCAGGCGCAGGGACGTATGCTTACGACAAAACCTGTGCGATTTCCTGTACCGGCCATGGCGAATATTTTCTGCGCGCGGTGGTGGCTTACGATGTGAGCTGCCTTATGGAATACAAAGGTTATTCGCTGCAGCAGGCCTGTGATACGGTAATTGGCGAAAAGCTCCCGGAAATGGGCGGGGAGGGTGGCCTGATAGCGGTAGATGCGCAGGGACAATGGGTGTATTCCTTTAATTCAGCCGGGATGTTTCGGGGCGTTCGTTCGGCTGCCGGAGCAGACGAAGTAGCATTTTACGGACTATAGCAGAAGGAGACGCTCTTCTGAGCGCCCTTCTTTTAATATCCCAATGCCTTATAGTATTTATTATGTAAAACAAAAAGAGTACAATATTTAAGATAACCCTTTGAAAAGAGCAGGCCTTTTTCTTCTGAAAATGCCTTATTTTTCGTAACTTCGCGTAGTCTTTTCTAATACGAATAATGTCTGATAATCATACCCCTGTTTCCCTCGAAAACCCTGCTGAGGAACCTTCCCGTATTGTGAAGGTTAACATTGAGGAACAGATGAAAACGGCCTATATCGACTATTCTATGTCGGTGATCGTAGGCCGCGCTTTGCCCGACGTTCGCGATGGTCTCAAACCGGTACACCGCCGCGTCTTATTTGCTATGCACGAACTGGGCAATACCCACAACAAACCTTATAAGAAATGCGCCCGTATCGTGGGCGAGGTACTGGGTAAATACCACCCGCACGGCGATACGGCGGTGTATGACACCATGGTTCGCATGGCCCAGCCCTGGAGCATGCGCTACACAATGGTAGACGGTCAGGGCAACTACGGCTCCCAGGACTCCGATGGCCCGGCTGCCATGCGCTATACCGAAGCCCGCATGACCCGCTACGGCGAGGCGATGCTCGACGACCTGGAGAAAGAAACGGTGGACTTCACCCCCAACTTCGACGATTCGCTCGAAGAGCCGTCGGTGATGCCTACCCGCGTGCCGCAGCTCCTCGTGAACGGATCTTCCGGAATTGCCGTAGGTATGGCCACCAACATGATGCCCCACAACCTCACCGAGGTGATTGACGGCTGCATCGCCTACATCGACAATCAGGAAATCACCATTGACGAGCTGATGAAGCACGTCAAAGCGCCCGATTTCCCCACCGGCGCCATGATTTACGGTACCGACGGCATTCGCCAGGCGATGCACACCGGTCGCGGCAGGGTGGTGCTCCGCGGACATACCAACGTGGAAAACAGCAAATCCGGCAAGGAGACGGTTGTGATTACTTCGGTTCCCTACCAGGTGGACCGCGACGCGCTGACAGCTAAAATCGGCAACCTCGTCAACAACAAAATTATTGACGGCATTACCCACGTCGGCAACGAAAGCTCCAAGGAAGGCACGCGTATTGTGGTGGAACTGCGCCGCGACGCCGTAGCGCAGATCATCATCAACCAGCTCTACAAATACACCGAACTGCAATCGTCTTACGGCATCAACAACGTGGCGCTGGTGAAAGGCCGGCCGCGCACGCTGAACCTCAAAGACCTCATTTCGGAGTTTGTCACCTTCCGGATGGAAGTGGTGGAGCGCCGCACCCGCTTTGAGCTGCGCGAAGCCCGCAAGCGCGCCCATATTTTGGAAGGCTACATCATTGCGCTCAACAACCTCGACGCGGTGATTCAGCACATCCGGGAAAGTAAAAACCCGGAAACCGCCAAGGACGGACTCATCGCCAAATTCGGCATGACCGACATCCAGGCGAAAGCCGTGCTGGAATTGCGCCTGCAACGCCTCACCGGTATGGAGATTGAAAAAATCCGGGAAGAGTACGATCAGCTGATGCGCACCATCGCCGACCTGGAAGACATTCTCGCCCGCGAAGACCGCCGCTATTCCATTATTAAGGAAGAGCTGGAGGAGGTGAAAAAGAAGTTTGGCGATGCCCGTCGTTCAGAAATCGTAGCTGCAGAGGACGATGAGAACATTCTGGATTTCATCAAAGAAGAAGACGCTGTTATCACCATCAGCCACCTGGGCTATATCAAGCGCACAACGCAGGCTGATTACCGCAGCCAGCGCCGCGGCGGTCGGGGTGCCATGGGCGGTAAAACCCGCGAGGAAGATTACATTGAGCACCTCTTTGTAGCTTCCACGCACCACACGCTGCTTTTCTTTACCGAAAAAGGCCGGTGTTACTGGCTGCCGGTGCACCGGATTCCGGAAGCCGACCGTACTGCCAAAGGCCGCGCCATTCAGAACCTCATTCAGATTCCGCAGGACGACCGCATCCGTACGATCATCGACATCCCGCAGCTGGACGACAAAGAGTATGTGCAAAAGCACTCGGTGATTCTGTGTACGAAGCACGGTATCATCAAGAAAACCTCGCTGGAAGATTTTTCCCGGCCGCGCGCCAATGGTGTCAATGCCATTACAATTGTAGAAGGC
>JAEVZP010000116.1 GCA_023392185.1 Bacteroidota bacterium
CTCCAGTTCAAAAAGCACTTCGCGCAGGCGGGAAACCGGCATAATACCTTTCTCCTTGCTGATCTGAAGGGCCATGAGCGTCAGGATAGCCACCTGCGTAGAAAAGGCTTTGGTAGAGGCCACACCGATTTCAGGTCCGGCATGGGTATACGAACCGGCATGGGAAGCGCGGGCAATCGAAGAGCCAATAACGTTGCAAATGCCATAGACCAGTGCCCCCCGCTCTTTGGAGAGTTCAATTGCTGCAAGCGTATCGGCTGTTTCGCCGGATTGGGAAACGGCAATGACCACATCGCTGGCGCTGACCACCGGATTGCGGTAGCGGAATTCAGACGCATATTCTACTTCAACCGGAATGCGGGCGAGGTCTTCGATCAGATATTCGGCGAGGATGCCGCTGTGCCAGGAGGTACCGCAGGCCGTAATCAGCAAACGGGGTGCATTGAGGATGCGCTGCATATACTCTTCGACGCCGCCCAGCTTAATCCAGCCTTCGGCAGCACTCACCCGGCCCCGGAAAGCGTCGGCAATGGCGCGGGGCTGCTCATAAATTTCTTTGAGCATAAAATGGTCGAAGCCGCCTTTTTCGATAGCTTCGAGGTTCATCTCCAGCTTTTGAATGGCCGGGGAAGTTTCGATCTTGCTCAGATTGCGAATGGTAAAAGTTCCATCCCGCTTGATAACAGCATATTCCTGATCATCGAGATACACTACATGTTTGGTGTATTCGATGATGGGCGAGGCATCAGAAGCAACAAAGAATTCGTCTTCGCCAATACCGATCACGAGCGGCGATCCTTTGCGGGCAGCGATCATCTTTTCTTCATCGCCATGCTCGAGCACTACGATAGCATAGGCACCGATCACCTGATTAAGCGAAAGGCGAACGGCTTCTTCAAGATCGCAGTTTTCCTGCTTCCGGATCTCCTCAATCAGGTTGATGAGTACTTCGGTATCGGTATCGCTTTTGAATTCGTAACCTCTTTTCTTCAGTTCCGTTTTCAGGGATTCATAATTTTCGATAATGCCGTTGTGGATCAGAGCCAGCTTCCCGGAATGCGAAATATGCGGATGGGCATTACAATCGTTGGGAACACCGTGTGTGGCCCAGCGGGTGTGGCCAATGCCCATGGTGGCATGGATTGGCTTGCCCGCAGCGAAAGCTTCCAGATCAGAAACCTTACCGGCTTTTTTATAAACATGCAGTTCGCCGTTGAGCAGGGCCACGCCTGCTGAGTCATAACCGCGATATTCCAGGCGCTTGAGGCCTTTAATCAGAATTGGGTATGCTTCTTTAGGCCCGATATAGGCTACGATGCCGCACATGATTTTTGTGAGGTTTAGTTTTTAGTATAAGAGACGCGAATGTTTAAGCGATGCAACGGGTGCGTACGGCTTCCGGCTATAAGACGGAATGCGCCCGGGAACCCGGCCACTCCATTAATGCGTAAATGTAAAGTATCCCGGTTAGAATTCACAGCCCGCTGCAATTCCCGGGGGAAGTTTATCAAATACTGACGCACCGTAATACCACCAACGGTAGTGGAGCGCAGGGATCCGTCCACAAAATTGGCCGATTCGGAAGACCCCTCGGGCAGGCGATCGGCAATCGGGGCAAGACTGCCGTCAGCGTTCACCCGTTCCGGAAAAATACGCGCCGGTGGAAAATACTGGCCCGAAGCGGCCGTATCAATAGAGGTAATCAAAAGCTGGGCGCGGTTGTATACCACATGCGGCAGATTCCCTACATACGGCATCTTCAGATCGATCGCTGCTCCCGGCCCGTTCTGTAGCAATATCAGGTCGGGATTGCCGCCGCTACCCTGGAGATAATCGTAAGCCGGTGTTCCGGAATAATCGCGGCGCACATACGTATAGGCTTTGCCGTAGCTCGACTGAAATGGAAAGGAAGCGACTGCGTTTTCGCTGCCGTCGTTTTTATAATACACAACGATGCCGGCTTTCTGATACAGATCGTTTCCGGTCAGGAAGCTGTAATACGGAATAACCGCACCGCTCTGCGAAGCATCCGGCTCTACATACAGCCCCCGGAAGGAAGCTACAAACCCCTGCAAGGTGGCGCTGGCCGCAATGCCCTCATTGAGCGCAGGCAGCAGTGCGTTCAGATCCAAGGGAATACGCAGATGCGGCATTTTATTGCTCCCCCCTACCGAAACGGAGTCTTTCAGATCAGCCAGGTAAGTCGTTTTTTCACCGAGCAACTGGCTGCGGTCTACGCTGGGCACACGGTTGCCATAGATCACCGAGTCGTTGACCCCCAAAGCGGCGGCCAGCCGGTAGACGCGGTAGCGGATACCGGGTGCCGACAGCGTATCGCCCCAGCTAAAACCACTGTAAGGCAGCACCAGCACGGCCGAGTCGATGCGCGGGTTGTTGCCAAAAGTAAAGTTGGCAGTTACCGGCGCCGGCTCAAACGCAATGGCGGTAAAGGTTTTTCCGAAAAAAGGGTCCCCAGTGACCGTACCGGCGCCCATAAAAGAACTGCCCACGATCTTGTTGGTGCCGGCCAGCACCCGCTGAAAGCTGGTAATAAAGGAATCCTCATAAACCGTGCGGGTCTGGACCGTAAATGTATCAGGCAGGGTTATCGTGTTGAGACTGTCGCCGGAAGGCAACACATTGGCATTGAGAATGGTGTTTTCCTTACAGGCAGACAAACTCAAAAGCAGAGAACCAAACACGGCAACGCGTGCGGGCAGAAAAAACCGGTTGTTCACAAATAAAGAAGCAAGAGAAAGAGGACGGCGAAGTTCTATTGTGCAGGCTAATATCCCGGACAATGTTCTGTTAAGCCTTTACCGGAAAATCAACCAGATTTTTATACATTTCCAGCAGCGGCGTAGCATCTTCACTCCAGGCGTCGTCCCAGCGAATAATTTTCTTATTGCGTGCCGGTTTCATCGCTTCTTCCAGCACCGGCTCCAGTACCGGCTCGCCCTGAATGAGGATATCAGCGGCTTTCATAGCACCCAGTGTCAGGGCCTCAGCAGTTCCGGCCTTATAAGCATCCAGCTCTTTTTCTTTAAAATCCTGGTTTACCAGCGCCCGCTTCACAAAATCGGCACCCAGCGATTCTTCAAACTGCGGGTTTTGAACCGTATAAGCCACTTTCGAATGCGCAAACACCGGCTCTTTCTTGTAAGCGGTCTTCAGATATACCGGCAGCAGGGAGGTCATCCAGCCATGACAATGAATCAGGTGGGGCGGCCAGCCAAACTTTTTGACCGTCTCCAGCGCACTTTTGCAAAAGAAAACCATGCGCTCCACGTTGTCTTCATAAAAGCGGCCCTCTTCATCGCGCGCTGTAAACTTGCGCTTGAAAAAGTCTTCGTTGTCCATAAAATAGACTTGCAGACGGGCGTTGGGCAACGAAGCCACCTTGATAACCAGCGGATAATCGTCTTTGTCCACAATGATGTTGATACCGGAAAGTCGCACCACTTCATGGAGGCGGTGACGACGCTCGTTGATCGTTCCAAAACGCGGCATGATGACCCGGATTTCCATGCCCGAATCAAAAGTTTTACGGGCCAGTGCATTGAGGATCGGGGCAAAAACAGTATCCTCTAAGTAAGGCGACAATTCGTTGGCTACAATCAGAATCCTTTTCTTTGCGTCTGCAGACATAATCTTAAAATCTTGGTGCTTGAGATGAGCGGATACGCGCCGACACAAGTCGCGCCGGCAAAATTTAGCTGCAAAATTACGAAATTTAAAGGGCTTTTCATATTTTCCGCCCAAATTCTACCTTCCCCTCCTCCCCCCAATGCTTATTTTTCGCCAGGCAGCACAACTTTCCGAATACCTTTCCCGCCTGCAAAAACCGGTTGGTTTTGTACCCACTATGGGGGCGCTCCACGCCGGACACCAGTCGCTTTTTGCCCGCGCCGTGGTGGATGGATACCATACGGTAGCCAGCATTTTTGTAAACCCCACCCAGTTCAACGATCCGGCAGATTTTGAGAAATATCCCGTTACAACCGCCGAAGATTTGAAACTGCTCACCGAAGCCCACTGCGACGTAGTTTATTTGCCCGCCATAGAAGATGTGTATCCCGGCGGAACCGAAAAAGTACCGGCCTATGACTTTGGGACGCTGGAAACCGTGCTGGAAGGTGAGAAAAGACCGGGTCATTTCCGGGGCGTCGGTCAGGTGGTGAGCCGCCTGTTGGACATCGTGAAACCGCAGCATTTGTATCTCGGTCAAAAAGATTTTCAGCAATGCCGCGTGATTGCCGATCTGATTCGTCAAAAAGGGCTGAACACGCAGTTGCACATCTGCCCTACCGTCCGCGAAGCCGACGGACTGGCCATGAGCTCCCGCAACCGCCG
>JAEVZP010000174.1 GCA_023392185.1 Bacteroidota bacterium
AATTTCTACCGTGTAAGTCATACGCAAAGGTTTTAAAAATGCCTTAGTGGTGTGCCCACTCAATTTTGTCCAGGTCGATGCCTTCTTTCCACATCTCCCACAGCGGGCTCATCTCGCGGAGTTTCAGCACCGTGTCCGTAACGGCCTGAATCGTGTAGTCGATTTGCTCTTCAGTCGTAAAGCGACCCAGTCCAAAACGCAGCGAAGAGTGTGCCAGGTCGTCGCCGAGGCCGAGGGCCTTCAGTACATAAGAAGGTTCGAGCGAAGCCGACGTACAAGCCGAGCCGGAAGAAAGGGCGATGTTTTTATTAAAGCCCATCATCAAACCTTCGCCTTCTACATACTTGAACGATACGTTGGTGGTATGGGGAAGGCGGTGTTCGCGGTTGCCGTTCACGTAGGCTTCTTCTACTTTCAGCAGGCCGGCTTCCAGCTTGTCGCGCAGGGCACTGAGGCGTTTGGCTTCGCCCTCCATTTCCTGCATCGCAATCTCACAGGCCTTGCCGAAGCCCACAATACCGGGAACGTTCAGCGTACCGCTGCGCATGCCGCGCTCGTGGCCGCCGCCGTCTACCTGCGCCGTTACTTTTACGCGCGGATTTTTCCGGCGCACGTAGAGCGCACCCACGCCTTTCGGACCATACATTTTGTGGGCCGAGAAAGCCATCAGGTCAACGCCGTCCGCCTGTACATCGGTCGGGATTTTACCCACCGCCTGCGTGCCGTCGGTGAAAAACAGGACACCGTGTTTTTTGGCAATTGCGGAAATTTCGCGTACCGGTTGCACCACGCCAATCTCGTTGTTGCCCCACATAATGGAGATGAGAATGGTCGTTGGTTTAATCGCCGCTTCCAGCTCAGCAAGGTCGATAAGGCCGTCTTCTTTCACTTCCAGATACGTTACATCGCCGCCCATACGCTCGATATGCTTGCAGGCATCCAGCACCGCTTTGTGCTCAGTAGTCGCAGTAATAATGTGGTTGCCTTTGGAAGCATACATCTCAAAAACGCCTTTCAGCGCGAGGTTGTCGGCCTCAGTAGCACCGGAAGTAAAAATGATTTCTTTCGGGTCTGCATTGATCAACTTCGCTACTTGCTCGCGGGCATAGTCCACGGCTTCTTCGGCAGCCCATCCAAAGGCGTGCGAACGCGAAGCCGCGTTGCCGAAGTGTTGAGTGAAATAGGGCAGCATCGCTTCCAGCACCCGTGGGTCGAGTGGAGTGGTTGCGTTATTGTCAAGGTAAATCGGAAATTCGAGTGCCATAAAGAAGGGAAATACCGGACTTTCCGCGCCGGCAGCATTATCTTTTTAGAATGTTTACAAAGGTAAGATTTTGAGACTCTTTTTCCGCCCCGCTATCTTACGATCCCTTAATATCGCTATTCGCAAAACCTATTCAGTTCTAAATGCTTAAAATCGAACATCTCGGCATCGCCGTCGAAAGTCTGCAAACCGCCGTTCCGCTCTGGGAAAAGCTCCTGAATGTGCCTTCCTACAAAACCGAAACCGTGGAGCGGGAAGGGGTGAACACGGCTTTCTTTCGGCTAGGTGAGTCCAAGGTGGAACTGCTCGAAGGCACCCGGCCTGATAGCGCCATTTCCAAATTTTTGGAGAAAAAAGGACCTGGTTTTCACCACGTGGCTTTTGCGGTAGAGGATATTGCAGCCGAAGCAGAACGCCTGCAAAAAGAAGGCTTTGAGATTATTGGCGATGGCGTTCCAAAAGCCGGTGCCGACAACAAACTGGTGCTTTTCCTGCATCCGAAATCGGCCGGTGGCCTGCTGGTGGAACTGTGTCAGGAGCGTCCTTAAAAGCCAATACGCAGTTTGTATGTCTTAAAGCAGATTTGGTTATGAAAAAGATTGTCCTTTGAAATTCTGCCTGTACTTTATATCCTGGAAAGCCAATAAAAGGGACACAGCTATTACCACACAGCTTTAAAACCCGATTGGAAGCCGCCCTTTTCCGGGAAAAACCGGCAATATATTTCGTTTTGCTTCCGGAAGGCGAAGCGGAACGAATTCCCATGCCTGGGTCTCAAGGTTGAAGACCGGCTTGCAGATCGCTTGCCCGAATAAACAGCTACCGGTTCCGTAGGGCGCGTCGGCCATGTTGGGAACCCGGTTTCGGGAAGCACGGGTTCCGGAAATTTCGATAGCAGAAGCGCGCGTATTGGACCCATGGGGGCGCCTGAGCCGGAAACTTTCTCGTCTCCCTCATACCCGCCGCAGCAATATAACCTGCTTTTTGATATCCGCAAGACTGCCTGTATAGAGATTGGCTATTTGACTATATGAATGATTGTTCATTTAGAACATTTCTTTAAAGAGCACTTAACAATCCATAGGGAGAGAGCTGATCACCTTTGCGTCCTGTTAAAAAAACAGTCATGCAACACGTACATCGTTCCTTCCGCTTCCTGCTGATTTCGGTATTTTTGATGCCTTTGGGACTGATCTCAAAAGCACAGGCGGCTACTTTCACCTTTTACAGCACCACCGCCGCTACAGCTAAAAAAAGCAGCAGCGGTTATAAGGTTGATATTACCGTGTTACCGGTGGCAATTGTGGCTCCGGCTGGCTGTACAGGTGGATATAATTATGATGTTGAGTATCAATATACGATTTCTTATTCTGGTGTCCTCCCTGCCAACTCCAGCCTCTGGAACCTGGCAATGACCTTCAACTGCGGTGATAATAACTTTGGTATTTGGGACTTGCCTAAAACAATCTCCCCTCATACACTGACGGGTACGGGTACAACTTCCCACAACCAGTGGTCCGGGGCATCCGATTGCAACACGGCTACCGTCGTTTCCAAAGGCTGCCTTTCCGGAAATTCAACGCTTACGATTTCCGGCCCCGATATGCCGGAGCAGTCCCGAACCATGCCCACCAACCCAACGCCGCTTCCGGTAACGCTCGTGAGCTTTGATGCGCGCAAGACAACAGACGGCATTTCTCTTGCCTGGACCACCACCAATGAAGAAAACGGCGACCGCTATTTTCTGGAAAAAAGCACCGATGCAGCCCACTGGGCGGTTGTCACCCTGGTGCATTCCAGCAACAAAGGCGATTATCATTACTTAGACACCCATCCGGCTACCGGCATGAGCTACTATCGCCTGCGCAATGTTGATGCTTATGGCGAGGTAACCTATTCCCGCGTTATCGGTGTAAAAGTAGAAGCCCCGCAGGAGGCCGGGATGGAACTGACGGTATTTCCGAACCCACTCCATAGCAGCGGCGACCGCATCCGGGTTGCCGGGATCTCCAACCCGGAAGGCTGGAACCTGACGCTTACCAACACCGCCGGTGCCGTGTTGTCGCACCAGGCCCTCAACAGTCTGGAAGTGGCGCTCCCGCCAATGCCCGCAGGCTTGTATTTCGTTCGCTTCACCAACCGCCTGACTCACCAGAGCAATGTGGTGAAACTGGTACGCGAATAAAACTACCGTCTGTGGCAACAAGCTACGCCGCCGGAAGCGCTGCTGAAACACGCGGGCCTTCCGGCGCTTTTTTATGGAAACAGCTTTTCTATAGAAGGATACTTCCCCAAACGGACAAAACGTCTTGTCTGACTATTGGGAAATGAAATATTGTCATTTGTTGAAGGGCATCGCCGCCATGTTTGCCGGTTCTTTTCAAAGGAATATTTTTTGCTGCCAGAGGGCAAACAAAACCACCTCTTATGAACCTGAACAACTTCACGATAAAAGCCCAGGAAGCGATTGCTGCTGCGCAGCAGCGGGCCTATGCCGTGCAGAGTCCTTCCATTGAGAACACGCACGTGCTCGACGCGCTGCTGTCGGATACGGAAGGCCCTATTTCCTACCTCCTGAAGAAAAACGGCGTCAATCTTGCTGCCCTTCAAACACGCCTGCGCGAAGCCATGGAGCGGGGCGCGAAGCTCACAAGCGGTGAGCCGGCGCAAAACATTTCCCGCGAAGTCAATAATGCCGTGCTCAAAGCCGGCAGCTATCTGAAAGAATTTGGCGACGAGTTTGTAACGCCCGAGTTGCTGCTGCTCGGCATCCTGAACCAAAACGACGATGCCGGCCGGTTGCTGAAGGATTCCGGCCTCACGGAAAAAGGACTTATTGCCGCTATTAAAGAGCTGCGTAAAGGCAATACCGTCAACTCCCAAACCGCAGAGAGCCAGTACCAGGCACTCGAACGCTATGCCAAAAATCTCAATGAGATGGCCCGCGAAAACAAGCTTGATCCGGTTATTGGCCGCGACGAAGAAATCCGCCGCACCCTGCATATCCTTTCCCGCCGAAGCAAAAACAACCCAATTCTTGTTGGAGAGCCGGGCGTGGGTAAAACCGCCATTGTGGAAGGCCTGGCACACCGCATCATCAACGGCGACGTTCCGGAAAACCTCCGCTCTAAAATCCTCTACGCCCTCGATATGGGCCAACTGATAGCCGGTGCGAAATACAAAGGCGAATTTGAAGAACGCCTTAAAAGCGTGGTGAACGAAGTGGCTCAAAGCAACGGCGAAATCCTGCTTTTTATCGATGAAATTCATACCCTCGTAGGTGCCGGCGGCGGCGAAGGGGCCATGGATGCAGCCAATATCCTGAAGCCGGCCCTTGCGCGCGGCGAACTGCGTGCGATTGGCGCTACAACCCTCAATGAATACCAGAAATACTTCGAAAAAGACAAAGCCCTGGAGCGCCGTTTCCAGCGCGTGATGGTAGACGAGCCAAGTGTGGAAGATGCCATTTCGATTCTGCGCGGACTGAAAGACCGCTATGAAAGTCACCACCGCGTACGCATCAAAGACGAAGCGATCATCGCTGCCGTAGAACTCTCCAACCGCTATATCACCGACCGTTTTCTGCCCGACAAAGCCATTGATCTTATCGACGAGAGTGCCGCCAAGCTGAAGCTGGAAATGAACTCCATGCCGCAGGAACTTGACGAACTGGAACGCCGTATCCGCCAACTCGAAATCGAGCGCGAGGCTATTAAGCGGGAAGATGACGAGGCAAAGCTGGCCAATATCAATCAAAACCTGAGTCTGCTGAACGTACAGCGCGACACTTTCAAAGCCAAGTGGCTGGAAGAAAAAGAACTGGTCGACGGCATCAACAGTGGCAAAGCTGCCATTGAGCAACTGAAACAAGACGCCGAAAAAGCCGAGCGCGAAGGCGATTACGGTAAGGTAGCCGAAATCCGTTACGGCCGCATTCAGGAAGAAGAAAAGAAAGTGGCCGACCTGACGGCTCAACTCGGTGAGCTGGGCGCCGATCAGCGCCGGATGACCAAAGAAGAAGTAGACGCCGAAGACATTGCCGAAAGCGTCGCTAAAGCTACTGGTATCCCGGTGCAGCGCATGATGCAAAGCGAACGCGAGCGCCTCCTGAACCTCGAAGACGAACTGCACAAGCGCGTCGTAGGGCAGGACGAAGCGATTGAAGCCGTGTCGGATGCCATTCGCCGGAACCGTGCCGGCCTCAATGACCCCAACCGCCCGATCGGTTCTTTTATCTTCCTGGGCACCACCGGCGTGGGTAAAACCGAACTGGCTAAGGCGCTGGCCGAGGTGCTTTTTGACGATGAACACATGATGACCCGGATCGACATGAGCGAGTATATGGAAAAGCACAGCGTCAGCCGCCTCGTAGGTGCCCCTCCGGGCTACATCGGCTATGAAGAAGGTGGCCAACTGACCGAGGCCGTGCGCCGCAAGCCGTACAGTGTGGTGCTGCTCGATGAGATTGAAAAAGCACACCCGGATGTGTTCAACATCCTGTTGCAGGTGCTCGACGACGGTCGCCTGACGGATAACAAAGGCCGGGTAGTGAACTTCAAGAACACCCTGATCATCATGACATCCAATATGGGGTCGCATATCATTCAGGAGGCTTTCGACAATGCCGACGGCAAAGACCCCGACGCCGTCGCCGAAAGCGCCAAAAGCCAGGTGATCGACCTCTTAAAGCAGCACATGCGTCCGGAATTTCTCAACCGGATTGATGACATCGTCATGTTCCGTCCGCTGTCGCAACGCGAGTTGCAGGGCATTATCCGCATTCAGCTCGAAGGGCTGCGCCGGATGCTCGAAGCACAGGGCATCGACCTGCAGTTCACCGACTACGCACTCGAATACCTTAGTCAGCGGGGCTACGATCCGCAGTTTGGCGCCCGGCCGCTCAAAAGGCTTATCCAGAAAGACATTATCAACCTGTTATCGAAGAAAATCATTGCCGGTGAGATCGACCGGAGCCGTCCGGTGCTGGTCGATGTGTTTGACGGGGTGGTCGTGCTTCGTAATGAAACGCAGCAGGAAGTCTGAACGCTTCCTTAATCCTAAAAAAGCCCCCCAACGGATCCTGTTTGAAACAGTGGATCCGTTGGGGGGCTTCTGTTGCAGAAATAGCTGCTATGGAACCGTTGCGTAAGTGGATTTTAAATTCCGAGGAACCGCACGCCAATGGCAAACGGATATTGCTCTATGCCGGATTTTTGAAGCGGCGTAAGTTGGTAAGTCCCGTAGAGCCGCACGATGTCGTCCACACCGATTTCGGCATACACTGCGGCATTAAAATTCCGGAAATCAAAGGCGTCGTGGGCCTTCTCCTTGCCAAAAGCATCTGTCTTAAGCTTGGTCCAGGAGGCCAGCCGCAAGCCGCCCATCACACCGCCGCCATACACCAGCCACTCATTGCCGATACGGGTTTTGCCCAGCAGGCCCAGTGGAATAGATCCATACGTAAAGCCGAGTTTGTTTTTCTGAAAATGCTGGCGCGAACTGTCGATCAGGGTCGGATAAACCGGAGACGATTTGGTGTATTGATACGGATTTTCAAAGCGGAAATTATACATCTGAAGGCCCAGCCCGCTGGTGATATACCACTTCTGTCGCCGGCTTTCACTCAGGCGCAGGGAACCTTTTAAGATCCACACGTTCACATTGATACTCTTGCCTTCGCGGAGTTTGAAAACCTCATCATGTGCAAACCTGCCGGTCGGGTCATTTACATTGGTGATGCGAAACCCGTCGGGGGTGCGATCATCCAGGCGATTAAAACCCAGGTCCAGCATGCCAAAGTCTATATCCAGGCGTGGCTTCGGTCTTTCCTGCACCGAGTCGGAGAGCACAATATCGGTTTTCCGGCGCTTTACCGCAATGCCATCCGTGCCAATGGTGACCGTCACCTTTCGCTTGCGACCTTCATCGCGCACCGAGCCGGTAACAACCGTGTTGGAGAGCGTGTCGCCCTTTTGATCTTTAACAATGATAGTGGTGATGGTTTTGTGGCCGTCCTGGCCATAGCCGGCTACGCATCCGAGCAGGAGCGCGCCGAGGAGAAGAGATCGTTTTTTCATAAAAGAATTTTTAGCACGCGGAAAGAAGGATGTGTTTTAGAAACGGATGGTAAACAGTTCGCGTTTACCCAGATAAACAGTGGTTTCCGTGTTTTTCAGGGCCCGCCCGGCTTCACGCAAGGCCAGGATTTTGTCGGCGGCAGCATCCCGGATTGCGTCAACCACCGGCAGGCTGATTTCAATGCCTTTTTCGGATGGCGCTTCCGTGCCCGGCACAATGACCAGGGACGGTGCAGGAGACATCACAGGAAGGTTTTGAGGAAGCAGGGGAGTGTTTACAAAAGGCAGGGGCGCAATGTCCTCCGGTGGTCCTGTGGCTGCCGTCGCTTCTGGTGTCGAAGCGGCGAAGGCGCGCATCGGAGGCGCTGCTACCGGCTTTTTTTCCGGAAAGGAAGGCTGGAAAACGGGTTCTTTGGAAGCAATCAGCGGCGGCGTAGGCGTGTTTTTCTCAGAGGCGGGGCTGGGAACAGCCGGTTGTGTTTTTTGTGTTTTTGGAGCAACAGCGATTGCGATCCGGGGCACTTCCGCCGGGTCGTTTTGAAGGTTTCTAACGCCTATCCAAAGCAGCAGAAGCGCCGCTGCCAACCAGATAAAGGGCCGGAATTTCCGGAATCCGGAAAGCGTGGTTTCGGGTTGGAGAAGAACTTCTTTACCTTCAAAAACAGGCCTTGGTTCCGGCAGGGGGATTATAGTGTCGTTGTAACCCGTCACTTCCGCAGCCAGTTCGGGGTGCGCGTCCAGGAAAGCGAAAAGAGCGCTTTCGGTCGCCGCGTCCAGCTCGCCGTCAAGGGAAAGCAGGAAATATTCTTCATAGTTGGACGGGTTGATGTCCGGGGTGTTTTTCGTTTTCATGACAGCACATTTTCAACAGAGACGAGATAGATTTTAAGTTGTTTCCGGGCGCGGTGGAGATACACTTTTACCTGGCTTTCGCCCAGGCCCGTGATACGCCCAATTTCTTCGTAGGAATAGCCTTCCCAATCCTTGAGCAGTACCAGCGCGCGCGATTGCTCGTCCAGCCGGTCGAGGGCTTCATCCAGGGTGCGGCGCAGCGCGTTTGAGGCGGGAGCGGCGGCTTCGGTGTGCAGCACATCGGCGTTGGTAAAGCGCGATTGCCGCCGGAAATCGTCCACCGACTTCCGGTAGGTCACCTGAAACAGCCACGCTTTTGCTTTTTCGGGCGGCACCGACTGGCGGGCTTCCCACAGGGCGGCAAATGCGGTTTGCACGGCGTCGCGGGCGTCTTCGGCGTCGGCCAGGCAACGCAGCGCAAAGCGATAGAGCGGGTCGCTCCACTGTCGGACGCAGTTGTTGTAATCCTGGGTATCCATTGGGGTTTCTAAACGGTATATCGGCGGGGAAAGAGAAAAGTTACAGGCGGATGGAAATATTTTTTAGAATTTCCGGAAAAACCACCTTTCTACTCCGCCCTTTTTTGTCTGTCTTCTTTGGTCTCAGAATACGTGAGGGCTAGAGGCGATACCCCTTCGACCAGCTTCCGGTGATACTTAGAGCCCATCCTAAAAACAAAAAATTGTGAATGGAACTGGTTTTTCGTACGGTTCTTTTAGCTGCGCTGCTACTTCGTGGTGTCTGGGCGGAACGGGGGGCTTTGCGGCTTGCATCCGGCAAGTTCTCCTTCGGGGATGACAAAAGATTATCTCCGAAACAGCCTAACACCGATTTTCTGGATAGGCTCTAAGCATGTCATCATTTATCGATGAAAAAATGCGTGTCAGGCTGAGCTTGTCGAAGCCCCGCACTACAAGTCCTTCGGAAAACAGTCACTGACACACCGGATGTTTTAAATGTTTTTAGGAAATCCTTTCCCATAGGTTTGAAGGAGATGCCCAGGAAGGAATTTAGAGGGATAGGGAAAAGCCGTTTTTCCTAAACCCTTTTTTGCGTTGTATTTTCGCGCCGGTATAAAAAATCCTTAACAAAAGAGAACTGCATATGGCCACCGTTGACCTCGTGATGCCCAAGATGGGCGAAAGTATCATGGAAGCAACCATTTTGAAATGGCATAAAAAGCCGGGTGATACGGTGAAAATGGACGAAACGGTGCTGGAAATTGCCACCGACAAAGTGGACTCCGAAGTGCCTTCTACCGGCGCGGGCGTGATTACCGAAATCCTCTTCAACGAAAACGACGTGGTGCCGGTCGGAACCGTCATCGCCCGGATTTCTTCGGAAGCCGGTGCCGCCGCTGCGCCTGCCCAACCCGCCGCTCCGGCCCCGGCCGCTGCGCCCCAACCTGTTTTTGAAGCGGGTGCTTCGGCCGCCAACACCGCGCCCGTCGCCGCGCCCACCGGCACGACCGGCGGCAACCGTTTTTACTCGCCGCTCGTGCTCAACATTGCTGCGAAAGAAGGCATTGGCATGGCCGAACTGGAAGGGATTCCGGGAACCGGTGCCGAAGGCCGCGTAAGCAAAAAAGACATCCTGGCCTACGTAGCCGGCGGACGGAAAATGCCATCCGGCAATGCCCAACCGGCCCAGCCGCTGCACGCGCCTACCAACGGCATCAGCGCCGCTTCTGCCGAAATGCCGCAGACACCGCCACCGCCCGCACCGGCGATGACCCAGCAACCCGCAC
>JAEVZP010000061.1 GCA_023392185.1 Bacteroidota bacterium
CGATTATGCGCTGGCCCTCTCCTCGCTGGTGCAGTGCTACAACAACCTCGACCTCCCGCAGCAATCCTACAACACCATTCGCCGCTACCTGCAATGGGATTTTCAGCGCGACTTTTTCGACGCCTACAATATGCTGATGTGGGTGGTGCACCGCAACCGCATCTATACTTCGGCCAGATACCCGTTCCTTCAAAACAGCATCGATGCAAATGAAGCGCTGGCTATGCGCTATCTGGACACTGCAATACAGCGCATCAACCGGTCTCAGGCCTATAACAGCGCTTTTTTTACACCCGAAAGCTACCAGGCAGATTATCTCGGCGTCTATCATTACAAGGCCATCCTATACAGCTATGCCTTTGCCATGGACAGCGCACAGCATTATTACGAACTGCTGCAGGAAGGCGGCCAACCCACCCACAATAACTACGCAAACTTCCGGGCCATAGCCGCCGACTTCCCCACAGCACAACGGGAGTATGCACTGGCCGGGCTGATGGGAAGCAGCGACAACCGCTTGCAGGAATGGGCCTATTTCTCCTCAATCCTGAACCTGTATGACGGGCAGCCGAAAGTGGGTATTCAGCTGCTGGAGGAAATGATCGAAACCCACCGGTCGCAGCCTGGATATGGCTGGTATCAAATTGCCAGGGCGCGCTGTGAAGCCTATGACGGACAAGTGGCCCAGGCTGAAAAAACCATTCAAAAAGCGCAGGATTTCCGGGAATTGCACATCGGCACTACCCTCGGTCAGCCGCAATATGACTTTGCCATCAGCCTTCAAAAGCTGTTTCTGGCGCAGCAACGGACGGCGATGATTAAGTTTGAAAACCGGGGCTGGTGGTACCGGCCTGCCGCCCTGTGGCAGATGGCCCGGCGCAAAGGAACACAGCTCCTCCAACGGTTTCTGATCATCAACCAGCTGGCCCGCAATCCGGAACGCGACCGGGTGCTTTACAAGGTTTTTTCCACCGAGAGCGTAGTGAGTTGGGATGAAATCTGGACGCTTATTTCCGGATTTTCCACCCGGTATTTTATAGAGAAATTTCAACCCCAGATCACCGCCGATCCGCGCCCGCGGGTGCAGCCTTATTTCCGGTATCTGACGGCCCGGCTACAGCTGCAACGTGGCCACAGGGAAGAAGCCCGGCAACTGCTGCAATCAGGCTTTAGTCCGGCTGCGGCAGACCGTGAAGAGGCGGCTGAAAGTCCCGGGCAGGACCAGGATCATCTGCTGCAGGCGCGCCGGCTGCTGGCCCTGGCCCATATTGCCGATGCAGCGGACGAAGACAGCCGCCGCGACCGCTATCTGGTAGATGCAGCCCGGTTGTTTCCCCAGCTGCTGCCTTTTGAAGCGTTGCGCATTCCGGTGCGGATTCAAACAGAAGGCGCGGTGGACCGCAAAGCGGTAAAACGGCTTCAAAAATGCAATCTGAATACCCAACCTAAGGCCGATGCGCTGGTAGCAACGCTGCGCTTTGAAAAAGCAGGAGACCACCTGATGCGGGTGCAGTACACCACTACGACTGCAAAAGGCGATGTCGTGGTGCCCCTCCAGCGCTGCACCTACGACACCCGCAAACCCGAGCGCGCCGGCATTGAGCTGGCCTACCGCATTCTGGGCGTAGGCGGCCGGTTGCCTGAAAATGCAGCCGCCGAAACAGCGGGCCTGTAAGCCACAAAGCAATTTTAAGAATGATGCCGCTCCCATAAGTCGGGACGTCGGTCACGGGTGCGCTCCACGCTTTGCTCGGCCCGCCAGGCATCTACCTTTTTAGGGTCGCCGCAGAGCAAAACCGGGGGCACTTCGAGGCCCCGCCAGGTGGCAGGACGGGTATAAACCGGCGGCGCCAGCACATCATCCTGAAAAGAATCGGTGAGCGCCGAAGTTTCGTCGTTGAGCACGCCCGGCAAGAGCCGCCCTACAGCATCCACTACCACCGCAGCTGCCAGTTCTCCCCCGCTCAGGACGTAATCGCCAATCGAAATTTCGCTGGTCACATAGGTTTGGCGGATGCGCTCATCGATACCTTTGTAATGACCGCAGATCATCAGCAGGTTTTGCTTTAGGGAAAGGCGGTTGGCATCAGCCTGTTCAAAGCGCTTGCCGTCGGGCGTCAGGAAGATGATCTCGTCGTAGGCGCGGTCCTGCTGGAGTTCCTCAATGGCATTGGCCAGCGGCTCAGGCATAATCACCATTCCGGCGCCGCCGCCAAACTGATAGTCATCGATCTGCCCGTGTTTATTGACAGCCCAGTTGCGCAGGTTGTGGGCATGGACCTCGAGCAGGCCACGCTGTTGCGCGCGCTTCATGATGGAATGACTGAACGGGCTTTGCAGCAAATCCGGAACGGCAGAAAGAATATCGATGCGCATGGGAGGCCAAAGGTCCATTGCCTGCTACCAAAAATCAAATTCCGGAATCTCCCCTGCCAGGTATAAGCTTCCGGAGTGGCCGGGAGGACAAAGAAATTTCCGGAAAAATGACGCTTAAAACTTACAAGTCTACCAGCCCGTCGGGCAGCGCCACCCGCAGGAAACGGGACCGGTCATTGGCATCCCGGATGAAAGCGTCGATGAGTGGAAAAAGCACTTTCTTTTCGCCGGTATCCACCTGTGCCAGCCACTGTGGCCCTGCTTTGTATACATCGTCGATAAAGCCCAGCGCACCAAGGTTCACGTCGACCACTTTGTAGCCAATAAAGCGCAGCGGAGAAGTGGTGTCAGTTTGGGCCAGCTTTTCGTTTTCCACGAAAACCGGTCGGCCTATAAGGGCGCGTGCGGCTTCCGCGTCGTTCGTGTCATCCAGCGTCAAAATCAGTTCACCCCTGTTTTTATCCCGGAATTTTTCTACAAAAAAAGGAATCAGCGAGCCTTTTTTAATCTCGATGTGCAGCGGATCCCCCACTTTGATCCATTTGCTGTCGGGCAGCTCATGGGTGAGAACAACGTCCCCTGTAAGGCCATGCGCAGCAGCTATTTTTCCAATTCGAATCATTGTTGACGGCAAAAGTAGAGAGGCAGAAGACGAAAGCGAAACAGGGCCGGAAGTAAGCAGGAGCATTTCCGGAAATCCCGGGACCTGACAGGTCCAATACTATTGGAGGCGTTTTCCGGAAAACAACACCTAATATTCGATCTGCAAGCCTAACGCATTGCGCAGGGTGTGCAGAACCGGGTTTTCTTTCACCAACTCTTCGTAAATCTCTTGTTTGGAAAGTTGCTTCTGCGGCCTGGGCATCGACTCGTCCACTTCCACGCGGGTCATAATCCGGATAACGCGGCCGTAATGTTGTTGAAAAAAGTCTATCAGCCGGTCGCGGGTGTTTTTGATATACACCTCCGCCATTTCGGTAGGACAGGTAATCTCCGCTTCCGAATCACCCGTTTTACGGATAACGACCTGCGAGAACTGCGCCAAAAGGGTATGTTCTTTGCCTTCCCGCAGTTGCTGCCGGAAAGTGTCCAGGTGCATGCGCAGATCTTCATCCGTCAAAGGCACCACGGGCCGGTCTTCTACTACCTGTGCACCGGTCTCGGCTGCTTTTTGAAGCAGGTCTCTGGAGATCCGGCGGCGTGTGCTATTGGGTCTTGCTGCCGGCGGCACCGGCGAAACGGCAGGCGCTGGAGCCGCCGGAGGAGGCGCAGCCACTCCGGTTGCTGTTTGGGGTTGGGGCGGCATGGCCGCTATAGCAGCCCCGGGCGCCGGTATTTCCGGACCTGAAGGGAGAGGTGCTGCCTCGGCAACCGGCGGGGCAGGCGCTGGATGTAAGGCAGCTCCGCTGTTATTTTTTTTTTGAAGAACCGGCGCAGCCGCAGCGGGCACCTCCTTCTCTGCATAGGGCAGATACGTCATGCGAATCAGCGCCACTTCCACATGCAGCCGCTTATTGGATGCACTGCGATACTTAAGGCTTGAGGTATGGAGCAGCGCCAGCGCGTTCACCAGCAAGGAAGGTGCAATCTGCCGGGCTTTGTTGAAAAACAAGGCGCGATAGTTGGCCGGCACATCCAGCAGTTTGGCCATGCGCTCGTCGCGGCACAAGAGCATGCTGCGGAAGTGCTCTGCCAGGCCAAGCAACACCGCATCACCTTCAAAACCGCGCGCTACGGCTTCTTCAAACTGAAGCAGCACGGCAGGCAGGTCGGCCGCCAGCATCGAGTCGGTCATCCGGAAATAAAACTGCGCATCAAGCATCGCCAGGTGCTCCATGGTGGCCGCATACGTGAGGCTGCCGTCGGTAAAAGCCGAAATCCGGTCCAGCATCGAAAGCGCGTCGCGCATACAGCCCTCGCTTTTCTGGGCAATGACGTGCAGGGCGTCTTCTTCTGCCGGGATCCCTTCTTTGGCAGTGATTTTTTGCAGGTGTGCCACCGTATCGACGGTGCGGATGCGTTTGAAATCAAAAATCTGGCAACGACTGAGGATGGTCGGCAGAATCTTATGCTTTTCCGTAGTAGCCAGAATGAAAATGGCGTATGGCGGCGGCTCTTCCAGCGTTTTGAGAAAAGCGTTGAAGGCTGCCGCGCTGAGCATGTGCACCTCATCGATGATATACACTTTGTAGCGGCCCTGCTGGGGCGCAAAGCGCACTTGTGCTACCAGTTCACGGATATCGTCTACCGAATTGTTGGAAGCAGCATCCAGCTCAAAAACATTGAAAGAAGCGTTGGCATCAAAAGCACGGCAGTTTTCACAAACGCCACAGGCTTCGGTGTCAGCGGTCAGGTGCTCGCAGTTGAGCGTTTTGGCCAGGATGCGGGCGCAGGTCGTTTTACCCACCCCACGCGGCCCGCAAAACAGGTAGGCGTGGGCGAGCTGCTGGTGCCGGATGGCGTTTTTCAGCGTCGTGGTGATGTGTTCCTGACCCACCACCGTGTCGAAGGTTTGCGGGCGGTACTTGCGCGCAGAAACGAGGTATTGCTCAGCCATGCCTTAGTAACAAAAAAAGAAAGGTAAAGTTATAGCCCTTTGGGCGTTGGAGGCGTTGCCGTTGGATGATGTTGGAGCCCTTCAGGCGTTGGAAATATTTTTTGAAACAATGCAATCTTCCAAAAAAGAATTTAAACAGCATTTAGAATATCCAACCGTATCCAACGCTTAGCTCCAACATCACCCAACGCCCGCAGGGCTCCAACACAACGTTCCAACGCGCAGCTCCAACAGCTTTAGCGTCCAACACTAAAATATTTCCATAGCGGCGCGGCGTGCAGGGCCTGGATGATTTCGCCATTTAGAAGCAGCTGCTTTACTTCTTCAGGTGAAAAAAGATGAACAGTCATTTCCTCGCCGGGCTCGTATTCGGGTTCTTGGATTTTCTCCACGCCGGTAGCCAGATACGTATGCGAGAGATTGGTGGTGATTGCCGGATTGGGACTCAGCGCCTCCCATTTTT
>JAEVZP010000200.1 GCA_023392185.1 Bacteroidota bacterium
TAGAGGCCACAAAAGGCACAAAGAAAGCACAGAGGTCCACAAAGACCTAACGGGTGTCTCTGTAGACCTCTGTGAGCACCTCCGTGTTCTCTATGGCCATTATCATCTTAAAACGAGATTCACGTTAATATCAAGTGTGGACATCTAACCTTTTCATGTCAGCCTCACCCCCGGCCCTACCCCAGCCCTTCCCGAAGGGGAGGGAGGTAGCCCCTCCTTCGGAGGGGTTGGGGAGGCCGGAGCGGGGTGACAGATTACCGCTGGAAGAGCCAGATAGTTAAATGGTGAAATCTTCTTCGTCTGCCTTTTTTGTCACCCTGCCGAAGGCAGGGTCTGAGGGGCACCCTTGTAAAATTCATAGTTCCCGTTCCGGGATGTAAAAGATAGCGTCTGACACAGATTCCTGGAACGCTTGGGCTTGAAATTTGAATAGCGCGAAATAGCTTTACAGTCGCTCCCAAATCAACCCTCTTCCCATGCGCCGCATCATCGCTTTTGCCACCGTCCTGCTCCTTATTTTCTTTCTTGGCTGGAGCTACTGGTATTACTACAATCCCTATGGCGAAGGCACACGGGTGGGGATGTTGCAGAAATTTGCCCGCAAAGGCAATGTCTTTAAAACTTATGAAGGCGAGCTCTTGCAGGAAGGCTTTGGCAACCGCAACGGCGGCCTGATGGCCCAGTACTTCTTTTTCTCGGTTGAAGACGAAGCCGTGGCCGCCGAACTGGAAAAATACCAGGGCCAGAACATCAAGGTGCATTACACCCAATACCGCCGGGCCCTGCCGTGGCGGGGCGAAAATACCAGCAACCGAAATCAGGGCGGCGGCCAATACATCGTGGATCGGGTGGAAGTAGCGCCCGAAACGCCGGGCACGATGCGGTATTGAGAAATGGCTCATGGTTTAATGTGAAAATGGCTCCATGGAATACCTGAAACATGACACATAAAACAGGAATCATGAAACATAGCCTACCTTCGCGCCCGCTATGAACGCTACGCCTGCTACGCTGCCCAATCTCATTTCCCACTGCAAGGAATATGGCTTTATCTTTCAATCCTCCGAAGTCTATGACGGTCTGTCGGCCGTGTATGATTATGGTCAGAACGGGGTGGAGCTGAAACGCGCCCTGCGTGAGTACTGGTGGAACAGCATGACCCGGATGCACGACAACATCGTGGGCATCGACGCGGCTATTTTCATGCATCCGCTCGTTTGGAAAGCGTCCGGCCACGTGGACTCGTTTTCCGACCCGATGATCGACAATAAAGACAGCCAGAAGCGCTATCGCGTGGATCATCTCATTGAAGCGCACGCCGAAAGCCTGCGCGAGGACGGTGAAGCCAATCCCCGGGGCGAAGCTCTTATTGCCAAAATGGAAGCCCTGCTGGCCGAAGACAACCTCGCAGGCCTCAAGGCGCTGATTGAAGAAACCGGGATTAAATGCACCATTTCCGGAACCGCCAACTGGACCGACGTGCGCCAGTTCAATCTCATGTTCTCCACCGAAATGGGCGCGGTGGCCGACGGCGCCGATAAAGTGTATCTCCGTCCCGAAACGGCGCAGGGTATTTTCGTGAATTTCCTCAACGTGCAGAAAACAAGCCGGATGAAAATTCCCTTTGGCATTGCCCAAACCGGAAAAGCCTTTCGCAACGAGATTGTGGCGCGCCAGTTTACCTTCCGGATGCGCGAGTTTGAGCAAATGGAAATGCAGTTTTTCGTGCGCCCCGGTGAGCAAAAGAAGTGGTATGAATACTGGAAGGAAGCGCGCCTGGCCTGGCACCGCAGCCTTGGCATTCCGGAAACAGCTTACCGTTTCCACGACCACGTAAAGCTGGCCCACTACGCCGATGCGGCCTGCGATATTGAATTCGATTTCCCGTTTGGTTTTAAAGAAGTAGAGGGCATCCACTCGCGCACCGATTTTGACCTCAAACAACACGCCGGGCTGAGCGGTAAAAAGCTTACGTATTTCGATACCGAAATCAACCAGCACTATATTCCGTATGTGGTAGAAACCTCGATCGGTCTCGACCGCGCGGTGCTGATGGTGCTGAGCCACGCCTACCGCGAAGAAGACCTGAGCACGGACGAAAAGCAGGACAGCCGCGTGGTGCTTTCCCTGCCGCCCTTCCTCGCGCCGACGAAACTGGCCGTGCTGCCGCTGACTAAAAAAGACGGTCTGCCGGAAATTGCCCGCGAACTGATGGACACCTGCCGCCGCGATTTCAAATGCTTTTACGAAGAGAAAGACTCGATCGGCAAGCGCTACCGCCGGATGGACGCGCTCGGCACGCCATTCTGCGTGACCATTGACCACCAGACCAAAGAAGATGGCACCGTGACCCTGCGCCACCGCGACACGATGCAGCAAGACCGCGTGAAGCTCGAGGATGTGCGCCGGATTGTGGGTGAGGCCGTGGCATTTCCGTATTGACGGTTGGTTACGGTAGGGGCACCCTCTGTGGTCGCCTGGTTGCTATCCTACCTGTAGAGACAAGGCATGCCTTGTCTCTACAGGTAGGGCGATAGGGTTAATCAGCATTCAACTTTTCCGGAAAAATGATACCTGAAGATGCTTTTTTACCCCTCTACGAAGGACAGCCGGAAAGCGCTTTTCTGGCGGCCCTCGAAACCTGGGTCGCCCATTTGATTGCCACTGACCCCGAGCGGCTGCGGCAGATTTTGTATCGGATTGATGTTGCGGAGTCGGATGCAGGCCTTGCTGCACTGAGCGACGCGCCCGCCCGGGAACTGGCCCGGCTGATTGCAACGCGGCAAATCCAAAAATGGAACTACAAGCAGCAGACGCCGCCCGCCCCCTCACCCGGTGACGAGGATCTTCTTTGGTAGATGTCGTATATTTACGACATGAGAAAAATCCGTTCTGGCCTGCTGTTGCTATGCCTCGTCCTTGTCGCGGCTGCCTGCCGGAAATTACCCGATCCGGTTGCTGCTACTTTGCCGCCGATTGATCATGGGGGCATTGAGGCACCCGGTTTCCGGGTGCAGTTTACGCCTACAGTGAGCGGCGTGCCGCTGGTGATGGATTCGGCCTGGTATCGCAATGCCGCCGGCGATAGCTTTCGGGTAAGCGAACACAAGTATTACGTAAGCAATTTCGTTTTACACAGTGCTGACGGTGCCACGATTCCGCTTCCGGAAACGTACTTTTTAGTAGATGCCCGGTCCGTGCGTCCGCGCGGGATCCGGGCGGTTCCGCCCGGTACCTACAACCGGATTTCGTTCTTGCTGGGCGTAGACTCGGCGCGCAATGTAAGCGGTGCGCAAACCGGTGATCTGGAGCAATCCAAAGGCATGTTCTGGGATTGGGATGCCGGTTATATTATGGCTAAAACGGAGGGACAATCGCCTCAAAGTGTCCTTTCCGGCGGTGTGTTTTACTTTCATATAACCGGATTTGCCGGCAAATACAATGCGCTGCGCACTGTAACGCTTGACCTGCCCATGCCGCTTGAGGTGAAAGCCGGAACGCAGCCGACCCTTCAGTTGCAGTCCGACCTGGCAAGCTGGTTTTCCGGGCCTTCCCCTTTTGGCTTCGCCGATTTTTCCAGCGTTATGGTGCCCGGACCGCAGGCGGCTGCCATTGCCGATAATTACTCAAAAGGTATTCGTGTTGTTCGCATTGACCCCTAAAAACTGCCGTTGGCTTGCCTTTCCTCTGCTTCTCTTGCTGACAGGGTTGGCGGGCTGCCGTAAAGACCCTGAAATTCCGGAAAACGGGCAGGTGTCAGCCGCCGAAACCGGTTTCCGCATTCCGGCGGGTTGGCCTGCACCCCACTATTCTTTTGCGGGTAATGCCTTGAAGCCGGAAATTATCAGACTGGGTAAAAAGCTTTTCAATGATCCGTCGCTTTCGGGCGATGGCAGCGTCTCCTGCGGCAGCTGTCATCAGCCGGCAGGCGCTTTTTCGCAAACGGGCCACGTGGTGAGCCATGGGGTGGCCGGGCGGCTCGGTACCCGCAACTCACCGGGCCTTTTCAATCTGGCCTGGCATTCTTCGCTGATGTGGGATGGCGGTGCCAACAACCTTGAAACCCAGATTCTGATTCCCCTTCAAAGCCATGAAGAAATGGATCTGACGCCGCAGGCGCTTGTGGAGAAAGTATCTGCTTCGCCGGAATACCAAAGGGATTTCCGGAATGCCTACGGGGATCCCCAGATCAACCTGGCGCGTATCCTCAAAAGCATGACTCAGTTTGAAGCCACGCTTATCAGCGACCACGCGAAATGGGACCGGGTGCAGCGCGGGGAGGCACACTTTACCCCAGAGGAGGCAGCAGGCGAAAAGCTTTTCAGTACTCACTGCGGCACTTGCCACAAGCCGCCGCTGTTCACCGATTTTGCCTTTCGCAGCAATGGCCTGACGGCCGGTGTGGCCAACGATTCGGGCCGGATGCGCATCAGTCGTCAGGCGGCTGACCAATACCGGTTTAAGGTACCTTCCATACGCAACTGGGGCTTTACCGCGCCTTATTTTCATGATGGCAGGGCAGCCACTTTGGACGCGGTTTTAAAACACTATACCCTTGAAATTGCGGCGCAGCCTCAGCCTTATACCGATCCGCAGCTTCGGGGCGGCGTTGTGCTGGATGCTCATCAGCAACGTCAGCTGAAGGCATTCCTCCACACGCTGAACGATTCCGCCTTTGTGCAGAACCCGGCTTTCCGGTAGCAGGCAGGCAGTGTGAAACCGGAAAAAAGGCCGGATTTCCGGAAAGACGACCTTTGGGAAGCAGTGCTTCGCAGGCTTAAAAAATACACTGTGGCATGTTTTTGTATTTCTGGTGACAGTACCCTCTCTTTTTTCACCAAACCTCTTTTCAATCATGCTTCAGAAAATCTCTCAGCAACTCTCGCTTACGATTCTGGCCCTTTGCGTCAGCATTGTTTCTTTCGCCCAGGACGGCACCAAGAAACTGGACGTCGATATTGATGTTAACAAAGGCGGCGACTCGGGTGCGGGCTTTCTCAACAACCCGGTTGTCTGGATTATCGGAGCGGCCGTTTTCATCCTGCTGCTCGTGGCTTTGATGCGGGGGAATAAGCGCAGCGCATAGGCCTCTTAGCCTCGCCCCCGGCTCCTCTTGTCATCCTGAGCTTGTCGAAGGATGACAAGCTCAGGATGACAAGAGGGGTAACGGCACAATGAAGCCGGCAATTTTCCGGAAGTTACCAGCTTTAAGTACGGATATTCCTTTCCAACTAAAAAAGCCCGCTGTTTGGCACAGCGGGCTTCTTCTACTTTCCGGAAATTCTTCTCCTAAACCACTTCCGGCTGCACCACGGCAGTACCATTGCCGGTTGTGGTGGTTGTAGTGTATTCTACCGCCGGCAGATCGCCTTTCTTCCGGCGCTTGCCGAATCGGGCCAGTCCTTTGTCCACAAGGTAATAGATACAAGGTACCACCACCAGGGTCAGGATCAGCGAAGACGTCAGGCCGCCGATAATCACCCACGCCATACCGTTTTTCACTTCCGCACCTGCGCCTTTGGCCAGGGCAATCGGCAACATCCCCAGGATCATGGCGATGGTCGTCATCAGAATCGGGCGGAAACGCTCGCGACCGGCGTCAATCAGAGCCTGCACCAGTCCTTCGCCTTCGGCTTTCCGCTGATTGGTAAAGTCTACCAACAGAATCCCGTTTTTGGCCACCAGACCCATCAGCATGATCAGTCCAATCATCGCGAAAATGGTCAGGTCGTTCATCGTCAGCGCCAGGGCCAGGAACGCGCCGATAAGAGCGAGGGGCAGGGCAAAAAGTACGACAAACGGATAAACGGCGTTTTCATACAAGGCTACCATGATGAGATAAATGAGCAGGATACCGAGGCCGAGTGCACCCAAGAGGCTGCCAAATGACTTACTTTGGTTTTCCAGGTTTCCGATGAACTGCCAGGAAACACCGGCGGGCAGTTTCAGGGCGTCAATCTTTTCTTTAATCTCTGCGCCGACCGTGCCGACCGGGCGGCCAATCACCGAGGCATTTACCAGAATAGACGGCAGCCGGTCCATACGCTCCAGTGCCGATTCCCCCAGAGCCTGCCGCACGGTGGCAAACTGGGAAAGCTCTACCGGCAAGCCCTGATTGTTGATAAAGCGCAGCGAACGGAGATCCGAAGCACTGGTGCGGTCGCCGCTTTCGGATTGCACCATAATATCATATTCGTTGCCGCCTTCGGTGAATTTCGCAAGGTCGTTGCCCCGGAACGCATTCGAAATCGCGCTGCCTACTTCGCTGGCGTTGAGGCCCAGCAAGGCCATTTTTTCCCGGTCAAGTTGCACAGAAAGCTGCGGTTTGGGGTCTTGAGTGCTGTACTTCACATACTGAATGCCCGGGATGCCTTCCACAATACCCCGGATTTGCTCGGCGGCTTTGCGCATCTGCTCGCGGTTCTGCGATTTGATAGCCACCTGCACATCGGGCTGGTTGTTTCCGGCAATGCCCACCGGCGTTACGGTTACTTTCACGCCGGGATATTTGCCAATCAGGTTTTTCATGCGCACGCCAAAATCATCAGTCGTAATGTCGCGCTCTTCTTTGTCTTTCAGGATCACGGTCAGGTCGGCCACGTTGCCATTGGCAGCAGCGGCGATGCCGTTGTTGGAAAAGCCTACGTTGGTAAACACATTAACGACTTCCGGCTGGTTAAACAGGTCGCGCTCGATATCTTGGGTCAGCAGGTTGGTTTGATATACCGAAGTCTCCGGTGCCAGCTCTACGTGAATACTCAATTCACCACGGTCGGTCGCGCTCATAAACGCCGTTCCGATAAAGCCTTTGGCCACGAGCATAAACGAGCCGACAAACATCAGAATGACCGGAATAAACACCCAGCGTTTGTGGCCGAGCGCCCATTTCAGCACGCTCACATAGCCTTCCCGCATATTGGTGATGCCGTTTTCAAACCAGATGTTGAGGCGGCCCCACAGGGTTTTCGGATTCAGGTGCTGGAGCTTGCCAAAACGGGCCGAAAGCATTGGCGTAATGGTAAACGACACCAGCAAAGACATCAGCGTAGAGCACACCACTACAAGGGCAAACTCGCGCAGGATGTTCCCGATCAGGCCGCCGGCCAGTGACAGCGGCACAAACACCACCACGTCTACCAGGGTAATGGCAATGGCGGTAAAGCCAATCTCGGCCCGGCCTTCAATAGCCGCCGTTCGCCGGTCTTTGCCCATTTCCATATGGCGGATAATATTCTCCAAGATCACGATTGAGTCATCCACCAGGATCCCCACCACCAGCGACAAGGCCATAAGCGTCATCAGGTTCAGTGACATGCCGAAGAGGTTCATAAAGATGAACGTCGGAATCATAGACGCCGGCAGGGCCACGAGTACGAACATCGCACTGCGCGCACTGTGGAGGAAGAACAGCATCACCATGGCCACGATGATCACGGCCAGAAACAGGTCATGCACCACCGCATCGGCCGAGGCAAGGGTAAACACCGATTGGTCGGCTGCAATGCTGAATTCCAGTCCGATGCTTTTATAAGTATTGGTTACCTCGGCCAGCCGCTCGCGCACCAGTTCGCTTACTTCCACCGCGTTGGCGTCGCTTTGTTTCAGGATTTGCACCCCGATGGCTGGCACGCCGTTAAAGTGGTTGATGGCAGTCACGCGCTGTTGGGCATCAATCACCTCGGCTACGTCGCGGAGAAATACTTTCCCGCCGCCGGGCAGCGCTGCAATTACGAGATTGCGCAGTTGGTCCAGGTTGTTGAACTTGGCGTTGTATTCAATGGAATACGCGCTTTCCGAGGTTTCGACCTGACCGGCCGGCGCCGAAATACTCGCCGCATTGACGATGTTGGCGACCTGCGAAATATTGAGGTTGTAGGCCGCCAGCTTGCTTTTGCTGACGTTTACCTGAATCTGCCGCTCGTTGGAGCCCACCAGGGCCACCTGCCCCACGCCGGGCACGTTGGCAATCTGCGGCGAGATTTGCTTATCCAGCAGGTCGTACAACTCGGCCGAGCCAATGTTGGCTGTGGCACTCATCCGCAAAACCGGGAAGTCGTCGGTAGAAAATTTGTTTACCACCGGGTTGTCCACGTTTTGCGGCAACAGGGCGAGAATCTGGTTTACCTTTCGCTGCGCGTCGTTCTGCGCTTTGTTGACATCCACGCCGTCTTTCAGGGTAATGGTCACAATGGAAGCGCCTTCCTGCGAGGTAGAAGTAATACGGTCGATGCCTTCCAGGGAAGATACCGCGTCTTCAATCCGGCGGGTTACCACACTCTCAATCTCGTCGGCCGACGCCCCGCGATACGAAGTAATGACCGTTACCACGTTGGCATCAAACTTCGGCAGCAGGTTATAGTTGAGCGTATTATAACTGATAATCCCAAACAAGATCAGGGCGCCGAAAAGCACCGTGATCAGCAGGGGCCGGTTAACGGCTATCTCGGCTAATTTTTTCATTTTCTATTTCGTGTCAAATGCCCTTTAAAAGAGCGATTTCAGTTGCTTTCGGAAGCGTTATTTCCGGAAAAACTGCTCAGAGTCGTTCTTTCTAAACGCTTCCAATCCCGGAAATTTATCCCGCCTTCACCACTTTCACTTCGGTGCTGTCGCGCAGGTTCACCTGCCCGTTCACCACCACCTGTTCGCCTTCGGCCAGTCCGTTTACGACCTCGATGTTGTTGCCAAAATCGCGGCCGGTAGCGATGTTGCGGCGTACAGCACGGTTGTTCTGAATCACGTATACATACGGTGTTTCGATGCTTTCCACCACAGCGGTGCGCGGAATCTGCAAGCCCGGTTTCTGGCTGTTCTGAATGAAATCCACATTCACAAACGTGCCCGCTTTGAGCGCATTTCCGGGATTAGACAGCTTTACCTGCACCTGATAGTTGTGGGCGGCGTCGCCTTGCTGGGAAATAAAGACCACCGTTCCATTGAAGGTGCGACCGGGGAAAACGTCGGTTGTTACCCGCACGTTCTGCCCGTTGCGCAGCTTGTAGGCATCGGCCTCGCCCACCAGCACATCAGCTTTCAGGGTAGAGATATCCACGATTTTGCCCAGCGCCATGCCGGGATTCACATACACGCCCGGTTCTACGCTTTTGTATACTACTTGTCCGCTGATGGGGGCTTTGATGGCGTTGTCGGCCATTTGCTTGCGGATTTGAGCAATGCGGTTTTGCGCCGTAGCAAGGTTGAAGCGGATGTCGGCTACGTTCACCTCGGTCGTGGCTTCGCCGGCGAGCAGCGCCTGATAGCGCTTCAGGTCGGAGTTCAGTTTAGTCGCTTGCAGCTGCGCCGCGTCGAGTTGCAGTTGCAGGCTGCGATTGTCTACCTGGGCAATCGTGCCGCCCTGGCTCACAAAGCTGCCGAGGGTAAAGTTCACCGAAGTGAGCGGACCGGCCGCATTGGAGGTGATGCTGGCCTCCCGCCAGGGCACGAGCGTACCGGTGCGGATCAGCTGGTCGGTGCCGGAACCTACGATAACCGGTGCGGTGTTGACCGGAATGGCCATATTCACCTGTGTGGGTATTTCCTTTTTTTCATCCAGCTTGCGTTTGTTGGCTGCGAGTCGCCAGGCAATCAACCCGATAAGGGCAACGACAACCAATATAATCCAGATTCTTTTTTTCATTTTCGGGGTCTGATAAACTTAATACGAGAGAAGAGAGAGAAAGCGTTTAAAGCGATTGATAATACTGCTCCAGCGTGCTGTTGGTGCGCTCAATATCCAGCTGCGAGAGGTACAGATCGATCAGCGACTGAATATAGTTGTTCTGCGCGTCGGAGAACGAAGTTTCGGCATTGAGTAAATCGCTTAAAGCGCCCACGCCCTGCCGGTATTGCAGCGACACATTTTCATACACCTCCGAAGCGAGATCCAGGTTGGCGCGGTTGGTTGCCAGGGTAGCCTGCGCCCGCTGCACGCGGGTTCCGGCATTCAGGAATTGCAGGTTCAGGTTGGCTTGCGAAAGCACTTGGTTGAGCCGGGCATTGTCGCGGTCCACCAGCGCCTGCCGGTATTGCGCGCTGCGCCGGAAACCATCGAAAAGCGAAAGGCTAAAGCGAAGGCCCACAGCCGAGAAGTCAAACTGGCGGTCAAACACTTCAGACATTTTGTTGCCAAAGCCATTGTAGCCATACTGGGCAAAAGCCGAAAGCGTGGGGAAGTTGCCGGCGCGAATCACCTTTGTTTGAAGGTCCAGCAGTTCAATTTGCTTGTCCTGAATCTGGTAGTCCAGCGTTTGGCCATAGCGGAACGGCGCATTCGGCGTAGGCGTTGGGGCGGCATGCAACCAGCGGCCCGTATCGACGAGCTGCACCGCCGGAGCGTCCTGCTCAAAAATGCCCATGGCGTTGTTGAGCGCGTTTTGCGCTACTGCAATCGCGTTGGCGGCTACCGAGCGTTGCGCGTCAATATTATTCAGCTGCACCTGCACCTGCTTGGCGTCCACTTTCTTGGCTACGCCCAGTTCGGCCTGCAGGTTGGAGACCTTCAGGAGCCGGGCTATGCGGGCGCGGTTGGTGTCGAGCAGATCCAGTTGACGCTGGTTGATCAAAATCTGAAAATAAGCCTGCGCAACATTGTAAATAATCGTTTGCCGGGTTTGCTCCAGGTTCAGGTTAGCCAGTTCGGTATTGGGCTTATTGGCCCGGATACCGAGCAAAAGTCCGCGGTTATAGATCGGCTGGTTGGCATCGGCAACGGCCTGGGTGGCATATTTGTTCCCGAAAGCCACACGTTGCTCCGGGGTGCCGGGTCCGAAAGTGCCCGCCGGAATAATGTTGACCGGCAGCTTCAGGTTGTTGGTGATGTTGGCGTTCAGGCTTACCTGCGGCAGGTAGGAAGCAATGGCTTCGCGGGACTGCTGCCGGGCATTTTCCTGATTGTTGCGCGCAACGGTAATGGCCGGGTGGTTCGACAGGCCATAATCAATACATTGTTTGAGTGTAAGTGCCGGTTGGGCGTGGGCCGAGATACCCAATACCGTCAGCAGAAGCAACAAAAAGCTTCTTTGAAAGGATTTCATATAAACTATTGACAGGTCAACGATTGATTTAGAGGGAGATGGGCAGTGGTTTTTTCCAGTTTTTCTGCGATCTGATGGATCGTTTGCAGTGCTTCGGAGCGCTCCTTCACAGTAAAGGCGGCAAAAGCGGAGTTATCGATCTGGCGCAGCATTTGCCGGCTTTTCAGGGCCTTTTCCATTCCCTTCTCTGTGAGGTTTACAATGTTTTTTCGCTTGTCCTGCGCATCCTGTACAATCTCTACCAGCCCTTTACGCTGCAGGAGCGTAATCGTGCGTTGTACCGAAGATTTATCGCGCATCAGAATGTCGGCAATCTCCTGTTGGGAAAGATTCTTGATAGCATCCAGGGTCATCAGGACCGGGTAATGGTCCATTTGCAGGTCCTCATCACAACACTGCATTTGGGCACTGGCATGACGCAAAAACGCTTTCATAATACGGTGTATCTGAAACGTAAACGTATCCTGCATCTCGAAATAAAATTTCTCCAGCGCATGTTCGCGCAACTGTTCCGTATTCACGGCTGCAAAAGTACGATTAGTTGATGTGTCAACTAATTGGAAAGGCGTTAAAAGGCTGTTATCCTTGATCCGGTTTCCGGAAACAAATCCTTTTTTAGCCCATCCAGCAGGGCGGGTGATCTCCCCGGGCACAGCAGGGCCTACAAAAAGGCCTCCTTCTGTCGGATGGATTTCCGGAAAAGGAGGCCTCTCCTGATCCTATACCCGGCGTGACCGGGGGATCAGTTTTCTTTTTATGCGCCGATCGGCTCCAGCGCATCGGCATAGTGAGCCAGTCCGAAGTTGCGCACCTGTGCTTCTTCCGGATGAGTGATGTGCCATTCAAACTCATCGCGGAAATGGCGGATCGCTGCCGCTACCGGCCAGGCCGCCGCGTCGCCGAGCGGGCAAATGGTGTTGCCTTCAATCCGGCGCTGGATATCCCAGAGCAGGTCGATGTCGCTCATTTTGCCCCGACCGTATTCGATGTTTTGAAGCACTTTATACATCCAGCCGGTGCCTTCGCGGCAGGGCGAGCACTGCCCGCAGCTTTCGTGGTTGTAGAAACGTGCCAGCGTCATGGTGTGGCGCACCACGCACTGATCTTCGTCGAGCACGATAAAACCGCCCGAACCCATCATGGTGCCGGTCGCAAAACCGCCGTCGGCAAGGCTTTCATAGTTCATGATGCGGGGCTCGCCTTTGGCGGTTTTGAGCAAAAGATTAGCCGGCACGATCGGAACGGAAGAGCCGCCGGGAATGCAGGCTTTCAGCCGCTTGCCGTTTGGAATGCCGCCGCAATATTCGTCGGAGTAGATGAATTCTTCCACCGAAATCGTCATGTCGATTTCATAAACACCCGGCTTGTTGATATTGCCGCAGGCAGAGATCAGCTTGGAGCCGGTAGATTTTCCCACCCCGATTTTGGCATATTCCTCGCCGCCCATTTCGATGATCGGTCCTACAGCCGCAATCGTTTCCACGTTATTAACTACTGTTGGGCGCATCCACAGGCCCTGCACCGCCGGGAAAGGCGGCTTGATGCGGGGGTTGCCGCGCTTGCCTTCAAGCGATTCGATCAGGGCTGTTTCCTCGCCGCAGATATAGGCGCCGGCACCGCGCTGCACATAGATTTCGCAGTCGAAACCGGTACCGAGGATGTTTTTACCCAAAAAACCGGCTGCTTTGGCTTCGTCAATCGCTTTTTCCAGAATGTCCGGAATCCAGGCATACTCGCCCCGGATATAGATATAGCTGACGTTGGAGCCGAGCGCATACGAAGCGATAATCATCCCTTCGATAAAGGTGTGCGGCAGGTATTCCATCAGGTACCGGTCTTTGAAAGTTCCCGGCTCCGATTCATCGGCGTTGCACACCAGGTGACGCGGCACGCCTTCGGGCTTGGCCAGAAAGCTCCATTTCATGCCCGTGGGGAAGCCGGCGCCACCGCGACCACGCAGGCCACTTTTCTTGACTTCTTCCACGATCTCGTCGGGCGTCATTTTAAACGCCCTTTCAACGGCTGCGTAGCCGCCGTTGGCGCGGTGCACCTCGTAGGAGCGGATGTTGGGAATATGGTCGTTTTTAAGAAGCAGTTTCATAATTCTTTTTTCTAAAAAGCCGGAGATTTCCGGAAATAGCAGCCTTGCAGAGCGGGGATGTTTATCTTTTTAAAGCCTTTTCATAGATTTCAATCCACTGGGTAGGCGTGAGTTTTTCTGCCAGCCTGCCGATAATTTCATAAGGAATGACTTCCGGTTTTTTAAAACGAATGCAGCTTTTACCCATATCCAGTTTGGCGTTAGTGCCTTTTTCCCATTCGGCCTTGAACCAGTTTAGTAGCTCCTCGCTCCCATAAAGCCCCATATGATGCAGGGAAATGAATCCTTTTTTCGAAGCAATGGAAATAAAAGGCAGCGGCTCCTCCTTTTTGCAATGATACCCGGCCGGATACAGGTGCAGCGGCACCACAAAGGAAGGCATTCCGTAGCTCATGGCTTCTTCAAAACCGGCGGGCAAATGCGCTAATAATACTTCGCGCAAGCGCAGCATGGGGGTCTGGTGCTCGGGCGGAAGCGCTTCGTAATAAGCGGCGGATGCAGAGGCAGTTGCGGTCATGAGGCCAAGGTTTAAGTTACGACACCTGCAAGGCACCGGCCCGCAGGTCGTCGAGGATGCGGTCGATTTTTTCCGGCGTCAGGTTTTCCTGATAAAACTTGCCCAGCTGCATCATCGGCGCATAGCCGCAGGCGCCGAGGCATTCGGCCGGCTTCAGGGTAAACAGCCCGTCGGCGGTGGTTTGGCCGGCTTCGATGCCGAGACGCTGTTTTACATGCTCCATCAGCCGGTCGGAGCCGCGCAGCATGCAGGGGCCGGTCTGGCAGATCTCCAGTACGTATTTGCCCACCGGCTTGAGATTGAACATGGAATAGAAGGTGGCCACTTCATAGACCTCAATCGGGTTCAGGCTTAGCAGCGAAGCCACATAATCCATCGCCGGCACGTCGAGCCAGCCGCCGAACTCTTCCTGCGCCAGGTGTAGCACCGGAATCAGCGCGCTTTTTTGCTTGTCTTCCGGGTAGCGGGCAACGATTTCCCGGAAACGAGCCATCCGGGCTTCAGAAAATTGAATGTTCATGAAAGTACTTTTCTAAAAACAGCCCAAAGGCAATTTCATTTTTAAGGTCTTCGGCAAAAGCTTGCGCTGCGGTTATTATTCTGACTTTTGTTTTATCCAATCTTTCCGGAAAAAAACCATACAGGTGGGTATAGTATGCTCTTTGGATCTTCGCCTGTTCCAGCAGTGGCAAAGTGTAAAAACGCTCTATAAATACCCGGACTGTTATGTTCATTTCCGGAAATTTTTCAGCCGTCGAGCTCGCCGGCGATCAGGTTGAGCGATGACATGGTAATCAGGGCATCGGAGAGCAGCCCGCCTTTGATGATTTCCGGATAAATCTGATAGTAAATAAAACACGGCCGGCGGAAGTGCAGGCGGTAGGGCGTGCGGCCGCCGTCGGAGATGAGGTAATAGCCCAGTTCGCCATTGCCGCCTTCTACTGCATGATAGACCTCGCCCGCCGGAATTTCGGTTTCGCCCATCACGATTTTGAAGTGATAGATCAGGGCCTCCATCTTGGTGTAAACGTCCGGCTTTTCCGGCAGGTAATATTCCGGAACATCAGCGTGGTACACGCTTGGGTCCAGGTCTTTAAGTTTCTCAACCGCCTGCCTGATAATGCTGTAGCTTTCCCACATCTCGGCATTGCGCACCTGATAGCGGTCATAGACGTCGCCGGTGGTGCCTACCGGAATATTAAAATTAAAATCTTCGTAGGAGCAGTAGGGCGAAGCAACACGAACGTCATAATCCACCCCGGCGGCGCGCAGGTTGGGGCCCACCACCGAATAGGCCAGGGCCATTTCTGCCGAGAGCGGACCGGCGCCCTGACAGCGCTCCATAAAGATGCGGTTGCGGGTCAGCAGGTTTTGGAACTCGGTCAGAACTTTGGGGAAGTCGTTTATAAAAGCGCCGATTTTCTGCCAGGCAACTTCTGTGAAATTGCGTTCGAAGCCACCAAAACGACCAATATTGGTTGTGAGGCGCGAACCACAGATCTCTTCATAGATTTCGTAGATGCGCTCCCGGGTTTGGAACACATAGGTGAAAGGCGTCAGGGCGCCGGTATCCACCCCAATAACCGAGTTGCACACGAGGTGATCGGCAATGCGGGCCAGTTCCATGATGATGACGCGCAGATAATCCACGCGCTTGGGAACCACCACGCCGGTAAGTTTTTCAAAGCAGGTATGCCAGCCAATATTGTTGATCGGCGACGAGCAATAGTTCAGCCGGTCGGTGAGCGGGGTGATCTGATAAAAAGGACGGCGCTCGGCAATTTTTTCAAAGGCGCGGTGGATATAACCCACCGTAGGCGTGGCTTGTACCACGCGCTCGCCGTCGAGTTCCACGATATTCTGGAAAACGCCGTGGGTAGCGGGGTGGGTGGGGCCGAGGTTGATCGTGGTCGTCTTCGACACCAGGGCATCTTCGGCCAAGCGCGTAAAATGCTCCTGCGCGTCGGCTGTCGGGATGTTCGTTGGGATATCAGCGGGCATGAAAAATCTCTTTTTTAATTAAAATTCGAAAACGGCAGCCGGGTCGGGCGAAAAACCGGAAAGGATATGCGCAGAAAGGCTTTGGCAGGGCCGGGCGACGTGTGCCGGAGCATTTGTTGCAAGCGCCCCCAGCGAAGGCAGGCGGCCCGGGGAAAGCAGCGGCTGAAGCAAAGGAGGAATGTTTTGCATGACTCTGAAAAAGGTAACGCTCCGGGGGGTGGATTGTTTTGGGAAAAACAACCGGGCAAAGGTAAGCCGTTCTGCGGCTTTCGGAGATGCAGATTGAAGGATGCCAGTAAGGGCTGCCTGAGGGAAAATTCCGGTTACTGGTTTCCGGGAAACCTGGTGATCGCAACAGTCGGCGACCCTATGCTTGTCGTCCTTTTGAATTCTGCACCTAAAATACGCTGCAACCTCCCTGCGACCCCAGCATACGCTTCAGCGTATCCTGCATCGCTACTTTAAAGGCATCGTCTTTTGTTATCAGCCGGTAGAGGTCCATTTCTGTTCTTCGCTGGCTGCCGAGTACCTCGTCAAAGATTCTGCGAAAGGTGATTTCCCGCGTTTGAGCGTCCGGGTTGTTTTCATATTTGGTTTCGAAATCCGGATGCGCCCGCATGCCCCTGGCGATGTTTAAGAATTTCATACGCTGCTCTTCCGGGGTGGCTTCCCAGCCCTGAAACCAACGCTCGTTGAAAGCCCGAACGATAAGATCCAGTGTGTCTTCCTCCTTATCCCCGCCATGGGTGCCTCTGGGGTTTGAATTTTGCGGCTCCAGTTCTGTTTCAGAGGCATCAAGACCGATGGAAGCGTTCAGCTTCACACGCTCCAGACCGTAAGTAGAAAGGTCCACTGCATTCAGCAACTCGTCAATGGCATCCTGCTCTGTATCCTGAATCCGGAGTCGCGGTATCAGGAATTTGAGATACCAGAACAGTTGTTCCCACTTCAGAATCTCAAAAGGCAGAATCGCAGCCACCTGTCCGTAAATCTTGACAAACTGCTTAGCCTTGACTTTGAAATCAACCTTCTGCTCTTCTTCCAGCTCCAGCCCATTTGCAAAGCGCTCTTCGGCAATCTGAAGCATGGGACTCAGGTATTTTTCTGCCTCCAGCCCCTGAAAGTACTTGTCCGTAAAGTCTTCTACTTCGCTCCATTCGTAAACACCCACATCATCCAACAGCCCCTTAAGCTCGTGTAACGCATTCACGTCGGTCGCCTGGCTTAATGTGGTTGCTGTATAGAAGTCGTCAAAGGCTTTTTTGATGTCGTCGGTGGAGTTGAAAAAATCCAGCACAAAGAGGTCTTCGGTTTTTTTACCCAGCTTCGGCGCGGAGCGATTCAGCCGGGAAAGCGTCTGTACCGCCTGAACGCCTTGCAGCTTCTTATCCACATACATCGCTGTAAGCTTGGGCTGATCAAAGCCCGTAAGGTACTTATTGGCTACCACCAGTAGCCGGTACGCATCCATGTCGAAGTAACGGGCAATGCGGTCGCTGATGTAGCCCGGATCAGCGGAACTGGCGGTATCCCAGTCAGCGGGGAAATCGTTGATGCCATCCTCGGTGTACTCGATGCCATCCACCTTCTTTTTTCCGGAAAATGCAATGGCAATACGGAAAGGATTGCCCCGGTCTTTTAAGAGGCGTTGCAAAGCCTGATAGTAGCGAATCGCAGACTCGATGCTCTGCGTCACCACCATGCCCTTTGCCTTGCCTTTAAGCTTCTTCTGATTCACCACACTGGTGATGAAGTGCTCCAGCATGATCTCGGCTTTGGTCTCAACGGTATCCGGATGCCGCTCTACAAAAACGCGCAGCTGCTTTTGGGCCTTATTTGTGTTGAATAACGGATTATCAGCAATGCTTTTCTCAATCTCGTAGTAGCTCCGGTAAGTGGTGTAGTTGGCCAGCACATCCAGGATAAATCCTTCTTCGATGGCCTGCTTCATAGAGTAGAGATGAAAGGGCCGGAATTTCCCGTCTTCTCCCCGAACGCCAAACTTCTCCAGTGTCGCATTCTTGGGGGTAGCCGTGAATGCCAGGTACGAGGCATTGCCCCGCATCTTCCGGTTGCGCATCGCCGCCAGAATCTTGTCCTGCGGATCGCCGTCTTCCTCTTCGCTTTCGGTGTTCCCTATGGACTGATTCATCGTATCCGATGCCGTGCCGCTCTGGGAGCTGTGCGCTTCATCGATGATGACCGCAAAGCGCTTGTCGGTCAGATCCGCAATGCCGTCCACGATGAACGGAAATTTCTGGATCGTGGTGATGATGATGCGCTTGCCGCCTTCCAGGGCCTCTTTCAGCTCGCGGGAGGAATAGGCCGGGGCGATCACATTTTTGACCTCTGAGAACGCCCTGATGTTCTCGCGGAGTTGTTTGTCGAGCAGACGCCGGTCGGTAACGACAATGACCGAATCGAAAAGCGGCTGGCCGGTTCCTTTGCTGCCGGGAACAGCCTCGCTTTCCGGGTACGTTTCGATGAGCTGATACGCGGCCCAGGTAATGGAATTAGATTTACCGGAGCCTGCGGAATGCTGAATAAGATACTTTTGACCGACACCTTTCCGGGACGCATCCGCAACGATTTTGCGCACCACGTCCAGCTGATGATAACGCGGAAAGTACAGGGAGCGCTTTGCTGGCGGATCGCTGTCTTTGCCATCCAGGCGCACGAAGTGCTGGATAATATTGGCGAGGCTTTGCCGGGTGAATACTTCATCCCAGAGGTACGAAGTCCGGTGGCCAAAGGCATTGGGTGGATTGCCCTTGCCGTGGTTGTGCCCTACGTTGAACGGCAGGAAAAAAGTAGATCCGCCATCCAGCCGCGTGGTCATATACACTTCGTCGGTATCGACTGCAAAGTGCACGATGCAGCGGGCGAACTGTAAGAGCGGTTGTGTAGAGTCCCGCTTGTTGCGATACTGGTTCTGCCCGTGCACTTTAGCGTTCTGCCCGGTCCACCCATTCTTGAGCTCCATTGTGGCGATGGGCAGGCCGTTCAGAAAAAGAACCATGTCAATCTCCTCGCCTTTGTTGGCCAGGCTGTAGCGCACCTGGCGGGTGACGCTAAACTGGTTGCCTTCAAAAGCTTTTTTCACCCGCTCGCTGCTGGATGCCAAAGGCAGCTGATAAAACAGTGTGAATTGGGCATCATCTACTTCCAACCCTTTGCGAAGCACTTTGAGGATGCCATACTTTTTGACCATCCGGTCCAGACGTTCCAGGATTTTAAGCTTCCAGTCGGGGTGCTTGCGCAGCTTAGCCAGCTCTTCCTTTTGGGTGTTTTCCAGAAAATGCCAGAGCCGCTTTTCATCCACCGCATACTGCGCATTGAAATCTTCCGGAAAGCCGATGGAGTAGCCATTGCCCGCGCGGTACTGCGCACTGCCTTCGCGCACCTCGCCGAGCCTACCGGAATCTTTCAGTTCCTCTAAGCTGGAGCCAGTAAGGCGCTTTTCGATGGAAGATTCAAGGGCGGCTTCGTTGGTGGCAGAGGGATTCATTTTTGTTTGAAAAAGGCTTTTGAGGTACGTTCACGAAACTTTGATTTTACCTGTTACCGCTGCATTGATCAGCGTGGATTTGTATTCGCGGAGCCGGGCGATTTCGGTTTGTTTGGTTGCAATCGCAGTTAGCGTTTTATTCGTAATGTTATTAAGAAACTGAACAATTAAAAATTGCTCTTGCTTATTTGGTAAGGCGATATACTGGCTACTAATGAAGTCAAAACTTGCCCTAGGCATTTTGGAACCAAAGGTTGAAGAGTTAACCAAATTAATAAATCCCGAAGACAGTAAGATTGCCTGTAAGTAAGCACTACTTATAATCATAGTTGGCCTGAAAACAATGAACTCTGTTGAGCAAAGCCCCTTTTGTTTTGCTAAATGCACTTTAGCGAGATAGGGTCTAAGCTTTCCAAACAGAACATCGCCTGGCTCAAATGAATTTGCTAAACCTTCTACTTCCGCCGTTGAGGTTACAAGTTCACCCGTGAATGATTCAACATTCTCCATTCCGATATACTCCAAGGAACTTGTTTTGCTGGGGATTTTCTCATTTATCGATGAAGCAATGTATTTCAACCGTTTCACTTCCCAATGCTCCGGCACTTCCCCAATCCATTCTACCCCGCTGTCTTTCATCCGCACATCCGGATTTAGCCCACGGGTAACGGCGCGGTGAATAAGAATCTGGCGGCGCTCTTTCAAACGCTCTATCAACGCCTCTTTTTGCGCAATGGCTTTGTCAATCTGCGCGGTCTTCCGATCCAGGAAATCAGCAATGGCGGTTTGTTCTTCTGGTGGTGGAACAAATGTTCTGAACGAGAAAAAGGATTCCTTCGGAATAGTATTCCGAAGCCCCCGATATAAAGGCTTTAATCTTTTATCCGCATCAAGATTCAAGTAGAAGTAGTAAAGGAACTTCCGGCTGAACCCCTCAAACGGCTCCATTACTGTGTATGCACCGGTGATCATTCCATCAAATGGTGAGAGACCAACCGTACGCGGTGTTTCTTCCACATCAAAAAGGCAAAAAACAAAATCGCCCTTTTGTACTTCTTGGTATGTGTTAAACTCTACAGGGAATTTTCCTTGCGGATTCTCCATGTCTCTCTTGATGACACCATTCAGCGTCAAAGAAAGCAAAGTGAATTCAGAAGCCCTCTTCCCAACCTCATTTTTCTTAAGCCGAAAAATGTACTTGTTAGCGAGAGTCTCCCAATGTTCCGGAATTTCCCCTATCCATGCTTCGCCGGAATCTTTATACGCCTCATATTTCAGTAGGCTGATTTGTGTAGCTACGGCTTCCATCAGTTAGGGTTTTGGTGTGATTGGGCCTCCCTGTCCAGCTCCATGCGGATGCGGTCCTGTTCTATCAAGCGGCGCAGCTCTTCCTCTTTGGGCAGGTAGAGGCGGTATTTAGAGGCAAAAAGCTGCTCGTTGCCGGCCAGCACGGAGTATTTTACGATGGTCTCATCTTTTTCGGTGCATAATACAATGCCCAGGGTCGGATTATCGTCGGGACCGCGCTTCAGGTCGTCGTACATCCGCACGTACATGTCTATTTGCCCGATATCCGCATGGCTCAGCTTGTCTGTTTTCAGGTCCAGCAGCACAAAGCATTTGAGGTAATAGTTGTAAAAGACAAGGTCAATAAAGAAATCGGCCGTGTCGGTAACAATATGCTGCTGCCGGGCCACAAAAGCAAAGCCCTTGCCCAATTCCATCAAAAACTGCTGGATGTGGCTGATCAGGGCGGTTTCTATATCCGCCTCGGTTTGCCGGGTATCCATCGGCAGCCCAAGGAATTCAAAAATATAGGGGTCTTTGATGAACTGGCCGCTGCTGGGTGTAGTGGCAGGGCCTTCCAGCGTGCGCCCCAGATATTGAGACTGGATATTGCGTTGCAGCGTGCGGGTGTCCCAGTTCCCTTCGCTGCTCAGCAGCATATATTGCTGACGCATTTGAGCGTCGCTTACCCGGCTGATAATGCGGTAATGCGTCCAGCTCAATTCGTGACGCACTGCGTCCCAAATTGGAAAGGCCAGGTAAAACTGCCGCATATTCCGCAGGTTACTATCGTCAAAACCCTTTCCAAACGCTTCCGTAAGTTCTTTGCTCAGATTTTTGAGCACGGCCTTACCGTAGGCTGCTTTCGTGCTGCCCTCCTGCTCGTCTTCAACAATCAGCCGGCCAATTTCCCAATACATACGCAGCAGTATCCCATTGCTGTTGCGATAGGCCGCCTGCCGGGCCTCGCTGACAATCCGGGCAATTTTTTCAAAAAGCGCTTCCCTGCTTTCCGTTGGTTTCATGGCGCTCACGCAAGGTTTAGAATGTCCAGAATAAGGCCTTCGCTTTCGCGCTCCAGCGCTAAAATTTCGCTGGTCACCACCTCCAGTTCGCGAAGCGGCTTATGCCGATAGAAGTATTTGTTGAACGAAATCTCGTAGCCAATCTTCGTCGCGTCCAGGTTGATCCAGGCCTCGGCCACGTGCGGCGCCACTTCCCGGATAAAATACGGGTAAATCGCTTCCGTAAGCGGCACCGATTCCGAGTCGCGCAGGTCGGCCTCGCTTTCATACTGGATCCACTCGCCTTTTTTGCCGGTTGGGTAGTAGCCGTAATGGGGCAATTGGTCTTCCGTGCAACCCAGCCGGTCCAGCAAGGCTTCCAGCTTGGTGTCGGCGAGTTTCACGGTGCCGCGGATAACCTTCTCCGCCCCGGCATCGTACCAGCTCACCGCGCCCAAAATGGCATTTTTCTCCGTAGCAGAAAGCTTGATACCGAGTGTTTTGAGCGCCGCATCCACAGCCGTAGAAAAGCGGTTGAAATCACTCCATTCGTCGCTGCCTATCTGCTGCATCAGTGCCGTAGCCGTCTCCATCAGGCTCCGGCCTTTCTTCCAGGTATCGGCGCTCACGAGCGCCTTGCTTTGTTTTGTATTCAGGGCCAGGTCCTGCCGCTCACACCATTCCAGAATGGCTTTCTCGTGTTTACCCAAACCGGTGTACAGTTCGTCGCCGTACTCGGCGTACGCCCACTGCATCGGCTCCCGCAGGCTTTTGTCGAATCGCAGGGCTGCAATCCGCGCTTCGGTGAATTGGGCTTTGAGTCGTTTAGGCCGCTCAATGGTGACTTTGTAATAACCAAAATCGCGGTTGTCAAAAATCTTCGCCGCCAGGCCTTCGTCTTCGCCCGTGCTTGCGTTCACACGCTTCTCTACGGCTTCCAGGCTGCGGTACACGCGCACAATCTCGCGGATGTCTTCGGGTGAAAACTCACAGTTCTTATTGCCCAAATTCTTGCGCAGTTTCCGGAAAAGCAGGCCGGCGTCAATCAGTTGCACCTTCCCTTTGCGATGGTCGGGTT
>JAEVZP010000206.1 GCA_023392185.1 Bacteroidota bacterium
CTTCCGGCGTGTGTATAAGGAAGATTCAAATTCCTCAAAGAGCCCTTGGCTAAACCACCCGGGAGGTCCGGAGTTTAAAAAGCCGGGAGAAAAAGCACGCAGTTTCCGGAAATCTGCTTCCCAATCCATTATTTCTTCCGGCCCACCCGGCGCAGCAACCCTTCCACAAAAGAATTGAAATCGGCCGACGGACGCAGCCACAATACCAAGGCCAGATAAATGCCCCCGGCAACGGCCGTGCGCACCCCTACATCCAGAATCCAGACCGGAATTTCCGGAACGAGCAGGACCGGCAGCAGTGCCGCCACCGCCGCCAGCAGGAGGCGCACCGTAGCCGCCGAGAACGGCTGAAGGCCCGTTTTGCGCCACACCACTCCCCACTTGCCCAAATTGTAGAGGCCGAGCGCGCCCGTAGAAGCCCATGCAGCGCCATAAACACCATAGACCGGAATCAGGGCATAGCCGAGCGCAAACAAGAGAACTGCCAGTAAAAGCGACAATAAAAAGCTGTAACGATAGTGTTTCGAAACCGACAGCACCTGCTCGTTGAGGCCCGTGGCGGCGTCGAGCAGGCGGCCGGTCAGCAACACCCCTACCAGCGGCACCACCAGTTCGTATCCCGGCCCCAGCAGTTCGACGCCTTTCTTCAGGTTGGCGACAATAAGCACGGCCATGCCCAGCGTAGCCAGAAAAATGTTGATCGAAGACCGGTTGAAAACATCCTGCACCTTTGGCTGATCGTCTTGTGCGTAGGCCTCAGTGAGCGCAGGCGTCACCGAAGCCGTCATGGCGCGATACGGAATCTGCAACAGCGAGATGATGAAAAGCGCGTTGGTATAAATCGCCGAGGCGTTGAGGCCCTGCTGATCGAGCGGGGCCAGCAGGATGCTGTCGAGATAGCCCACCAGATACACCGTTACGCCGAGCAGGGCATGAAAGCCGGCAAAGTGGAAAATATCGTATAGCTCCCGGCGGCTAAAGACCTGCCAGCGCAGTGAAACCCGGAAATGGCCCGTGCGCAGCGCCGAGAACAGCAGCAGTCCATTGGCTACGCCATACAGCAAGGCAATCCCATAGATCCATTGTGAAAAAGAAATCAGACTGCCGCCATATAACAGGATCAGCAGCAGGTTGCCGCCCTTAAGGCCCACCTCACGCACCGTCGTAAAAACAGTGATTTTCATCTCTGTCATCAAAAAACCTTCCAGCACGGCCTGCACGGTTACCAGGAGCGAGATTACCGGGAACCAGATAAAAAACTGCCGGAACAAGGGGCGGTCGGCAGGCTGAAACAACTGCAGCAGGCTTTCCTTCGAAAAGAAATAAAACGCAAAGCAAAGCAGCGACACCACTACCGGAATCAGCAGACTCACGCCCATCAGCGAGGCGCGCTTGTGCCGGTCGGAATCATAGCGAAAGAGAAAAACCGACACTACCGCATGAAAGCCGAGCGTCAGCAGGATGCCCGCTATGCTGCCATAAGCCGCCAGCATCCGGCTAAAACCCAGCTCCTGCATGCCTACCATACGCGAGGCGACTACAATGGAAACGGCACCCAGCACCGAGCCGACCAGCGTGGCAGCCGTTGCCTTCAGCGATTGGCGGATGACAATTCCCATGGCGCGAAGGTAACAGGCGGCTTTCCGGAAACACCCTTATCTGCTGCACGGCTGTTGCTTAGTTTTGCGCCCAGTTATGAAGCGCGCGCTTATTACCGGCATCACCGGACAAGACGGAGCCTACCTGGCCGAATTGCTTTTGGAAAAAGGATACGAGGTGCACGGCATCAAGCGGCGCGCCTCGCTGCTCAATACCCAGCGGATCGACCATCTGTATCAGGATCCGCACGAGCGGGGCCGCCGGCTTATCCTCCACTACGGCGACCTGGCCGACTCGACCAACATCATCCGCATCGTGCAGCAGGTGCAGCCCGACGAGATCTACAACCTGGGTGCCATGAGCCATGTACAGGTGAGCTTCGAAGAGCCGGAATACGCCGCCAATGTAGACGGCATCGGCACCCTGCGGCTGCTGGAAGCAATCCGCATCCTCAGGCTGAGCGAAAAAACGCGGTTCTATCAGGCATCCACCTCAGAGCTCTATGGCCTCGTGCAGGAAATCCCGCAGCGCGAAACCACACCGTTCTACCCCCGCTCGCCCTATGCCGTTGCCAAGCTCTATGCCTACTGGATAACGGTCAACTACCGCGAAGCGTATAATATGTTTGCAACCAACGGCATTCTGTTCAACCACGAAAGCCCGCTGCGCGGCGAAACCTTCGTGACCCGCAAAATCACGCGCGGCGTGGCCCAGATTGTTACCGGACTGGTTCCCCGCCTCTGGCTCGGCAACCTGGATGCGCAGCGTGACTGGGGACATGCCAAAGACTATGTGGAAGCCATGTGGCGCATCCTGCAGCAAGATACCCCGGAAGATTTTGTGATTGCCACCGGCGTCACCACTTCGGTGCGCGACTTTGTGTCGCTCGCTTTCCGCTTTGCCGGTGTGGAAGTGGCTTTTGAAGGAACAGGGCTGGAAGAGAAAGGCATTGTGGTATCCGTTCAGGACGACAGCCTGAAGGCCAAACCCGGAGATGTGGTAGTAGAAGTGGACCCCCGCTATTTCCGGCCCACGGAAGTAGAACTGCTCCTCGGCGATGCCACCAAAGCAAAGCAAAAACTGGGCTGGGAACCCCGCTATGATCTGCACCAGCTGGCCAAAGAAATGATGGCTGCCGATCTGGAACATTTCCGGAAAGAAGCCCTGCTGGAAGCCGCCGGCTATGCGTCGTTTAAAGGGTATGAATGAGGGAATACAGGGCGGAGGGAGAAGGGTTGATAGGAAATAAGGGGAATAAAAATGGAAGGGATTTCCGGAAATGCTCCATGTCACCCTGAGCTTGTCGAAGGGCCTCATGAAACATGACACATAAAACATGACACATGAAAAAGGACAGCAAAATTTATATCGCCGGTCACCGCGGCATGGTCGGGTCGGCAATCGAACGGCGGCTTCGGGAGCAAGGCTACCATAACCTGGCGACCCGCACTTCTGCCGAACTCGACCTGCGCCGACAGGCCGGTGTAGAAGCTTTTTTCCGGAAAGAAAGTCCGGAATATGTGGTGCTGGCCGCCGCTAAAGTGGGCGGTATCATAGCCAACAATACCTACCGCGCCGATTTTCTGTACGACAACCTGATGCTGGAAGCCAATGTGATTCATGCGGCGGCACAAACCGGCGTTCGCAAACTGCTGTTTCTGGGTTCGTCCTGCATTTATCCGCGCCTGGCGCCGCAGCCGCTCAAAGAAGAATACCTGCTGACCGGCGCGCTGGAGCCTACCAATGAGCCGTATGCGATTGCCAAGATTGCCGGCATCAAACTCTGCGAAGCCTACCGCGACCAGCATGGCTGCAACTTTATCTCGGCGATGCCGACCAACCTCTACGGGCCGGGCGACAACTACCACGCCGAAAACTCCCACGTCATTCCCGGCCTGCTGCGCCGTTTCCACGAAGCCCGCGAGCGCGGTGATGCAGCCATTACGATCTGGGGCACCGGCACGCCGCTGCGCGAGTTTTTATATGTAGAAGACCTGGCAGACGCCTGCGTGCACCTGCTGGAACATTACAACGAAAAAGACTTTGTCAATATCGGTTCGGGTACGGAAGTGACCATCCGCGAGCTGGCCGAAACCATTGCCGCTGTTACCGGCTTTTCCGGCGCGCTTCACTTTGATGCCACCAGGCCCGACGGCACGCCGCGCAAGCTCATGGACAGCAGCCGGATGCGGGCGATGGGCTGGCGACCGAAGACCAACCTGCGCGAAGGGCTGCAAAAGGCCTATGCCTGTTTTCTGGAAGAAAATTTCCGGAAATAATCAGGTCGCGTTGGCGATTCATTGTTTGTATTATTTACAATTCGTTGTCCCCCTGAGCTTGTCGAAGGGCGTGCCATAGAAGTCGCTTGCTCTTTATTGACGGGCTTCGACAAGCTCAGCCTGACAAAAATTGTGTACGCATTCTGACGAATACTGGCTGTCGCTATCCTTCGACATGCTCAAAAATTCCGGAAATTTCCGGAAAATCCGCCCTACCAGTTGGCGCCGCCCAGCCCGGCTTTAATGCGGTAGAGGGTTTTGCCCACCGGACTGTTGAGCAGAAAATACAGCGCATCGAGGCGCAGCTTCCAGACGGCTTGTTTGAAGGGCGCTTTGTAATACCGCCGGAATACCTGCCGGCCTTCGGCCATCGCTTTCTGATAAGCCGTTTGGCTAACGCCGCCGGGGGCGAAAGTGGCGAGCGGCGTAGGCAGAAAAGTGTTTTTCTCCTCAGCAATGCGGCATAAAAAATCGTAGTCCATCGAGTAGCGCAGCGTGGTATCAAAACCGCCGCGCCGTTCAAAAACACCGCGCCGCACATACATCGTCTGGTGGGCAATGCTGCGCATGCCGCGATACAGCTTTTTTTGCTCGAACGGCTTGCCCACGATGACCCATTGTCCACCCCGGAAAAGGCGCACTTTGCCGTGTAGCCATTGGAGCTCCGGGTCGGCAGCGAAGGCCTCGGCCACCTGGCCCAGCACCGTGGCGTCGTAAAAAGTATCACCGCTGTTCATAAACACGTTCAGGTCGCCCCGGAAATGTTGGATGCCTTTGTTGAAAGCGTCGGCAATGCCTTTGTCGCGCTCGCAGATCCAGCGGCGCCAGGCGGGCTGCGGCGTGGCCTCGAGCCACTCGCTGATGCGCCCGTCGGTCGAACCGTCGATCACCAGATGCTCGAAGGGTGCCTGCGCCTGCGCATCGGTTGAAGCACAGGTTTTGAGGAGCTCTTCGGGATTATTAAAGCAGATGGTGATAACGGAAATACGGTTCATAGAAGGGCAAATTTCCTTTCTAAAACGCATTTTAGCGCTTCCCAGACGACTTCTACCGAAATATCGCGGATGCGCTCGTTGGGCATCGCTGTTTCCTCTTGGAGCCGTGGGTCACCGGCGGCAATCATTTGTTGCACTTCAGGCGAATAGAGGGTTATAAAATCGGGCGTAATTTCCGGCGGGTAGGGTGCGAAGCGGCCATAGTGCTTGCCGCTGTAGAGCGCTACCACGGGCGTGCCGAGCGCAGCTGCCAGGTGAACGGAACCGGTATCTACACTCAGGACAGCCGTAGCTGCTTTAATGAAATGCAGCGATTCCGTAAGGGTGGTTTTTCCGGTTTGATTTTCCATGCCTTCCAGGTCGAAACGCATAAGTGCTTCGGCGTCAGTGCGGTCGGCGGGGCTGCCCAGCAGGACGGTTTTCAGGCCAAAATGCTGCTGGCAGCGACGCACAATTTCGGCAAAAGATTCCGGCGGCCATTTCTTATCGGCTTTTCCGGAACCGGGAAAAAGCGCCAGGAAGGGCGTTTGCGGGATGCCGGGCGGGGGCGGTCCAGACGGCGACAGGCTTCTGAAAGAAAGGATATTTTCTGCCGGAACGCCAAAGGCCTTTTGAACAAAATCCAGATTCCGGAAATATTCAAAGGTGGAAGACGGCAGGTTGGCAGGTATAAGTTCCGTAAAAAGTGAATCGGTTGCGTCGTTGACCCGAAAGCCAACCTTTTGAGGAGCGCCGCTGGCCCGGACAATAGCCAAATCCAGTTCCGGCTGCCGGGTGAAATGCGGATCGGCGATGACATCAAAGCCTTGGCTGCGAATCTGAAGAAGCGTCTGAAAGCGATAGCGCGGACGCTTGGAAAACCGGCGCTTATCTACCCAGAACACCTCCGACAAAGCACTTGAACCGGCGCTGTCGTACAGGTTTTTCCAGGCAGCATTACCGATTAAAGTGAGCCGGTGGTTTCCGGAAATCTCCAGGGTTTGTTGCAGTGCAAGGAGCGCATTCCGGAACAGCACATAGTCGCCCAGCTCATCAAGACGAATGATAGCGACCTTTTTGCCGTCTCCGCCTTTGGGGAAGAGCTGCACCAGGCCGTCTATGATTTTCCATAAGGCAAGACGTATTGTTTCTTTCATGAACCGGATTCTTTGCGCAGGCGCGAAGATGAAACGCAACTTTGAGATCAGACGGTTTCGCTTTAAGAATCAGACAGGTGATGCCGCAGACCTTTCTTCCCAAAAAAGATCTTTTTCCGGAAAATCAGGCAGGAAGCGGTCACCCCGAAGCGCCAGCGAGGGACCTGTTGGCACAATGACTGCTTTGCGGCTTCAAACAGCTATTTATCAGGCAGCCTTTTACTGTTTTACCAGTTTCCGAGCGGTCGGCAGTGCTGGTTCCTGAAAATCCGCCAAAAGCAGGTGCCGGGCAGGCAGGGTGCTGGCTGCATCCGGTTTAAAGTATTAATGGGAATGTAGATGCCGATCCGCTACCCACACGGTCGCAATACCGGCAGGAACAGCAGAAAGCGTTGCCACAGCAGGCCTGTTATTGCAGGAAATATCCGGGGTAGAAGATCACACACCGGAACGGATAGCTGGTCCAAACCCCGGGAACCCGATCCGGCTCACGCACTGGTATTCTTTATACAGGAGCTAAAATGGCGCGATTCCGCAAAGTGGGCTTGCTCTCGTTCCAAAGCGTAGGTAAATTCCGGCTTCATGTGTCCGGGATAGGCCGCAATATCTGCGAAACTCAGAATGTTCCTTCCGGAGAAATAATCGGTCAGCTGTCCAAGCAGCGCCTCGTCTTCTGTAGCATCTATTCCAACCAGCAATTCCCCGATATTGGTATAAAAGATAAAATAGCCATAGCCAACGGAACGCAGAAACTGCAAAAACCGGAACGGGTCGTCGCCGCTTGCCCAGATAAAATGCGGGTCATATTCAAAGAAAAGCACGGGTTGCGTGGTACGCAGCAGTGCTTCGCAGCCGCGCAGGATAAGGGTGTCGAAACCGTCGGTATCAGTTTTGATGACCGCAGGATTCTGAAAGGCCGGGTAGTTGTGCAGAATTTCTTCGAGGGGTAAAGTCGGGGCATCGCTTTTGCCTTCAATAGGAGTTCCGGTATTGGCCTGGCTGCTGTGGATCACC
>JAEVZP010000079.1 GCA_023392185.1 Bacteroidota bacterium
TTTCTTCCTGATGGCCCATTTGCCGGATATCGACGCCCCGCTGCGGCGGCACAGAGGCGTTGTCGCCGGAAACGGTGATCAGCGTGCCGCTGTTTTTTACCACCCGAATGCTGTCGGCACCGGTGCCGGGCTGAATCGCCAGCGCTGCCGTTACGCCTTCGCCACCAGCCCAGTTTTTGACTTCTTCCGTCCAGGCCGGATCGTTGTAATCCACGGCTTTTGCTGCGCCCAGTTCTTTCATATAATCCTGGTTGCGGGCCGAAGCCGAAGCCGCTACCCGAACGCCTTTTTGTGCTTCGAGCTGAATCACCAGCGTACCAATCGCGCCCGAAGCGCCCGCGATAAACAAGCGGTCGCCTTCGCCCAGTCCCAGCTCGCGCACGCTTTCGAGCGCCGTTTTTCCGGCAATGGGCAAGGCCGCACCCTGCGCAAACGTCAGGTTTTCCGGCAAGCGAATCAGGGTGGAAGCATTCGCTACAGCGAACTCGGCCCAGCTGCCGCCCTTCGACTGTAAAATAGTGGTAAAAATCACCCGGTCGCCCTTTTTAAAACCCTCAACTGCGCTGCCCGTTTCGGCAATTATTCCCGCGCCTTCGGAGCCAATAACATACGGAAAGGCGATGTTCATGGGTATGAAATACCGGTCATGGATACCAACGCCAAAGGCTTTTACTTCAATCAAAACTTCATCTGGCCCGACCTGCGGTTTTGGAACTTCGGCGAGGCGCACCTCTTGAGTAGAGGCGTCGGAGCGTACGTAGGCTTTCATGTTTTTTTCGGTGTGTGGTTGTTTATTTAAGTAAGGGATCCCTAAAAATAGCCGGTATTTGCTTTTCTTTTTCTCTTTAACATCACTTTGTCGGTTTGGTGCAGAAAGTGCTTGCAGAAGATGCCGGAACCCAGCAGGATTCCGGGCGAAGACATTTTCATAAGAAAGCGACTACCTCCTTTCAAAGCAGTCGGAAAGGCGGTGTTTTTTCCGGAAAATTTCCGGAATTTGGGAAAGGTTTTCTTTAAAAAAGAGACGCCCGCAATAGGCGTCTCTACAGTTGTCTTTCTTTGGGAAAGGGATCGGTTCTTTTCAGTTTCCCGGCTGTAGTTTGTTTTTTCCAATCTTACCTCACGAAAATAAACCGCAGCGTAACCCCCGCCCGCGTTGTCGTAATGGGATAAGAAGAAGACACATACGGAATGCTTTGCCGACGATCGTAGAAGAAGCGCAGGGTCAGCTGGTCGGAAAGAATGTAGTCAATGCTGGGCGAGATACTGATTACCTTTTGCCCGCCGGTAAACTGCCGCACGTTTTGCGCCATGTAGGTATTGCTCGCCACATCGTCGCGGTAGCCCACATCCACTTTAATATTCAGGTCATTTTTCAGACGGGTCACACCCAAAATGGGGAAAGGCAGCTTGACGCCCCGCGCCCGGTAGCCGAGGCCAAAAACATACTCGGTTCCCGAACGCTCGGCCACCTGATAGTCGATGAGGCTGAGGCTCACCGTCCGGCTTTTCCGGAATTCCACCCGCGCGGTCAGGTTATTTTTAAAGGCCACATCAATTCCCAACATCGGTCCGAGTTGCTCGGAAACGGTGATGTTCGGCACCTGGAAGAACGGAATGAAGTTGTTGCTGTTGGAATCGATAAACGATGGGAAGCCGAGGTTGTAGATATCCTCATAGAGCAAGGACGAAACAAACGAGTTCATCGAAAGGGTGCTCGTATAACCGTGGGTCAGCGAGGCGGTGTTGAGGAAAGAACCGATTGCCGGAATTTTGGTCAGGCCATTGTAGGTAATGCGCCAGTTGGGCAAGGGCAGATAATTGCCAAATGGATTTTGATCCACCCGTGTGGCACGGCCGTCCACAAGCGGCACGCTGCCGGGATCTTTTCCGGAATAGGCCGCAATAAATGCCGGTACGAGCACATCCTGCGAGTAGCGGGTATAGCCTTTTGCATAAGCCGGGTCGTTCGGATCGGTCAGGCCATTCACATACGGGTTCAGTCCGCCCAGCCGGTCTGAAACCGGGATGCGGTTGGCCAGGAAACGTTCGTAGGAAGGCGAAAGATCGCGACCTACCGGATCGAAAAGTGTGTTCAGGAAAATGGATGAAACGGTAAAAGAACCGGTCGTATAGGGGTTGTTGTGCGTGAAGTCGCCGATGCGGCCATTGAGGACGTTGGTATCTTTAAAAATCTCGCTGTATTGCTTGCTGAAAGTGCTCGTCAATGACAGGTCGATCCGGAAATCCGGGAACGGCTCCAGCTGACCGGTCATGTTGATATTGCGGGCAAACTGCTGCAAAAGCTGACCGTTGAACAGCGAATCGCGGCTCATCAGTCCCATGCGGGCTTTCTGGTCGAGCCACTCATATCCCGGCTGATAGCCGAACGCAAAGTCAAAACCAGGTTGCAGCGTCCGGGTATTGACACCCAGAATCCGGGTGCTATCGAGGAAGCCCGGCAGCACCGTGCCGCCGTTTTCGGTGTAGGAAATGGTGGTGCGCTTCAAGGCCGTTGCCAGCCGGCCCGCAAAGCGGACGGCATCCGGGATTTCCGGATTGGCAGCGCGGCGCGCCTTGCGGGCGGCTTTCCGGGCAGCACGCGCCCGTTTCTTCTCGGCTTTGGCCTTGGCTTTTTCCTGCGTCCGGGCCACTTTCCGCAACGAGTCTACCTGCTTGTCGGCCAGTCCGGAAATCACCACCGGTGCGTTGTCGATCATCAGCACCGTGTCGGAAGCGCCTTTTTTGCGGGAAACCGGTGTGGGGGCCATGCCACCGCCCGGCGTCGTTGCATCGGGCTGCTTGACTTCCGGCGCCTGCCCCAGATCGTTTTTATCGCCGGGATTGCGGAGGTCTTTCAGCCCTTTGCCGTCTTTTGGATTCAGATTACGCGGCTTGGGCGTGTTGATAGCGCGCAGCCAGCGCTGCTTGTTATACAGATTGGCAAAGTTGAACTCGCCATTGACGGTCTTGGTTTGGGTGTTGGCAATGGTATTGCCCAGGTCGTAGGCCAACCGCGACGCCGCCGTCCAGGAATACGTCGTCCCATACGAGAGGCGCAAAGTCATCCAGTCGGTAACAGGCAGCTTGGCCAGCGGCACGCTGTAGGAAGCGTTCAGCGTCTGGGTAAAAAACGTATTCCGACCCAAATCAGCGATGCGGTCCCAGAGGGTATCACGTTTTTCTTTGGTGTCGATACGACCATAAGGCTCATCGATGCGGCTGTTGTTGGTGGCGCTGTAATCCAGGGCCAGCGAGCGGGTGAGCTCCCAGCGGGTGTTGTAGGTGCGCAGCCAGGTAAAATTCTTGTAGTAAGTAGCCGGAACCCGGTAATTGCCGTCGCCGCCCACGGTGCGCACCAGCGTTTCGTCGAACGTGCGGTTGAGTTCGGTGCGGAAGCTAAAGCTGGAAGGCAGGGGATTGAAGTTAAAATCCTTCACCAGTTGCCACCATTTGGAGCGGCTCTTAATAAGATTCTTGAACGGCTCGACGGGCTTGGAGGTCACCGAATAGGTATAGCCCAGTCCCAGCTTTTGGTTGATCAGTTCGTCTTTTTCAATCAGCGGATTGCTCCGGATCTGTTTGTTGTATGAATAAGAGGCGTCGAAGTTGCGGGCGCTCCAGGGCTTTGCTTTCTTGGCTGCCTTGGCCGGATTGCCGGTAATACGGGCGTTGGAGATGTTGAAAGAGGTAATGGAGGTATAGTCCTGCGCGGCACGGCGAATGGAATCGCGCTGTTCAGCCGAGCGGGCGGCGGCCACTTTGTCTTTCAGCTTCACGTCCAGATCATAGGGATCATACTTCGGCGTGCTGACGTTTTCGGAGTAGCCGGCAAAAACCGGAAGTTGCACGCCCCAGCTTTGCGGCACCAGCTTGCCGAGGTTCAGGTTGGTACTGCCGTCGTACTGATAGAAATTGTCGCGGCGGCGCTGGTTAATTTTCTGGTCAATATTGCCGTAACCTTCCGTATGCATGGATCCGGCGAGGCGCACACTGCCCAGATCGGCCAGCTGAATGGCTACTTTTCCGGTTGCGGCATAACCCGGGTTTTCATTCATCCCCGTGGCGCGCAGTTCGTTGAACCACACTTCGGCGCACTTGGGCAGGCCATCGTCACCCGGCGTAGCGCCGTCGGCTTTCGGGTTCAGAATGCCCAGCATAACGGTTTTGGCATCGCCCACGTTGGGGTTGCCCACCACTACAATGCGGTGACCGGCGGCATCCATTTCACTGTAAGGCACATAAGCCGGAAGTCCTTTGTTATTGCGCGACGTTTTGACCCGCACCAGTTCGTCGAGGGCCATGTCGAGGCGGTTTTCCAGCGGCCAGATGTCGTCGGCCGAGCGGGCGCCGTCGGCGGTAATCTTCAGCGGAATCTGATATTCATAATAGTTATTCACAAAGTCGGAACCAATGCGGATAAAAGCCCGCACGTCGCCGTCGCGCAGGGGCTGCTGCCCGGTGCGGCTTTCGGCATGTATAAACATCCGCAGCCGCTCAAATTGCCGCATATCTACCCCTACTTCTTTATATACCGCCCGGGCATCGCCGTCTTTCAGGTTGCACACCTGCAACGAAAGGGCCTGCTCGTTGAGTGCTGCCGTTTGGCCGTTGGAGACGGCCGCCTGCTGCCGGTTCACGCCCGGCGGGATAACATAGGGAATGGGCAGACGCGCGCTGTTTTCTTCCAGGCTCACCGAAGTGAGGTTGAATTCTACGGTTTGCAGATCCACATCCGGGATGTTTTCTCCGGGCGACATCAGGGAGAAATTATAACGGCGCCATTGGTTACGGCCCAGCTCCAGACGCGCAAAGCGCAGAATCACGCTGTCTTCAAAACCATGCAGATACATCCGCATAAACCGGATCGACCGGAAATCGGAAATGCCGCCCACTTTGTGCTGATATTCCCGGATCGGCACTTTGAACTGATACCAGGTTTCCGGCTCAGTACTGCCGTTGGGCAGCTTCACGTTTACCGTCTGCTTGTTGACGATAAAGTTTTGCCCTACCTGCATCCGGGGATCGGTAGATGGGTGCATGTCAACGCGGTACTGGAAATAATCTTCGGCTTCGTTGAGGGTGTTATCGCGGTTGATGTCTTCGCTTTCCGGAATGGTGGTGGCCGCAAAGGAATACGCCGAAGAAGCGTTGGTAATCGGCGAGTTCCCCTGCGCGTTGTTGAAACGCTTGTAGCGGGTCAGTACGCTGATATCGGAGTTGTCATAAGCAGCATCACGGTAATAGCGGTAGTTGTCGGAAGCCGGGTCGTTGTTGAGGGAATTCACCACGGCCTGATTGTTCACGCGGGCAGCCAGGCGCTGCAGGAAATCCGCATAAAAGGTTTTCTCCTCCGTATCGTCGAGGCCGTCGTAGCCCACGTCCTGCGTCTCGCGCGCCGCCGGATCATTGTCGAAGGCACGGGTGATCTGCTGCTGAAAGCGCGGCACATAGCCCCAGCGGGTGCGGTCGAGCGAGGTTGTGGCTTTGGGATAGGGAATGCCGTTTTCAAAAAACTTCCGGCCATCCTTCAACACGTCTTCGCTTACGTTACCAAGGTTGATATAGAGCGAGCCACCGGTCCCGGTCGGGTTGTTGATATACGGATCCATCACCCAGAACTCCATAAACTCCACGTTGGAAGCCTCAAAGTCGGAGTATTCAATAGCACGCTGAATACCGCCCCAGCGGGTGCGCGGCGCGTTGAGGGCTCCGTCGGGGGCTACATCCAGGTCGAAGTTGTAGGGGCCGCGGTCTTTGGGATAGAAGCCGAGGTCCAGCGTCGGCAGCGCGTTTTGCAACGTCAGGTTGCTGGCTTGTGGAAACACCTCCTGCCGCTGCACCAGCCGCACATAGTGCTGATTGGGATCTTTCTTGATAAAATCCGGAACGCCGTTGGTGCCGTCCACCAGGCTGGGCTCCAGGGTGTACCAGGCCAGCCGGGCGCGCTGATAGCCATAACTCAGGGAGTCAAACAGTTTGGCTTCCGGAAAAAGCTCTACATCATTGACGTCGCGGGCGTCCACCGGCGTGGAGGCGAGGCTCCATACGGTGGGCGGCGAGCGCAGGTCATAAGCCGAGCGGGCCCCTTCAAAATCGTCGATATAGACTGCACCTTTTCCGCCGTCGAGCGCATCAATCTGCTCCGGGTGACCGGGCAGCAAGGCCGCTACTTCGGCAGTAGCGTTGATAAATGATGCTGCGGTGGTGCTGTAGATCGGCAGTTTATCCAGCAGGCGGGTGATGCCCTGCGATTCGCTGGCATACGTAGCATCGAGGCCAAGGACCGTGTTTTTAATCGGATCTTCGCCAAAATTTACTTTTTGGGTAAAAGGCCGCTCGGTGAGGCGCATGGCCGTACCGCCCAGGGTCAGCTTCGGACTTGCATAGTAATCGAGGCGCGTACCCATGAAGTTTTGCTGCTGAAAGCCAAAGGTGGCGTTGTCTTCATAGGTAATATTCACCGGCATTCCGGAATTAAGGATACCGGTATTGAGGATTTTAATCCGGCCAATACCGTATTCGATCTGGTAATCCTGGTTTTCGATGAGGCGCTGTCCGCCCGCCGTCACCGTTACCGAACCTTGCGGAATGTTGAAGGCATTGAGGAAAATCTCTGAAGAAGACGAACTTTTATAAGAGCCGCGCAGGATATAGCGGTTGTTTTGCTGAAACTGCCGCGCAATCGTTTTGGTAGAATCGTAGAGGATGTTATAGAGATACTTCCGCTCCAGCTGGGGCGCACCGGCAAAGGCCGGAGCCAGGTCACGCCCGAAAGGTTCCAGCACCGGGAAGATAATTTTGCCCTGCTGCGGGTTGATCGTAATACCTTCTACATAGTCGAAAATACCATCGGGCTGCGGGTCATTCTGATAGTTGAGGCGATCGAGGTTGAGCAATTGCAGGAGCAGCTTGCCTTCGTTCGGACCTTCGGGCAGGTAGCGCAGTTCGCCGCCACCGGGGTTTTGATACAGCACATTGAGCCGGAAGTCTTCCTTCTGAAGACCGAAGCCGCCGAGGGCATACACGTTCTTCATCATCAGTTTCCAGATGGGCAGGTGCACGCGCGGCGCGGTGCCTTTCAGCAATTTCAGAAACAGCAGCTTCTGATTGGTGCTGTCGGGCGGCAGGTCTTCCGAAAACTCCCCTACCTGATAGGTCTTACCATTATAGGTATAACGATACGCCGCTGCCACAATATCATCCGGGTTGGGCGTGGAAGTCAGGGAGATATAACCCAGCTGCGGGTTAAAAGAGTATTCGCTGGGTTGCAGTTTCCGGGCGGTTACGCGCTGAAAGTCTTCCCCTTCGCGCAGGCCCAGCGCACCGGTCACGATGTTGGTGGCGCTGCCCTGCGACCGGGCTGCCGGCTGCGATTGCAGTTCCGAATACAGCCGGTTGGTGGTGTTGGTGGGCAGGTTGCGCACGGTGGCGGCAGCTGCCGGGTCCTGCAAATCCTGCCGGTAGGGCGCTGCTTCCCCAAGGTCCATAAAGGCCATCAGGTCGCGCACATCGTTTACAGCACCGGTGCGGTTGGTCACCCAAACTTCAATCTTATTAATCGTTACCTGCGAGCGAATCACCGGGAACTCGCGCAGGGCATTGTTGTAGTTGTCGTGGAAATACTGGCCGAGCAGGAAGTTTTTGTTTTCTTCGTAATCGTCGGCTTTAATGGCAAATTGCTGGGTTTGTGCGCCGCCCTGCACCGTCAGCGAGGCCCGCTTGGATTTCTGCTGACTTACGGCGGCCGTTACCCATAGTTTGCCAAATTGCAACTGCGTTTTAAGACCAAAAAGGCTCTGCACCCCCTGCACCAGCGAGGATTGCAGCGGGAAAGAAATATTTCCGGCCTCGAGTTTTTTCAAAATTTCGTCTTCCTTTCCGGTATAGTCGATCTTTTGCAGGTTCTGATAATCGAACTGCGCCTTGGTGTTGTTCGAGAGGTTCAGCTTCAGCTTGTCGCCGATGGTGGCCAGCAGACTGATGTTCATCTGCAGGTCAAAATCGAAAACGCCGTATTTCTGCGCGCGCTGCACGAGCGTCGGGTTCTGGATGTTCTGCCAGTTGCCGCCGATTGTCACGTCCACATTGCCCTGCGGGCGCACCTGAATGCCGGTGCCGCCAAAGATGCGGTCGAAGATGCCTTCGCGGTACATCTGCGGCAGTTTCGGCTTGGTGTTGAACAGCGACAGGGCGTCGAGGCGGCGCTTCCAGTACGCTTGTTCATCGCGCTGGGCCTGCTCCCGTACGTATTCGTCGAAAGTGAGGTAGGTAGGGTTGCGGATAAACTGATCGCCTACTTTTTCGGAAAGATAATAGCGGCGGGTTTCCGGGTCGTATTCCACCTCGCGGCGGATATTCGGCGGGTCTTCGAGGTCGAAACCGCCGTTGCGCCGGTCGATCAGCGGCTCGCCGGTATTGTCCTGAATGGGAAAGCGCAGGGTTTCGGGCGTATCGTTATCGGTGTAGTCATACTCCGGCAGGGGCGCACGCGGCCCGCCGGGCACGCGCGCGCCGGCATGGGCCAGAAAGCCCACGGTGACAATCACCAATAAAAATCGTAAACCGAAAGAGTGCTGTCCCTTCAATTATCCTGTGCGTTTCGGGTTCTTATACTTTTTTCCTTTTGCGCCTGCAAAGAAACTTCATTTAAATTCTTTTTAAAGCTTCTTTCAGCAGGGCTTCCACGGTCATATCGGCGGCACCGTCCACTTTTTTAATCGCGGCTTCGGCAGCGCTGCGGGCAATGCCCAGATTTACCAGGGCTAATAACGCATCATCGGCCGTGGTATTGTGCCAGCTGCCCTGCGAAGCGCCTAAAGGATTTTCGGTGGAAGGCAGAATCTTTCCTTTCAGCTCCAGCACCATGCGCTGCGCCGTTTTGGGTCCGATGCCTTTGATTTTCCCCAGGGCAATATGGTCGCCATTGGAAATAATGCGTCCGAGGTCTTCGCTGGTGAGGGCAGAGAGAATGAGCCGGGCCGTGGCGGTGCCCACGCCGGAAACGCCGATCAGATGGCGGAAGGTGGTGCGTTCGGCTTCGTCGGCAAAGCCATAGAGTGTCCAGGCGTCCTCGGCAATTTTAAGATGCGTGTAAAGCCGGGCCGCTTCCAAGTGTTGGATTTTTTCGTGGGTATGAAGGGAAATGTGCAGTTCATAACCAATGCCACCGGTGGTCAGGGTGACGAGGGCAGGCGATTTATAGGTAAGGTTTCCCTCGAGGTAAGCAAACATTCTGAAGGCGCAAATATTTCCGGAAAAACGGGTTGAATTTCCGGAAAAAGACTGGCGAAAATACGGTTAAATGGGTATCTGAAAACAGTTTTAGAAGGGGTTTTGTTGGGGAATGACATCGAATTGTTGAACCGGGGAGGGCATTACCTCTTGCCATTGTATCGGATGCTCGTGCGGTAGGGACGAACGTAGCGGCACTACAACGCAAACACCTCACTCTCAGTGATAAAAAAGCAACCCTTAAGCGTGTTAAGGAGAACTTTGATTCGGCTATATTTGTGTGGTGCGCTATCCTAAACCATTGTTTGTTTAATATTGAGCTGCGGAAATTTTATGAAAACAGGAGCCCTTCTATTATACTTGATTTTTAGCACTTTTAATACCTGCCATTTACAAAAAGGATCGGAAAAGGAAATGATCATTTCGAAGCGGCATTCTAAAACAAATCTATCTGAAACAGACACCCTTTGGGTCTCTCAAAATGACACCACTGTTTTCAAAAAGACAGAAGACAGGGTGCACCGACCTTGCAGCAACCCGGAATTGACAACCCGTTTTGAATTGCTGAGCCCTGAAAATGAAGCCTATTATTTTATTCATGACAGTAAAGGAAAATTGGTACTGGAAGGAAAGTACTCCAATGAATACGAATATGAAGGCATTACTTATAAAACCGGAAATTTTTACAACTCAAAACAGTATTCTTATAAAAGCAATGGCACATTAAAAACCATTCATTATCAGGAAGATGGAAGAAACCTGAAAACGGAAGTATACAACAATGACGGCAAACTAAAAGAAACAATACACTTCGACAAAAAATCATCCGATAAAACCAAAACTGAAATTTATGACCAGGGACAACTTAAAGAAACCCGCATTTATACCAGCTTTGACAAATATTACACGGTAAAACCAACGCAGTAGGAAACATAACGAAACCAAGAATTACAATTGCATCCCCTGCGCGGCGTAGGGTCGCACCAGTACTCTACACACACCAAAGCCGCCGTTGCAGGACGCTGCGAACCAAAGGGTTCTGTAGTCTTTGGCGGGCTTTCAACAAACCATTTCAAGGATTTTGAAACTCACGAAAGCGCAGTTTTTAGACTTTGCCGTTCTGGTCCTGAGGTGGTATCTGGCCTACTACATGGCGGATTATGGAATCGGCAAACTGACAGGTGACCAATTCGGCCACCGAAGCGTTGAAATCCTGAATACACCTTTAAAAGATGTAGACAAATTCGACCTGGCCTGGCATCTCTTTAGCCTGGACAGGACATTTGACATCGTTGTGGGTGTTTCGCAAATGATCGGTGCGCTTCTGATCATCGTCAACAGGACCGTTTTGGTCGGAGCGTTGATTTTGCTTCCAATCCTGGGACAAATATTTTTAGTGGATCTTGCCTTCACGACCCATAGGTTTGGCGCTGCTTTGCCGATCCGACTGGGTTGCATGCTGCTTTCAGACCTGCTGATTCTCTTTTACCACAAAGACAGGATGCTTTCCGTTTGGGCCCATCTCACCGGAGGGATGAGGGCAAAATTCAAGTATAAATGGTGGGTTTTTCTGCTGCTTCCCGTTATCGGCCTGGCAACAGATCTTGTTTTTGGCGTTTTGACCTATCCGATTAACCGTCTCCTCATTTGGCTGGCCAAATGAAAACTTTGACCGGCATAGCAGCAATCGCATATCGCTTGAGCCCGGATCTGCCGCCTGCTTCCGGAAACCCTCCTCCAGGGAAAGCGTGGATTTGCCCAAGCCCAACGGCTCATTCAAAGAGAGGAAGGCTCCGGAATTTCCGGAAAATATACCTTTGCGACCCTATGCACAAGCTTGTCGTCTTTGCTTCCGGTCGGGGTTCCAATGCCCGTTCTATTATTGAGTATTTCGAAAAAACCGGCACGGCGCGCGTGGAGCTTGTGGTAGCCAACAAGGCCGGACTGGGCGTGCTGGAGCTGGCTACCGAAAAAGGAATTCCGTCGCTGGTAGCCAATGATGCCGCAATGGCTTCGCCGGAAATTCTGCAACAATTAATTGATATTCAACCGTCTTTAATTATCCTGGCGGGCTTTTTAAGGAAAATTCCGGCTTCATTAATAGAAGTATTTCCGGAAAAAATCCTCAACATCCACCCTGCCCTACTCCCCCGCCACGGCGGCAAAGGCATGTGGGGACGGCATGTGCACAGTGCTGTCCTGGCTGCCGGTGAGCTGGAATCGGGCATTACCATTCACCGTGTCAATGCACATTATGATGAAGGGGCTGTATTGCTGCAGGCCCGCTGTCCGGTAGTGCCCGGCGACACAGACGAAACGCTTGCCGCGCGGGTGCTGCGCCTCGAGCACTTCTACTATCCGCGGGTGATCGACTTCCTGCTACAGGAAATGAAATGATCCTGAGCGGCGCGGCTTCCATAAAATCAAAAAATATATTTAGTCCGGCCCAACACCTTTTTCACAACTGCTGTCTTTTAAGTTGCACCGTTTAAAAAGTTGGGTGAGGAAAAGTACGATGCCGGAAGTCTGGGGAGGCTTCCGGCATTTTTATGCCCTTACCCGAAAGGGCAGAACAAAAAATGCTGGCCCGCGCTGGCCTTTTAAGGCCGTGCAGCTCTGCCAGCAGACGATCATTTCCCCAGACGTACCGGGGAACAGGGCAGCAGGATTCAGATATTTTTCTTTTACTTTACCCGGCTAAAGCCGCCGCCTGCTCCCGGCGCGTGTGGCGTGCGGCTTCTTTTCTCTTTTTTTTGCTGCCGGAAAATACTTCCATACCGGCTCTAAAGATTCGACTGCAACCCATGAATAAGATTTTCCGCCTGCACAACAACGGCCCCGAAACGGTAGAAGACTGGCAGGAAACCATGGCGATGCAGCAGGTCCACATCAACACCATTCCCGACCCGGCCGGCGCCAAGGTGAGCCACGAAATCACGGCTATCCCCACGCCTTTCGCCCGCATCGACATTGCCACCAATGCTTTCCGGCAGGTGCAAAGCTCGGGACAGCCCGACGGCACTACGATCTACCATAAAGTGGTTTCTGACTGCCTCGATGTATTGGAAATCTTTTTTCAGGCACCCCTGCTCGGCAATGACATTGAGATTATTCCCTGGAACAGTGGCATCCGGATGCAGGGCAGCGACCTGACTATTGACCCGCACAGCGACCTTGGGCAACTCCTCGGATCAGCCTCCAGCGCGCAGCAGCGCCTTTTCGGTCAAACGCTGCGCATGTTTTTGCAGCAGGATGCGGCGGCCTACAACTTCAACGAGCTGGAGCAGATCTACCTGCTCAACTATGCCAACGGTCCGCATCCACTCAATATCATTGGCGGGACCTCGCCGGCCACGCTTGCCTTTTCGTCCGCCAACGACCTTTCGTTTGTAGCCATCAACCTCGGCGATCGCAGGGCATTCTCGGGGCCGCCTCGTGCGCTCAACCGGCGGAGTGAAGATTTCATCCTCTATGTGTTTTCGCTGCGCGCCTCCTTCCGCGGATTCAATGCCACATTCAGCGCCGTCAACGATTATCTCAACGACTGCTTTACGCGCCTGCCCGAAGCCTTGCGGCAAAAAGTGCAGGGCCTCAGCGAAGCGTCCTACACCGAAACCTATACCGATATCGCCATTGCCGCCACCGGCGCGGGCAGCCACCCGGAAATCCTCGGCCATCCGCTCAAAGGCATTGCCGGACTGGAAGACCAGCTGGCGGCCAGCGACTTTACCATCCGGCCCGGAAGTGGCAAAAGGCCAGCCGGGAAACTGCCGCTTGTGTTGCCGGCTTATTCTTTCCCCCGGTCGCTAAACTATGTGGGCGCTGCCTGGAGCCCGGAAACCCGCGTGCCCCATACTGACCCGGAGCCGCTGGAAAAACGCCGGCTGCCGGGCATGGAACAGGTGGTGCATCCGTACCTGACCACTTCCGATTTCCTCGAAGACTACCTCCTCCGCCTGCCTTTTGCGGTGGACAGCAACCGGTTTTTCGATGGTCACCTGGGCGACGAAACCGGCTATTTGCTACCGCTCAAGAAGGAAATTTTCCGGTATTTCTCCACCGAAGATCTCCAGGGCGTCGTGCCGGGGACGGGCGTGAAGATGTTTGAGATGAAAAAAGGTGTGGCCGGGTCGGTGGATGTGGTCCTGCGCCTGCCGGTCCAGAAAGGTGCGATCATCGAGCTGAAGCGCAATTACAAGGTAAGCCAGTCGCTGGAACTGCCGCTGACGCCTTCGGCCGCCGAAAACCGGGGTGTGGTAAGCGAGCATGCCCTTACGGTAGCCGTCTATCCCTTCCTCAAAACCGGAAACGACGCGGGCGCCAACTACCGGGTGCTGCTTGCCGATGCCGACCGGGAGCTGCACAACCAGCACCTGCGCTACAGCCTGAAGTTTTTTAAAGATGATGCAGCGGTTACGGAGGTGGCAGCAGCAGACGTGCAACGCAAGCAAGATAAAAGTGAATCGTATTTCAGTACCGATATCTATGTGTTGCCACAGGAGTTTGACATTATTCAGGTAACGAGCAGCCTGCCGGCCTCGGGTCTGCTCCTGCCCCGGCTCCGGAAAGTGCAGGAAGGCACCCAGCAGTTTACGTTTGCTGTGGATTTTGGCACTACCAACACCTATGTGGCCTGCAACACGGCTGGCAACACGGCGCCCCAATCGCTGACGATGGGCGGCAAAGACAGCCAGCTGGGCCTCCTGCACCTGGTAGACGAAAACAACTACAACCGCCTC